>PIVJ01000726.1 GCA_003353955.1 Bacteroidota bacterium | reverse complement strand
TCTTGAGGTGCCCTACTTTGTTGCACCCAAAGCATTTTGCTTTCCTCCTTCCGGTGGGCTTCTTTTCCGGGTGCATTGTCCAGCACTCAACCGTGCTGTGCCCGGGCTTCCCACAGTGACTGCAGGTCGTCGCTGCCCTCATCCCCAGGATGTTCGACCCCTCCCCAGCCTCTCCTGCCATGTAGCTGGTCGCGGAGACCAGCACGCGCGACAGTCCGGCGTAATCGAGTTGGGGCTGAGCCACCAACTGCTGGAAGATCCCAGGCAGTGACCCCCTGATCCCCCGGATCAGGGCTGCCTTCTTGGTGTTCTCCGTCTTCGGCTCACCCAGGCACTCAAAGAGGGCCCAGAGTTCCCCGAGTCTCACAAGGTAATTCGCGGCATCCCCGGGTCCAGCACAGGCCGTTTCCACCAGCCGGATCTCTGCCCTCAGCAGCTGCTGGGGCTTTTCTTCAGCGGTCATCCCGCCATATACTTCCTGGAGCTTTTTCCACGCTCCACGTCCGTCGGGGCTCCCTATGCGTCCCTCAAACTCCCGGACGACCCCAACGGCTGGCGACCCCGTCGCCCTGGCTAGCAGGAACCACAGGTTCCTGTTCGCCTCCCGTTCGACCTTTTCCTCTGCCTGTCCCACAGGTACTAGTAGGTCGTACAGGCCCCTTTCTCCAGCTATCCCCACGATAGCTATCCGCCACGCATCCCACGCCCCCGGCGCGGGATCCAGGCC
>PIVJ01000725.1 GCA_003353955.1 Bacteroidota bacterium | reverse complement strand
ATACACATAGAATGCTTTTCTCCCGAAAAAGCGTTAAAAGCAATTGAAAAAATCATGTGTGACGTGATTCCAAATAAATACAAGTTTGACCCGATTAAAGATATCCAGGTTATCTCCCCTGTTAACAGTAGGGGATTATTGTCTTGTGATAGTATAAACTCCGTTATTCGTGACCGGCTCAACCCGCCCACGGAACCTGAAGAAACCCTTAGCTTTGCTACTCTGGATGATGAAAAACCTAAAGATAAAAACAAGTTTAAGCCAGGAGATAAAGTTATAAACACGAAAAATACTAAAGCCAAGACCGTTGAAGGAGAGGGGACCGGCATAGTCAACGGGGATATCGGTATTGTCAAGAAAGTAACCAGCAAGGTTATTACGGTTCGTTTTTCTGACCCAGTAAGGGAGGTCGAAATATTAAAGAGCGAACAAAAATTGCTTCATGCTTATTGTATAACTTGCCATCGCTTTCAGGGGTCCGAGGCTCCTGTTATTATCATTCCTGTGCATGCGCAGTTTAATTATTTCCTACACGCGTCGTGGCTATATACTGCCATTTCCAGGGCAAAACTAATATGCATCACAATAGGGAATTTTTCCACAATTGAGAAAGCAATTAGAAACCGAATACCCAACAACCGAAACACGATGTTAAAAAAAAGGTTGATCCAGGCGGATAGAGATATTATTAATTTAGAATTTTCGGATATATAGACAATGAAAATTAT
>PIVJ01000186.1 GCA_003353955.1 Bacteroidota bacterium | reverse complement strand
CCATCAACAACACTAACTATAGACATTGTATTACCATTATCAGCACACGAAGAGCCAGACGAGTTAAAAGCTTCAAAATACAATGTAGCAGGTGAGTTAATATCATCATTTTCTGATAGA
The DNA here is from genome assembly GCA_003353955.1 of Bacteroidota bacterium. Taxonomy (GTDB): domain Bacteria; phylum Bacteroidota; class Bacteroidia; order Bacteroidales. Next base: position 2,890 of record PIVJ01000186.1, on the reverse strand, counting down.
ATAAACTGTAAAGAACCTGTTGTACTGTCATTGCCAGAAGCGTCTCTTAAGCTAAAAGGACCATCTGTGCCAACTTCTACATTTAAATCACTTATTAAACCTGATGAAGAAGTTTCGTAATAAATATCTAAAACAGATTTAGTTGGCTCTGTTTCAAAAACACCTAAATCTTGCCAAGCTCTTTCTATGTTTTTTTTAGCAACATTAACACCGTAATCATCAGGAAGGCTAATAACGCTATTTTTATACTCTGGAGTAGCGCCTATTTTAAAGTCAGTTTCTATTTTAGCTATAAAGGGATTTGCAGAAACATTAAAAAACAAGTCATGAAAATTATATTCAAAATCCTCTGCGCCACCTCCGTTTAATTCTGTAACAAAATAAGGGTAAAAAGGTTGAGGAATCTCGTGTTTTTTACTTGGTTCACTATAAGGGAAAAGAACACCTTTTGTAGTCGTCCAGTTTCCTAATTCTTTAAAAGGCTCAATAGAAACTACTTTTTCACCTTGCTTGCTTACTTCTGATTGAGTATTGTAAGATCCACTAACGCTAGAATATATAGGGTTAACTCTGTTATATAGTAAAACTCTACTATCAAAAGTAGTGTCATTGCCATTTACTTCTTTAAGATCTCTTGGTATTTTATTTATATTGTCTCCAAACAAGTTTAACAAAGTTATTCTATTATTGTTATGAAAAGTTGGTAAATAATCATTTATAGTAGTACAAACATATCCTACGGATAAGGTAGAATAATTTGCTACTTTAGTATCCCATATCAACTCACCAGCTAAAGCGCCTGGGGTATACACATTGTAATATTCTTGTTCTTGCTGCTTAATAACTATTCTATAGCTATAATAACCTAAAGGATTTGTTTCAGAGTATAAGCCTGGATAACCTTGCTTGCCTGATTCTGGTATTGGATTTCTTAATGAAAATTCTAAATAATCACCCCAATAATCTACAGAGTTTAAGCCAAAATTACTATATCTAGCATATATAGTAGAATTAGAAAAATCAGCGCTAACAGTTTCAGGATCTGACAGTATAACATTAGAAGCTCTGCCATATCTATCATATAGGACAACACCTACTTGGTAACTTCTATTTTGTTTTACGGTATGATTTGGAAACTCTATAGTGAAATTGTCGTTAGTTTTTTGCTTATATTTTAAATCATACTCTAAGTAGTCAGGAGTAGCGTGCTTATCTATAAAATTACCATATATTAGTCTATTACCTGAAACTTCTTGAGTTAATGCTCTTATAGGTATTTTATCTGAAACTCTAATCAAATCAGCCTCTGGTAATACTTTGATAGGTTTTGAAGACAAGTATTCATATATATAGTTTACTGAAGAGCCTGACAGCCTGGAAGTTGGGACATCTTCAACTACTCTCACCGCTTGTTCATCAGAGTTTTTAGCTAGTATTTGTATTTCTTTTATTTTTAACTTAGACTCAATTGTGTTTGCGTTTTCTGGTAACTTTATATTAAGCTTAACTTTAGTTACAGCGTTTTCCATAAACTTAACATTGCCAGTTTGCAACGCTATGTTTTCATCATCACCTGTAAAATAACCAAATTGATCTGGAATAAAAGCAGCTTGAGTAAATGGTGCCATTAAAGAGTACTCACCATCGTCGTATTTAAATCTATAACTAAATCTAGCAAACTTATCTTTTAATAAATTCTCATCACCTTTATAAGCGTTATCGTATATAGGATTAGCTCTTCGTATTTCAAATACAGCATTAGCTACTATTGCTTGGTTTGGAACTTCTTCTACTCTAACATTGCTAGTGCTTGTGCCTGTTCCTACACTATCTATTGTAAATTTTAACTCTGAGTTTATAGGAGTTAACAAGTTTTCTTGAACTGGAAAAACTATTTGATCTCCAACTTTTAAATCTGGATTATTAACATTTGCAGTGTATGGCGCTCCATTTAAATTGAAGAAAGCCGGGTCTTGACCACTAGGCGTGTTTTGAGACAAAGTATTTATTATATGGCTAGCTAAAAATTCTGTAGAAACATTTAATAAGCCAGACTCGTTTGATGTGTCTAAAAAACTAGGAGCTTCAAATGGAGCAAACTTAGCAACTGATATGTGATCTTCATTGTAATAGTAAGGATTACTAGTTCCAGATAGTTCATAGCTACTATTGTTAGCAAAATCTATGTTTATTTTTCTTGGCTGATTTCTATTATCCGTCCAAAATAACATGTTTTCTATTATGTTAATATTTATTATTGGATGAGTTTTAGAAAAGTTAAGGAAATTACCACCAAGAAGTACTCTGTATACATTATTTGAAACATTGTATTGCACTATGTAGCAAGCGGCGCCTTTAGCGTTAAATGTTACATTAGGTGTGCTAGGTGGATTAGGAACAGATGTTGTAATATCTCCAGGGGCAAAATTACTTAACCTATCGTTAGATGAATCTGCGTAGTCTGTTAAAAATAAAAATATTCTATCATTAGTTACATCCATAAAGTAACCAATTATATCTAAACCATTTAAAACAACATCTCCATCTGTAGCAAAGTATTTAGCATTGTTTTTAGCATCTTCTAAATAACCTAAATCTGTCTTTAAACTTGTTAACTTTCTATTACCTAATATATTTTCTAAAGCACCAACATCTGCACCTTCAGATCTACTAATACTTACATTTTTAGCATCTCTATATTCACCATTAGGTATAAGTCTAGAATCTAAGGTTTTATTCATCTTAGACTTTAGAAAAGTATTTTTAATTTCTGGCATACTTAATGTTTAATCCATTTAGATTTGTTTCTAAACACTTGAGCGATCTCTTCAATCTTTATATTGCTTAAACGTATTTTAGCGTTTCTAAGAGCGCTAGAACGGTCTCTCTT
>PIVJ01000724.1 GCA_003353955.1 Bacteroidota bacterium | reverse complement strand
ATTATTGAAATTATGACAATGTCATACTCAAGCTTAAGCCACCCCCTCATCAAACTTGGCCATGCTGTAACTTTCTCAATTCTGGTCGGTTTTGGCTCAAACCTGGCTCAAATCCAAGCAAGCCCTGGACTCGCGCAGTCCAGCGGCGCCATCGGCAGCCGGAAAAACCTCGTGGGGCGTGATCCTGACATGTTAAGAGATATTCCGTTTATGTTAGCCTATTATTGAAATTATGACATCAGTGAGTGGCAGCAAGAAGGGACAAACTTCTGAATTCGAGAAGGAAAACCAATTCTGCGTCCAAACGCCCAGCTTGAGGCCAAACATCCAGGTTCCCATCTCTGTTGTTGGTTGCTTTCGTTTTTTCTTCCGACTCACAAAAGTTTGTCCCTTCTTGCTGCCACTCGCTGATGTCATACTCAAGCTTAAGCCACCCCCTCGTCAAATTATACTTGGCCATGCTGTAACTTTCTCAATTCTGGTCGGTTTTGGCTCAAACCTGGCTCAAATCCAAGCCCTTGACTCGCGCAGTCCAGCGGCGCCATCGGCAGCCGGAAACACCTCGTGGGGCGTGATCCTGACATGTTGGGAGATATTCCGTATGTTAGCCTATTATTGAAATTATGACAATGTCATACTCAAGCTTAAGCCACCCCCTCATCAAACTTGGCCATGCTGTAACTTTCTCAATTCTGGTCGGTTTTGGCTCAAACCTGGCTCAAATCCAAGC
>PIVJ01000723.1 GCA_003353955.1 Bacteroidota bacterium | reverse complement strand
AAATTAAGCCTGCTTTTATTTGCTTTAATAGCAGCATTTATGATTTCGGTAAGTTCTTGTAAAAAGGATAAAAAGATTGACCCCATAATTGACCCTGTAGAAGTTATTACAGCTTCGGAGATTGATATGTTTATTTGGGAAAAGATGAACCTTTACTATCTGTGGTATCAGGATGTTCCTAATCTTGCGGATTCCAGGTTTTCTACAGATGAGGAGTTCTATACTTTTTTAAATACATATAGCACGCATGAGGGTTTGTTTTATGACATTCTATATCAATATGGAGTCATCGATAAATGGTCGTGGATAGTTGATGATTATGTTGAGCTTGAAAACTCTTTTCAAGGAATTTCCCTTTCGATGGGCTTTGAATATGCTTTGGTTAGATATGGCGATAATGGCGTTTTGGGTTATGTTCAGTACGTAGTTCCTGGTACGCCTGCTGAAAGTGCTGGTATTAAACGTGGCGATATTTTTATCTCCATCGATTCTCAAGACTTGAATTTAAATAACTACAGAAGCTTGTTATTTGGAAGAGATGCTTATTCAATCTCGTTTGCCACAATTGAAAGAACAGATGGCATTGCTGTAATTACACCTAATAATGTAACGTATTCATTAACTGCTGTGGAGGTACATGAAAACCCAATTCACCACACTGAAGTAATTGAGTCGGAAGGTAGAAAAATTGGATACATGGTTTATAATGGTTTCCGATCAGATTATGATAA
>PIVJ01000185.1 GCA_003353955.1 Bacteroidota bacterium | reverse complement strand
AGACGAAAATCAAATAGCAGGGGACTACTTTTTCAAAGATTAATTGAACAAGGGGTCTTGCATGAACCTGTTGAATATAAATCCATTAAGCGTATGTGACATGTGCATACCCCAGTTAAAGAATAATGATAATGATGATGATTCAAAAAATACATTTAACAATCAACATTATAATAGTATAAACAATGTGGATAATAAATCAATTCATAGAAAAATAGAAGATAAAATAAGGACTCTTCCTAAAGGGAAGATACTATTTGTTAGTGATTTTCATAATGGTAGTGATATGGTATTAGGCAAGCTTTAAAACGACTTACCGAAAGAGGTATAATAGTTAGATTATCATCAGGGATATATTATAATCCCAAAACAGATAAACTATTAGGCATAATAAGACCTTCAACAGATCAAATAGCAGAAGCCATTGCTAAACGAGATAAAGCTCGGATTATACCAACAGGCTCTTATGCACTTTACAAACTGGGCTTATCTACACAAATCCCTATAAATGTAGTTTTTCTTACTGATGGTTCAGTACGAAAAATTGAAATAGGCAAGCAAAAATTTATTCTTAAAAAAACCAGTCCTAAAAATTTAGCAGTTAAACACAATTTAAGCAACTTAATCATTCAGGGGCTTAAAGAGCTAAAAGAAGAAAACATAACAAGCCAGACCCGCTCAAAGCTTAAAGAAATAGTTTCATTAAGTAATGAACAAGATAAAATCCTGCCGATATAAAAGCAGCCAAAAAAATGGCAAAGCTTTTTGATGAAATAAGAAAGAATAATCCCGATGGCTCACCCAAATTTATCCACGGTCTCAACGTATTTTTATCTCGGCTACTATTTTGTTTTTTTGCCGAGGATACCAATATTTTTAAGGAAAATCAGTTTAAATGCCCTTGATGCTCATACACAAACTGATGGTAGCGATTTAAGTCAATGGTTTGAAGCCTTTTTTGATTTTAGATACACCTTTTAATAAATGCAAAAATACACCAAGCTATTTAGAGGTATTTTCTTATGTAAATGGAATTCTTTTCGCCAAACGATTTACTACTCCTAATTTCACTCGCCGTTCGCGACAAGCGATTATTAACAGTGGCGAACTGCAATGGAAAGACATTAATCCCAATATTTTTGGCCCCATGCTTCAAGTGGTAATCTTGACCGACCAAAGAGGTAGTTTAGGGCAGTATTACACTTCTGTTCCAAACATTATGAAAGTAATTGAAGCACTTTTTTTGAATGCTTTATATGAAACTTTTGGGGCAGCTAGAGGAAATCCAAAAAAACTAAATGAATTACTCTTTAGGCTGTCAAATATCAAGATCTTTGACCTATCCTGTGGAAGCGGATTTTTTTTAATAATTGCATATAAAGAATTAAGGAAGCTTGAAATACGCTTTATAAAAAGTGAGAAAAAGATTGCTTATTGGCATAAAAAATCGTATTATTGAATTTGAACGCATAAACATATGAACAACTTTCAGGTCGAATTACGACAAAATCTCTGAAATATTAAAATTTGTTACAAAAAAAGAAAGTTTTTTAACTCAAATACGAGAGCCTAAACTTAAAGATTTGGTTCATCTTTGGTAGAAGATTAAATAACTTTTAAATTAATATTGCCTAAATGCACAACGGGTTAGTTTTAAATAAACAACCCCGAGCCATTGTCCAGTATGTAAGCTATGCTTATACCAGAGTACTCGTACTCTGGTAGCTTTGGGGTTTTATTTTCCTTTGTACATTAACCTTATATCAAGAAACAGAAAATTGTTACCACAATATTTTAAAACCTTTTTATTTTTCGCATTGCTTCAATATTTGCATCGCCAGTAGCCAACTTAGCATAAGTATTCGTTATTTCTAAAGATGAATGATCAGCTAATTGCATAACTGTAATTAAATCTAGTCCATTTCTTATTTTCTCAATAATTCCAGAATCCCTTAAAGAGTAGAATTGCAATTCCTTCTTAAGCTTCAAATGTTCTCTTAGGTCTTCCCAGTATTTACTAATATCCCTACGTGATATCTTGGTCTTTCCAGATATAAAATTTTTGAAAATACATGTTCATTTTTCCTTACATCTTTTAGCAGTTCTTTTGTTAAGTCAATCATAACATCCGGAATGCTTGCACACCTATTATTTTTATTCTTTGAGAAACATCCTTCAATGAAAACATATTGCTTCTTGGTGTTAAAATGCTCCTTTTTCAAAAATGTAATTTCTTTTGGACGTAACAGCGAATGAAAAGCCAAAAAGACCATTAATAAATACTGTTTATTGTGGGTGATCAAGTAATCATTTATTTTTCTTCGATCCCGTGGATCAATATCCATAATTCTGGTTTTTTGTGTCGCTGGTTTTTTCTTGATAAGCTTATATGGATTTACCTTTGTATAGCCATGGTCAATTAACCAATTAAAAAATAAGATTTGAAATCCTAAATAATTATTATATCTAACCGCCGAAATATTCTTCTTCCAAACAAATTCCATGTACTCAGTTGCTACACTTTTATCAATCATTAATATATACACATCTTTATTAAATTTTTGTTCGCAAAACGTATTAAATATCTTTAGGAAATTATTATAGGCACGCAAAGTATCAGGTCTCATATTTCTTTTATCATCCATAAAACTATTTATTGCTTTAGGCATTAGTTTGACTGTTTTAGTATTGTCCTGTTCTGCCAATGGGTTCCACCCATTCGCTAACTTTAAATTAATTTTTTGGATTAATCTTTTTGTAAACTTTCTCCTTTCGGAAATAGACGCTATTCTATTAATCCTCAATTGCTGACGATGCAATTTTTTTCCGATTGGGTGATAAATATAAGAATCAATACACCAGTTATCTCCTGTATGGAGCTTTGCTGGTTTATAGTTTATTATTGGTTTTTGTCTTGACCTATTGGGATTGATCTATCTCCGTCACGTTCCCGTCCCGGAACACTCTTGAATTTAGCTTTATTTATCTCTCCCTCAAGACTTGTATGCGAATAGAAGCGGAGAAAGAGG
>PIVJ01000722.1 GCA_003353955.1 Bacteroidota bacterium | reverse complement strand
CGGAACTAACCCATAATATGTATCAAGTTCCATTTACACTTCCAGAATCAAAACATAAAAATTCAAAACTTCTTAAAATGGATGAGTTGCAATCTGAATTATACCAAATTGTCATGAAATATTTTATGGTGCTGCGAAACTGAAAACAGGAGTATTTAAACCATAGCCTTTTTTGTTTCTCTCTTTTTTGCTTTATGGTCAATGTTGTGGTCAATGTTACCCTTTTTATACTCTACAATGAACTATTTGTAATTTATATTCAAGTAAAAGTGAGTTAGATAGCTGAAAACTTATCAGCCAAATTATAATGTATTATTTTGATGTAATTGAAGTGACTGATCGTTAAACCGGTTATTTGAGAACTTCTTGGGTTATTCAACCTTTTTCGCAAGATATGATTAGAACGTGTATCATTATTAGACTGAACTCTTCTGATCCACTTACTTACAAGGTTAAGTTAGTTAGTGAAGAATCTGGCAGGGTAGATAGCAGCGTTAAGAGTGATGGGTTTTTTCAAGAATGGGACAGATGCTTCGAAAATATCAAGGTGTACTGGACGAGCTACAGAACAGGCTCTAGAAACTATTTTAAGGTTTGAAAAAAGCCATCCCAAAATTTTCGGGATGGCTTTTTTATGTTTTATTTTTTCTTCGTTCGTATTGTTCTCAGTAAATCACCCTCCAAATACATTTCCTTTGCATGTGGTTTCATATCTTTCGAGTCTGCAAACTTTT
>PIVJ01000721.1 GCA_003353955.1 Bacteroidota bacterium | reverse complement strand
ATTTTTCATATCTCTTTGTTTAATAATTCTTTTTCCTTCTTTAAATCCATACTCATATTTCTATGTATTGTTCTGTAAGAACATTTTAGTACATCAGCTAAGCCTCTTATAGTTATTAAACCACCTTCGTCGTGTATATCTAACATACACTGATAAATATCAGATTCAGTGACAGATTTAGCTCTACCGACCATTGTACCTACTACTTTAAGCTTTTCTTCAACTGTTAGTTTACAAAATTCTTTAAAGATAATCTTACGTAGCTTGTTTCTAGGTGGTTCTTCTAAATCCATCATGCTGACATCATAGACCATAGTATCAAGTAACGAATCTGAAACTGTAAAAGTTACAAATCCAGTTCTTTTGTTACATATATACTTAGATAGTTCGTGAAACTGATCTTGATCTAACTGAGGGTTTAAGTACCATAACACATACATATGCCATTTTAATGACTTGTAAGTTGTTATTTTAGCTCTGCTGCGAAATAATTCATAGCATTCGTATGTACCATTCTCGTAGTAATCACCCCAATCAAACGACTCTGTTGGTTGGTCATCGATCGGAGTTCTACGATATATAATACGTCTCTTGACTAAATAATCAAGGTTTCTTTCATGTGACATAAGCCTGTTACTATTATACTACATTAGCTATTGTCACAGCTAACGTTTGTTATTAATTCTGTTATAATGACAGTCAAGAAGTTGATGTACAACCTCTTCACTTATCAT
>PIVJ01000720.1 GCA_003353955.1 Bacteroidota bacterium | reverse complement strand
CGGGGGGTCGGACGGGGGGTGGGACGGGTGGAGGGGCGGTCTGTTGTTCTGTGGGGGGGTGGTGTGCTCTGGCTTTTTTCCGGGGCCCGATTATTTTTTTGTTTCCATGAGTGGGCCCGATTATTTTTTTTTAACTTTGATGGAGCCCGATTATTTTTTTTTCACTGATATCTACCTACTATTAAAGCTCTCATTCCGTGCGTGCGTCCGTCCATCCATCCAAGGTTACTCATTTCTGGGGCTAGGAAGCTCAAACTTGGTACCAAGATACCTTGGGGTAAACCATATTGCCTGGTGACAAAAGTTGGCACTCAGCCAAATTTAAAGTGCTGAGTCAGCAGTTTTTCAGTTTTTGATGTTTGCTATTTTCAGCTGCTCTCCTTACTCATGTCTGGGGCTAGGAACCTCAAATTAGGTACTGACTTACATTGGGGTGAACCATGGTGCCTGGTTATGAAAATTGGCACTCAGCCAACTTTAAAGTGATGAGTCAGCAGTTTTTGATTTTTGGAGTTTTGTGCAACTCTTCTACTCATTTTTGGGCTAGGAAGTTCAAACTTGGTACCAAGGTAAGATAAGGTGAATCGTGATGCCTGCTGATGAAAATTGGCACTCTGCCAACTTTGCTGAGTCAGCAGAAGTGATGTCATAATGACCGGAAGTGATGTCATAATGACCGGAAGTGATGACATAATGACCGGAAGTAACTCCAGCAGACCTGAAGTGATGTCTTAA
>PIVJ01000719.1 GCA_003353955.1 Bacteroidota bacterium | reverse complement strand
CATTCATGCTGATACGGCACAATACGCACTATTCGCAGATTCCGTAAACCATGCCATCCATGCTGATACGGCTCAATATGCGCTATTCGCAGATTCCGTAAATCATGCCATTCATGCTGATACGGCTCAATATGCACTATTCGCAGATTCCGTAAATCATGCCATCCAGTCTGATACGGCTCAATACGCGCTATTCGCAGATTCCGTAAATCATGCCATCCAGTCTGATACGGCTCAATATGCGCTATTCGCAGATTCCGTAAATCATGCCATTCATGCTGATACGGCTCAATATGCGCTATTCGCAGATTCCGTAAATCACGCCATTCATGCTGATACGGCTCAATATGCGCTATTTGCAGATTCCGTAAACCATGCCATTCATGCTGATACGGCTCAATATGCGCTATTCGCAGATTCCGTAAACCATGCCATCCATGCTGATACGGCTCAATATGCACTATTCGCAGATTCCGCAAACCACGCCATCCACTCCGATACCGCTCAATATGCGCTATTCGCAGATTCTGTAAATCATGCCATCCATTCCGATACGGCACAATACGCGCTATTCGCAGATTCTGTAAATCATGCCATTCATGCTGATACGGCTCAATACGCGCTATTCGCAGATTCCGTAAATCACGCCATCCAGTCTGATACCGCTCAATATGCGCTATTCGCAGATTCCGTAAATCACGCCATTCATGCTGATACGGCACAATACGCACTATT
>PIVJ01000718.1 GCA_003353955.1 Bacteroidota bacterium | reverse complement strand
GTTCTAGATAGGGAGTTTGATGACGATGATTACTTTAATATAATTCATGAACAGAAAGATCAATTTGTGATCAGATCGAAAAAGTCACGAACAGAATGCAAAGAAGAGTCTGATGAAACAAAGGCTAAAAAATTGATTGAAATGGAGTTTGAAAAACATCATACAAGAGACTTAACAAAGGTATCTTTTGGTGGGAAAGTATATCAAAATGTAAAAATAAAATTTTCATGGCATAAAGATGCGAGTTACAACGTAGTGAAGGTAGAAGTTAAAGATAGAAAGGGCAAGGCAATCTTTTCTGCTCCAATGTTGCTTATGACAAATATGCCAATAACCTCTCATGACGATGCCTACTTTGTTTATATTAAATATTTGCAGAGAGCTAAAATCGAATCCGTATTTAAATTCTTAAAAGATGGATTGGGATGGGAAACAATACAGGTGAGAGATTTCAAAGCTATTCAAAATTTACTTGCTCTCTGCTTTTATGTTGCTTGTTATTTATATAGGGTTGGGGAACAAAAGATAGATGATGATTATGTGGTATTGTTATCTGAAATAGGCGGAGGTAAAGGAAAAGTTACTAGGCATTTTATATTGGAAGGACTCAAGTGTTTCTTCCAAAAACACAGAGTTGATCAAGTCTTCAAAAAGAGGAATGTTTCCAAGGAAACGCAGGAAGGATTAGCTAGTATTCTTGATTTAGGGTAACAAAATGTTTTTTGTGCAGTTCTCAG
>PIVJ01000184.1 GCA_003353955.1 Bacteroidota bacterium | reverse complement strand
TCAGAGGTCTAAATTTGCCCTAATGGCTAAATTTTTGTAGTCTACCTACTCACTTCCTGGCGGTGGGGCAAGAAAACATATGGATGAACAGGTGGACTGTTGCAATTAATATATCTTGCTGAGATAACAAAACAAATTGGGCCATTATTCACAATCACTTAACACCACTCCAGCTCAGTTGGTTAGATTGCTGAGAAATTAATCATGCAATCACAGATTTGAATCATGGACTTGCCACAAGAGCTCACAAGCTTGACTGAATACATACACTCAGAGGACAAACAACTTTCCACCCGTAATTAAGGCCTATTTAAACACATGCTAAAATGTGTTTTTAGAGAAATTCAGATTTAGGGAGGTTGGGGTGGTATGTGTAAGAATTGGTGTAGTGAGTGGCATATATGAGAACATTATGTGGGGTGCCAAGGTGGCATCATGCCACTGGCATGTGTGTAATTTTTTGTGGTAGGGTTTAAAGGTGTAAGTAAATGGTTTAGATATATTCTTCTGATAAGAAAAATCAGCAGGCCACCAAAAGTGATGACATGCTGGGTTGTGCAAATTTAATATGCTTGGAGCTGAGTGATAGGGTGGCATCAAAAATTACATGTACCTGTGGGCTGGTGGGGCGGCATTAGAATTTCCTAGGAGTGGGGTTGCAAGGTGGCATTACAGCTGTCTGTGGTATGGGGTGGCATCTAATTTAGCGGAAAGTACTAATTTTACATTCCTCTATTCTCGGAGCTGGCAAAAAAAAATTGACAGCATTAACAGCTCTTGCATACAAAAACCAGGCAATTTATAAGGTACTTTGGCCAAACAGTGAAAACCAAACATCGGTAAATTTGCTTCATTATTTGCATATAGATACTACATGATGACATGATGTAACATACTGAAAATTTTGGCTCTACCCACATCCTTCTGGATCACAGAGCCACACCCATTTTTGACAGAATGTTTAGTGAAAAAGTGGGGGTCTTCTGGATATTTGCATAATTTGGTACTTAAATATAATATTTGTTGAATATTTTTATTACAGTTTTTCTTATGGATGCCAACTGCATCTTTCTTTGTTGTTACAATTTTCAATTATTTGCAGTGACCTACATAATTATTGCAAAATTAACAAAATATAGTTAAAATTTTGATTTTTTTTCAAACATAAAAAAATCAAGGTACCCGAAGTTGCACCGTGAATCACTCATGTTTATTTAAATAAGTATTGTATGTACTAAGTTGCTATATGCCTAATTCCGTGGGATAACTACAACATTTTGGTTAACTGCAATATTTTGTTGACTGTAACATTATGCTAACTGTAACATATTTTCTACCTGTAAGGACTATTCTGACACAGTCATACAAGGGTACTAACATTTCTAGGTCAGATGCATATAATGTATATTGAATATAGCAGATCATGCTCAATATATAAGGAAGGTATAGCTGGCACCCAATCTTAGGTATCAAATTGTCATTGACATTGACTGTTTCACTAATGTATGTTTGGCCATGTTTAGTGCTATTATTCTTGGCCATAATGGTCATAAAATGTCCAATCATGCATGAAGTAGTGATATAGACAATTAAGACATTTATCATTTACAGTAAATATTCTTTGATAACCTGGAATTTACTGAGAAAATCAGGCATATTAATAATTAATTAATAATTAATTAATTAGGTCAACTAATTAATATCCCACGAATCTAATTATTTCACATGTTACTTAGGAAGTACCTCATGTTGGATGAATAATTAATTGTTTTTTTCATGCGCGGGTACCTTGAGTTTTTAAAGCTTTAAAAATTGCTAATTAAATTTCATAATTTATTAAATTATTAAATAATTGGGTCAAAACATGTAAATGCAATTAAACTGCAATGCCCTGGCATGATTTGCTGATTATTGATGAATAAATAAATTTTATATACAGGTTCATAAAATGCAGTTTTATTATCATAAATAATCATTTTTTGTCTCTACCCCTCAAAAATGTAGATAAAAACATGAAAATATAGATATGCTCTGATATCTACAGTAATAGAGATATGAGCAAAATTCTTGGCACATAGATTAAGGATTCCATAGCTAACAAACAGACAAACTTTGATCCACATTTACCGACCTTTGAGTTTGGAGCCCTGGCCAAATTTTGCCTGGTTTTTGTATGCAAGAGCTGTTAACTCTTAACGGTCGGCTCCCGGATTATTCCGGGATAGCGCTGCCCCATTCATAAACTGCTCCCGGAATAATCCGGGAATCCAAGTCGTATGTGACAACGTACACTCATTTGTACACAAAACTGGAGTATACGCGAGATCGACAGGCCCGGGGTGACCTACATCTAAAGGGAGTTTGGCTGGGTCTTCTCGCGGTCAAAACACACATAATATGAAGATATACCAACTGTAGACTGGCCAGCAAGGGTCCAGACATATTTTCCCTTCTTCCCCGCCTCCATTTTGTTCAATTTCAGCCGTTATTTAGCCAAATTTAGCCTGCATTCGCCCTCAAAAATCAACCGCTTCCGTGGGAGAGACGCTGCCATATTTGGTATCTATTTTTAGAGCTCGTTTCCGGGAATCCCATGCCGTATTTAAATATAGTGACCTAGATTGCAATGTTTTGATTTTTCATGAATGAAATTTCAACTCTGACCTGGACCCGCCTATTTCTTGGCCAATGAAAAAGACCGGGAGGAAATCCCTTAATTAATTTCTGTTATTTTATGTTGTGACGTCATATTGCGCAGATCTAACGAAGGCGCGGATTGGCTGTGGTCATTTTTTTTGCAAGATGCCTGGCGTCTCTTCGAAAAATCTGTCAGGGTGAAGAAGAACTTGATTTATCAGCAAAGTAAGCTATATTTAGATGGTTTTATGGTGGAATTCTTGGGGGCGTCACTTTCTACTGCCTTTGAACCTCCTGTGATGAAATTTCATGGCAGATTACCAACTTTTTGGGGTCGGATGCACGAGTACAGATAAAGACAAGATGGCACCTTTTTTTTGTCAAATTTCACCTCAAAATAGTCTAAAATTC
>PIVJ01000717.1 GCA_003353955.1 Bacteroidota bacterium | reverse complement strand
ATAGGGAGTATTTTTTATATTTCTGGAAATTCATTTCATTCTGCAAGAAGGTACTGCTATATTTATGATATAAAATGCTACATGGATACCACACTGGTTTCATGGCAACCACAAAGGTATTGTGGGGTCATCAATTGATTGTCACCATAATTATTATCAGTTGACCACCCCTAAGTTACCTTCTACCGAGGCTGACTGGCCACCCCTTATAGGGGATTTAAAAAAAAATTAATCATGTAAAATGGTTAACTAGTATCACATTTAGTTAAAGTAAATAGATTTTAATATTTATTGACAATAACAGTGTCTACTGGAGCAAAATAATGCCAGATATAGCTCATTTTTGCTTATTTAGGCTGATTTCCCTCTTAAGAGGATGCCCTCCATAGGTGTGATGCCCTATTTTCTAAAATATTACTCAAAATTAAAGAGACACTTATTGCCAATCATAATGTGTAAAAATATAGGGTGATTCTGAAAAACCACAGTTTTTATGGTACATATGGAACCCCTACCCCCAAAAGTCAAAGATCACATTTTGACAGATTTGACTACAAATGAGGCAATTTTCTGAAAATTACCACCTGTTTTGAGTGTGTCATAATCTGTGACTATTACAATTTGTATTGATTTTATTATATTTTTGAAAAGCAGAGACACTGAGCTTTCCAACAATATATAACATGGCCACATTCTTATAACCCTTTGCCATGGTATCTAGTAGAAACCAGATGTCTC
>PIVJ01000716.1 GCA_003353955.1 Bacteroidota bacterium | reverse complement strand
TTATACCACAAGATAGGTGCGTTCAATAGCAAGCGGGCTGCGAAGACCGCTTGATGATAGGAACTATGGATTTCTCACAGTAACCGATACCCCAGGACACCCCCCTCCGGATTCACCGCCTTCGACGGTGATATCGGCGGTCGGGGAGTTCCTGCTCGGTCGCTCGCCCCCTTGCCCGGCCGCCAGGTCGCCACCGTTCCCTGAGCAGACGGCGGCATGCCTCTGCCGACTGGCCTGAACGTTTCGTCTCGATGCGTCTATCCGTTTGGGAGCAGTGATGTTTTCCTGGAGGGGACCCCGCCCGGCGAGACGACGGTGACGGTGGACCCTTGTCGAGCAGTCACCGCCTATGCTCCACCGGCCATGCCGATCAGTCTGACTACGGTGCGATCTGCCACCATCGACACGGTCACCGCCAGGCCCGTCCTGGGGGAGGCGTCCGGACCGGACTACGGTGCCGGGGGACGGTCCTGGGGCGACGGCGGGGGTTGCCCAGGGAAATGCCACGGTGACGGTGAGACCATGCCAGAGGCGTCACCGCCTATACCGGCCCGGCCAAGACGAGCGGGGTCGGACGCGGGCGCCATTTCTTTAATAACTCTGCTGTCCGTAATCCGATTCCAACGATGCTTATACCACAAGATAGGTGCGTTCAATAGCAAGCGGGCTGCGAAGACCGCTTGATGATAGGAACTATGGATTTCTCACAGTAACCGATACCCCAGGACACCCCCCTCCG
>PIVJ01000715.1 GCA_003353955.1 Bacteroidota bacterium | reverse complement strand
AGTGCGAAGAGGCTAGACCTAGCGGTCAGGCTGAGGAGGAGTATTGGGATTTCAGGAATGAAATATCGTCCAGCCTTGTGCTGAGGTCTTTTTGACCAATCGCGAAAGGAGTATTTCAGGCAGAAATACTATTATGTTCTGTTTCATCGAAGCACAGCAACAAAACTCGACCAGGGAAAGTGTTGGCTCAGTTCGAGAGCACCCCATCCCCACTGTACTTCATTGTACACAGATCCAATTGTTGCATCATCTAGGCATTATTGTTGATATTGTTAGCGTTAGTTCCGCCCATCGGTTTTACCCATATTCGAATCTTTAGAGGTTCTGGGTCCCAATTGCTTCCTTACGAAAAAGATCCATTTAAAGGATATCAATATGGAACGAGCGCGCGATATGTCAGATGAACGGAAGGAGGCAGGAGAGTTGGAAAATGAAGAGACGAAAGGCGAGGGAATGGAGTTGCGCGGCGGTCGCGTAATCCCCCCCCCCGCGCTAACTCAACCGGATTTCCTCTCCCCGAATCCTACCCTACGAGGCGACCCTCTGCACACTCCCGTCGATGTGTTGCAGAAAGGTTCCAATACGCAGATTCTCACGAGTCCCACTGTCCTCCCACGTTCCCCTACCGTGCCTGGACAGGAGCCCAACACCGGACCCGGTCATGATGGGGGCGGCCAGGCCCAGCCGCCACTTGAACCATTCGTGTGTCTCCGACGATCACCCGTGGCAGTCGATGACA
>PIVJ01000714.1 GCA_003353955.1 Bacteroidota bacterium | reverse complement strand
GGTTGTGGGAAGAGTACATTGGCCTACGTCCTGCAAAAATTTTATACTGCTGAGAGTGGAAATATTATCATTAATGGAAATAAAGTATTAGGTGAGATTAATACAAATTCGTGGAGAGAAATTATTGGAGTTGTTCCTCAGGATATTCATATTTTCAACGGAAATGTAATTGAGAATATTTGTTTAGGCGATATTGAAAAAGATGGTGAAAAGACACTTAAATTTTTAGTTGAATATGGGTTTACTAAATTCATCGACAGTCTTCCACAAGGTTATTTGACAATACTTGGTGAAGAAGGAATCAATTTGTCTGGCGGCCAAAAACAAATGATTGCCTTTGCCAGAGCCATTTATCGAAATCCTCAAATTTTAATCCTAGATGAAGCTACTTCAGCAATGGACAAGGAAACAGAGGAATTCATAACTGCTTTACTTCTTAAACTTAAGAAAGACATTGCTGTATTTTATATTTCTCATCGTTTTCATGTTCTTAAAAACATAAGTAACAATATTTATATTATTAAGGATGGTGAAATACAAACTTCAGGCACCCACACTAAACTTCTGGAGGGCAAGAATCTTTATAGCGATTATTGGAAAGATCTTATTAATTGATTGATAAATGGATATACCGGGCATATTGTGCCACCTGTACCGGGCATGTTGTGCCACTTAAAACAGATGTAATTTCAAGACCAAATTTACACATTAATTTATAAGTTTTATCTACATTAATTTA
>PIVJ01000713.1 GCA_003353955.1 Bacteroidota bacterium | reverse complement strand
ACAGATTGTAAAAAACATTAATATAATAATATAAAAAAACACAAAAAAAGAATGAATCATCCTTTAATAAAAACTATTCTAACTTGGTATATCACAACTCAGGTCATTCATTAACAATTAACGGTTACATATAATTGGCGGAGGGCTTTTCTTCCTAAACTTTTATAGGCAAAGGTGCTTAAATATTAAGTTTTGTAAAATAAATATAAAAAAATGAATTATTTAAAATATTATTTTGGGCAGAATGATATTTATTTTTAATCTGATAATATCTTCAAAAAAAATATTTATACTGAGAGCCTTTTCATCTTTACTTATTTATTTTTTCTTTTCTAAATTTTTACTATACAATACAGTCTCTCTGTAATACTCCATAAATTAACCATCTTTGGTTACAGGTAATTTTTATCTTAAAGTTTAATTCCCACTTTCTACCAAACTGAATCTATATTTTTCAAATTCTATTAGTAGTTATATAATTGGGATATTTTTTCTTTTTAAATTTTTAATAAGCTGGAAGGTTAAATATTAAATTCTGTAAAATAAATATAAAGAAATGAATTATTGAAAGTAGTTTAAATAGGAAAAAAAATAACTACAAGTTGCTCTAACCAATTGAGGTCTATTTGGGAGATATAATTAAAATAAAAGATAGCTTTTATTGAAAACCATAATGATATTGAAAAATTTCCTACCATACTGATTTCAATAAATAAAGGGACGATTAGTAGACTTTAAA
>PIVJ01000712.1 GCA_003353955.1 Bacteroidota bacterium | reverse complement strand
GGAATTGATCTGCCTATCAAATCTACATGGAATGGCCTCCAAAACCGTGTCTCAGTTTTTGTCTCACCTGTTGACGTAGTCACCGAAAGGTGAGACTTTGCATTGGTGATGTGTCCGTCGTCCGTCCGTATCACAATGTATTGGATGTATTCTTTTGAGACGTCCGTCCGTCGTCGTCAACAATTTTGAAAATCATGGCACGCTTTTTCGTTAATTGAGGTATTCGAAGTTTGTATAGCCCATATGACCCACCTAGGTGACCTTCACTTCCAGACCGAAATTTAGGTTGCCGTGACCTACTTTCTCTGAGATATAGGTCAAAACGCGTTTTTTTTAAATGACCCCTCATTTGACCAGAAATGGCTAAATATCTAATGTATTTTGGACATTTCAAGAATTAGGTCACTGTGACCTACTTTCATTGAGAGATAGGTCAAACTGCCAATGCATTGGGCAGTAAATGGTGGCACGTTTTTTCGTTAATGGGGTATTTGAAGTTTGTATGACCCATCTGGGTGACCTTTACTTCCATGCCCAAAATTAGGTCGCCGCGACCTACTTTGTCTGAGATAAAGGTCAAAACGTGTTTTTTTAAAAACGGACCCTCATTTGACCAGAAATCGCCAAATATCAAATGTATTAGACATTTTGGACACCTCTAGGTCACATTGACCTACATTTCAAGAATTAGGTCACTGTGACCTACTTTCATTGAGATATAGGTCAAACTCTAATTTCAAT
>PIVJ01000711.1 GCA_003353955.1 Bacteroidota bacterium | reverse complement strand
TGGATGATTTCTTAGTATATTTGAAATTTTTTGAAAAAATATTTTTTTAAATTGGATCATCCAATTTTTTTCAAACAATTATTTGTTCAATTTTACATTTGTCACCATATCTCAGCAATGAAGAGGCCTATTGACTAGCGGCTGATACCATGAGAATCTACAAACTGAGGCCTTTCTTTCGTTGTGTTGAGCGTGGACATAGTGCTAATAGCCTTGAAGTTCGCTGCATATTAAAAAATTGTTAATAAATTTTCAGAAATCCAAATGTGCCAAAAATTAATATTTTCATATAATATCATGAGAGTATAAACTAAGGTAATAAAAATGTTTACTTACCAAGTTTAAGATAAATCAGCTAAGTATATTTTGCAAGAGAACAGTTTCAAAATTTCCCCATGTTAAGTCAATGGGCTTTTTTGTTGCAGTAAGTGATAGTCAAATGCCTAAAATACCAAGTTGCTGTACATTTATCCCCACAAACTAAGACCCTTCTTTTGGTGTGTTGAGCATGGACATAGTACCAATAGCCTTGGAGTTCGCTGAACATCAAATATTTGTCAATAAATGTTCAAAAATAAAAATTTATTAGAAATTAATATTTTATCTTATATCATTAGAGTATAGGTACCATGCTAAACACAATAAACAATCATTAGAAATTCTGCCCAATTTGGCATAGAGATTATAGATCTTAAGAAACATAAAGTCAAAATATATCACTTCCGTCAAGTAGCATGCTATG
>PIVJ01000710.1 GCA_003353955.1 Bacteroidota bacterium | reverse complement strand
CCTTCCTAATAGTTCTGCTTCTAAGGAGAAATTTGTACAGAGCCATCCAGCCCCATAATTATTATGGAGATCTTCCAAATTAATAAATTTTGCAGCGTACTCTTTTGCTTTAGAAGGATATAACTCCCATATGAATGTTGAAGATATCTCACCATTTATCTTTTGCCTCATTATTTCTTGATCCTTCCAATCTCCGAATGTTCCATCCCAGTTCATATCTTGCCAATAGTTGTAATTTGTAACAGTAATAGAAACACCATCAGAGATCATCTTGTCCAAATCTGCTTGAGTAGTAAGATAATCTCCCCCATTAGGGTCAACACCATCTCCGTATCTTTTCATTTTCATAGGCCCTTCAGGATGATTCCAAGCAACACGGGGATTTAAGTTGTAAAAAGGATTATTAAGGTTTGTAGGCAATTCAGTTGTAGTTTTCAAGTTAGAACTATATTGTCCACTTTTATATTCTGAAGCCCTCCCCCAAGAAATTGTTTTACCTTCTTTAAGCCCTTTTTTATTATTCTGTACCCCCATCTTATTTGAATTATCTTCAAGAATTAAATTCATACTTGAACCAATAGAAGGCCCAATAACCGACCCTGCCAAAAGGCCATATTTTATGAAAGGACCTTTTCTAAGAGCAAAAGGTTTCTTTTTGAATAATTTTTTCGCTTTAGATGCAACTCCATAAGCGATATTCTCTAAATTTGATTTCTTCTTCTTCATTTTCGTTACTTTCCTAAAGGG
>PIVJ01000709.1 GCA_003353955.1 Bacteroidota bacterium | reverse complement strand
GATGTTATTGCTAAACGCACAGGCAAAATGGTTAACGGTACATTTGTTAAAGATGAAAATTAAAACTAAAGACGAAGTTGTACGCAGGGTACTAGCAAAGATGGATCAACGCAGTTTGATTGGTCAAGAAAAGTACGGTGCTACAATGATGGGTGAGATTAAAAACGAAGTCAAGGACTTAGATAGGTTTTTAGTCGATGTGCAAGAAGAACTAATGGATGCTTTGCTTTATATTGAAGCAGCACGATACTGTTTAGGCGATGAGATCGAAGAGGCTATGCTGAAACGTATGAACATTATTAGTAGGTCAAAAAAAATTACGGAGCTACTAGGCCAAAATGGTAATGACGGACTACACTATGATAAGGAAGAAGTTTAAAAAACGTAGTAAAAAACGAGGACCAGTACAAGCAAAGAAGATATCATATGATGGTATCAACTTTGCATCTGGCCTTGAGCGGTATATGTATATGGCTTTGAAGAAAGCTAAGATACAAGCCGTTTACGAAGGACAGACATACGAGATATTCTCTGGCTTTGATTTTCCAAACGAGTCTTACGAACGATGCGGCAATGGTAAAGGTGATTACAAAAATAGAGGTAGCAAAAAGATACTAAACATAAAGTATACACCTGATTTTATTGGCCAAGGTTTTATTATTGAAACTAAAGGTAGGGCTAATGAATCGTTTCCAATACGCTGGAAAATGTTTAAAAGATATGTAGTAGATCATCTGCCTGGAGTTAC
>PIVJ01000062.1 GCA_003353955.1 Bacteroidota bacterium | reverse complement strand
TTATAGCCTCGGTTATTGATATTTGATTTGGTTAATTTCCCTTTCTTAATTTATTTTTCTAAACGGTCCAATCCTTTTTTTCTGCTATATTCGTCTTTGGTTGCCCGCTTGTTGGAATAGTTAACAATGAGCATTGTCCCATCATTTTTAGGAATAGAGATTACCTGGCTGTTTTTTAGCTTATTTTTTAATAATTATTTTTTTGTTTTTTCTGTTTCATTTTTAATTTTTGCTCCAATAATAGATTTATAATCTTTGGCCATTAAAACCTTAATATTATCATTTGACAACAAGCCTGCATCTGCTATAATAATTGGTTTGTTTAGATTAAATTTCAAGATTATTCTTTCAATAAAAGAAAGCAATGTATGCTCTTCGTAGATATTCCCTTCATAAATATCGTAGTCAATAGCATATCCACCCAACCCAACTAAAAGACCTGAAAATATTTGTAGGTTTTGATGCTTTCCATCCTTGCTAAATCCTGTTTTTCGTAAATCATCTTCATCACTGACCTCAAAGTAGAGGGTTGTCATGTCATAAAAAATAACACTTATATTACCCTGTAAAACCCGAAGAGTGTGTGCATAGGATATTTATTCTACTTGTTCTTTGAACCGGCTATTAAGCTTGTCGTGGAACCGGTACACTGCATCAACATTCAAAGACAGACCTTGATACCGATATAAATATTCAACTGTCTTGAGCTTGCTTAATGGAAAACAATTCTGGAGATTACTAAATGCCGAAAGAGTTCTTCTTTTATCGAATCAAATCCAATGTAATCGCATATCTTGCCAAAAATTAGTTCCGGTTCAATTGTCTTTATGCTGGCGTTATCCATAGCTGAGAAGAGATGTTCAACAATGGAATCTATTTCTGAAATAAAAAGTTTGGATTGCTGGCTTAAACGTTCTAGTTCCTGCTTTATCAGGCAGATGAGTTTTTGAAGTTCCTGTTCGGCTCTTCCACTGCCAATAGTCTTTACCAGTTTATATTTGCCTGATATTTTAGAAATAATTTGAACAGAGAAACTACCAGACCTATTCTTATTTTTTTGGATAAACATACCTAAATTTAGCCTTGCAACACCCAAATCCAAAATTCAACCCAATAAAACCAATGGATACAGAGGGGGTTTTTGAAAAGTGCGGAAAACATGAAGACACCTAACTTTATGCACGAAAAAACCCAAGAGAATATTCTCTTGGGTTGTAATTAATCCTTTTAATAAAAACGGTCAACCTATTTTAGGACAATTCATAAGTTTAGTACTTATTTTTTATCGCTGCCGTCAACTTCTTCAAAATCAACATCGGTTACTTCGTCGTCATTTGAAGAGCCTGATTGTGCGCCTGCATTTTGACCAGCACCTGCCTGACCTTCTTGAGCGGCATCGCCCTGTGTGTCTTTATACATCTCTTCACTCGCTGATTGCCAAACGGTATTTAATTTTTCCATGGCACTATCAATCGCAACGAGATTTTTGTTTTTACGAGCCTCTTTTAATTCAACCACTGCAGTTTCAATAGTTTCCTTTTTATCGGCCGGAACTTTATCACCGTATTCTTTAAGTTGTTTTTCTGTTTGGAAAATTAAGGCATCCGCACTATTCAACTTATCGATCTCATCTTTTTGCTTTTTGTCCTCATCGGCATTGGCACTTGCTTCATCTTTCATTCGTTGAATTTCATCATCTGAAATTCCTGAAGAAGCTTCAATACGTATGGTTTGCGTTTTACCTGTTGCTTTATCTTGTGCGGCAACATTTAAAATTCCGTTTGAATCAATATCAAATGAAACTTCAACTTGAGGCACACCTCTTGGTGCTGGTGGTAGTCCATCTAAATGAAACCGTCCAATACTTTTATTTTGATTTGCCATTGGGCGTTCACCCTGTAAAACATGAATTTCTACTGTAGTTTGATTATCTGCTGCAGTTGAAAATGTTTCAGACTTTTTAGTAGGAATGGTTGTATTGGCATCAATTAACTTAGTCATTACACCACCCATGGTTTCAATCCCCAATGATAACGGAGTAACATCTAAAAGGAGAACATCTTTAACTTCTCCGGTTAATACTCCACCTTGAATTGCAGCACCCACAGCAACAACTTCATCAGCATTAACTCCTTTTGAAGGATCTTTACCAAAGAAATCTTTTACCACTTTTTGAATGGCAGGGATACGAGTTGATCCACCCACTAATAGAACCTCGTTGATTTCAGAAGGTTGTAAACCCGCACCTTTTAATGCTTTCTTACAGGGTCCAATTGTAGCTTGAATTAAATCATCACACAATTGCTCAAATACAGAACGGGATAATTTACGAACCAGATGTTTAGGAACACCATCAACCGGCATGATATAAGGTAAATTGATTTCAGTTTCAGTTGAACTTGAAAGTTCTACTTTAGCTTTTTCAGCTGCTTCTTTCAATCGCTGCAATGCCATTGGATCTTTTCTAAGATCTATATTTTCGTCTTTTAAAAATTCTTCAGCCAGCCAATCAATAACTTTTTGATCAAAATCATCACCGCCTAAATGTGTATCTCCATTGGTTGATTTTACCTCAAAAACACCATCTCCTAATTCCAGTATAGAAATATCGAAAGTACCACCACCTAAGTCAAATACAGCGATTTTTACATCCGATTGCTTTTTATCAAGGCCATAAGCCAGTGCTGCTGCGGTTGGCTCATTAATTATTCTTTTCACCTCTAAGCCTGCAATTTCACCGGCTTCTTTAGTCGTTTGTCGTTGCGAATCACTAAAATACGCAGGGACAGTAATTACTGCTTCCGTAACGGTTTGACCTAAATAATCTTCAGCTGTTTTCTTCATTTTTTGAAGTATCATTGCTGAAATTTCTTGAGGAGTATATTTCCGCTCGTCAATTTTAACGCGAGGGGTATTGTTCTCACCCTTAACAACTTTATAAGGCACTCTCTTTGTTTCCTTAGCTACGCGATCAAAGGCTTCACCCATGAATCGTTTAATTGAATAAATAGTTTTTTCCGGATTTGTGATAGATTGCCTCTTTGCCGGATCACCTACTTTTCGTTCTCCATTATCAGTAAACGCTACAATAGAAGGAGTTGTTCTTTTGCCTTCACTGTTAGGAATAACTACGGGTTCATTACCTTCCATAACGGCAACGCATGAATTTGTAGTTCCAAGGTCGATTCCAATTATTTTTCCCATTTGATTTTATTTTTTTGTTAAAGTTTTCATAGTCGACAAATTATGCTTTCAATGATTATGCCATTGGGTTGAGAAATTCCATTTTTTTTTAAAAAGAGAATTATTTTTAAGTGGAATCACTTAACAAACTGTCCATTAGGTTAATTTCATGACCTTTGTGATAAGACAACAGCTTTTAAATCAGCCTGTGGATGAACTGTCATTTTGTGACAAAAAGACAGGAATCTAGTGAGTAACTTGATATGATCTTAGCTTTTAGGAGTTTGAAACTTCTAAGGCCGTTTTTATTGCAATACCCGATTTTGCTTTATAACCCAATTTTTTCAAGCCAATTTCTATTGCAGCTAAAGCTCGTAATGCTACGAATGAAGCTCCCCGCCGCAAGCGGACGGGGTACCTGATGGATTCTGTTTTATTTCGCCCCAAGGGGCGGGGAATATAGCCCACAAGATCCTTCGACCTCCCTCAGGATCACTTCGCCTAATTAATTTTGTTTTACAAAATCAAAGTCTCACTTATTTAAAGGGCTAAAAGTAAGAATATTGAGCGCGTTAATTTAATATATGGATTCTAAACCGTTAGGGCTTGTCATGAATTGTTAAATCTTTTTGAGAAGTAAGATTAATGGGAGAAATATAGTATTTTTGCATATCTAATTAAAATTTATAAAATGAAAAAAATCATCCCAATCATTATAATTCTGATCATGACTTCTTCGGCATGTAACAAATTAGATAATACGTTATCAGCAAGCGGACAATTAACGACAGATATAGCTCAAATCAAGGAATTTCTTCTACTAAGCAATTTTACCGCCCACTCTACATCTTCAGGCTTACATTATATAATCAATTCAATTGGTGTTGGGGAAGATTACCCTACTTTGGAAGATTCGGTTATAATTGAATATACCGGATCTTATATCACTGATGGGGTTATTTTTGATCAAACCGAAGAAAATGAGCCTGTTACATTCCTTCTGGGCGGTTTAATACCTGGTTGGCAGGAAGGAATCCAGTTTTTTAAAAGAGAAAGTGAAGGCGTGTTATTATTGCCATCTGCCTTGGCATACGGACCATATCCACCAACAGGTATCAGGCAAAATGCTGTAATGGTATTTTATATTAAAGTCCATGATTTCTTCCAATAAGGCGCTTGCCAACTCGTTAAGTTAAAAGTTTAATTTAAGTTTGTAATTAGTATTACCAAATCAACAGATCATGACTCAGAGAAGTACATTTCCCAAAATTACCACCCATGTATTACAGGAAATGAAATTAAATGGAGAAAAGATTGCGATGCTCACTGCTTATGATTATACGATGGCAGGATTGCTTGATGAATCCGGTATAGATGTCATCTTGGTAGGTGATTCAGCATCCAACGTGATGGCCGGGCATAAAACCACATTGCCCATTACCTTGGATGAGATGATTTATCATGCATCTTCAGTAATGCGTGCAGTTACCCGTGCATTGGTTGTAGTTGATTTACCATTTGGAACCTATCAGGGCGATTCATTAGAAGCATTGCATTCGGCCATTCGCATCATGAAGGAATCGGGAGCCAATGCAGTAAAAATTGAAGGTGGAAAAGAAATCGTTCAATCCATAAGAAGAATTCTTTCTGCTGGTATTCCGGTACTTGGTCATTTAGGATTAACCCCTCAATCAATAAATAAATTTGGCACTTATGTAGTTCGTGCCACTGAAGAAAGAGAAGCTGTTAAACTAATTGAAGATGCACAATTATTAGAAGATGCAGGATGTTTCGGTATCGTACTAGAAAAAATTCCGGCTGAGTTGGGTGCTAAAGTTACCGATGGATTAAAGATTCCGACCATAGGAATTGGAGCCGGGAATGGCACTGATGGACAAGTATTGGTTTCTCATGACATGCTTGGGTTGACTCAGAAATTCTCACCTCGCTTTCTTCGCCGCTATAATAATTTGAGTGAAGGAATAAAAGGCTCTGTGCAATCTTATATCGATGATGTTAAGTCTGTAGATTTTCCGAATGAAGACGAACAGTATTAAATCAGTTCCAGATTTATGAACTCCATTGAATCAATTAAAAGCAGAATTTTATTTGAAGATAATCACCTGATTATTATTAATAAATTGCCCAAGGAAATAGTGCAAAGAGACAAAACCGGTGATCAATCTCTTATCGATATCGTAAAAGAATATATTAAGGAAGAGTATTTTAAACCCGGAAATGTGTTTTTAGGCCTGGTTCATCGAATTGACCGTCCGGTTAGCGGAGCTTTAATTTTGGCTAAAACATCGAAGGCTCTGACACGGATGAATGAACAAATTAAAAACCGTGATATCCAAAAAATATATTGGGCGATTGTTAAAAACAAGCCGGAACCTAAAACGGGCCAGCTTACTCATTGGTTGGTGAAGAACCCAAAAAACAATAAATCAACCGCATTCGACCGCGAACAAAAAGAGACAAAAAAAGCAGTCCTTAATTATAAATTGGTTGATCAAAGTAAGGATTATCATTTAGTTGAAGTTGAATTGTTAACTGGCCGGCATCATCAAATCAGAACTCAGTTATCAAAAATTGCTTGTCCGATTAAAGGAGACTTAAAATACGGATCACCACGATCTAATAAAGATGCTTCCATTAGTCTTCATGCTCGCCAATTGATTTTTACGCATCCTGTAACTAAGGAAAAAGTTGATATTAAAGCCGACCCACCTAACGATCCGCTTTGGAATTTTTTCTTAAAGAACGCTAATTAACAGATTTTTATGATCTTTTCTTTCTAAGAAAATTTATGTAGGTTTGGTCATGCGATTTTTACTAAAGGTCATTCTCACAATTACAATCTTATTTTGCGTTTTACATCCGAATTTAAAAGGACAATATTATAGTTCAGGCCAAGACCCTGCCTCTACTAAATGGCTGCAAATTAATACCGAATACTTTCAAATTATATTTCCGGAATCATTTGAAAATCAAGCACAATTCCTCGCTAATATAATGGATACAGCCTATACGCTTGTAGCACATTCTTTAAATGGAACCTTGAAAAAAACTTCAATTCTTATCCATAATAAAACCGTTATTTCAAATGCTACAACAGCATGGGCACCAACTCGTGTTGATATGCAATCAACCACACCACAGGAAACATATGCTCAACATTGGTTAGAACAATTAGCCATTCATGAGTTGCGCCATTTGATTCAGATTGATAAGATGAATACCGGAATAACCAACGTTTTATCAATCATTTTAGGTGAGCAGGCAAAGGTATTTATGGCAGGGATTTTCGTCCCCAACTGGTTTCTTGAGGGAGATGCAGTTTTTATTGAAACAGCGCTGAGTCATTCAGGACGTGGACGATTGCCTTCTTTTGAGATGCCATTAAAAGCGCAAATACTGGAAAAAGGAAAGTACTCTTATGAAAAAGCGGTGCATGGTTCCTATAAAGATTTTGTGCCCGGCGCATATAATTTAGGATACCTGTTAATTGCATCCGGCAGGCAAAAATATGGCTCACAGCTTTGGAGAAACACCGTGGAAATGGTTGGTAACAGGCCTTATTTAATCACTTCTTTTTCACGTGCCATTAAAGAAACTACCGGATTTAGCAAACAGCAATTTTACCATTCTACTTTTACTGATCTTCAGGGAAAATGGTCCGCTCAAATAAAAAACGAAACGCATTTTGAACATCAATCCTTTTCGCCAAAATCGAGGTATTTTACAAATTATCGATTCCCGAATCTAATTCCCGACGAAGGGATTATTGCCGTAAAATCAAGTATTGCTGATATCCAACGATTTGTACTAATTAATAAAAATGGAATAGAGAGTACTATTTTTACGCCCGGCCCGAATTTAAAAGATCCGCTAACTTATGCCAATAATGTTATATGTTGGTCGGAAATAGAATTTGACGCAAGATGGGAAAACCGAAATTATTCAGTTATAAAAACCTACAACCTCAACACCAAAAAACTTACACAGCTCACAAAGAAATCTCGTTTTTTTGCGCCTGCTCTATCAAAAGACGGGAGTAAAATTGCTACGGTGGAAGTTAGCTCAATTAGTGAACATTCACTTGTATTACTAGATTCAAAAAGCGGAATCGAAATCAAGCGATTTAAGCTCCCTAATAATGATTTTATCATCACGCCGTCCTGGTCTGCAGAAGGAAATAAAATTGTTTTTATTTCGATGAACGATGAAGGAAAAGCCATCCAAATCTTGAATTTAGCGACGGGTGATATCGACAAAATGATGTCAGAAACCTTTATAGAAATTTCTCATCCCCAGCTCAAAGATCAATTTATTTACTTCACCGGAGCTTATTCGGGTACAGATAATATTTATGCATTGGACCGAAGCACAAAGGAGATTTTTCAAATCACTCGAGTGAAATATGGTGCAAATGATGCACTCATCAATGAGAAAAATAATACCCTGACATTTGCCAATTATACCTCAGATGGATATGAATTGGTGCAACAAACTCTGGATAAATCTGATTGGGTGAACCTGGCAGATATTCGTTCTTCATCAATAAATTTGACAGACCGAATAAATGAAGATGAGCGGAGCCCACTCAAGATTGACAAAACAAATTTGAAACAATTTGAAACTAAAAAGTATTATAAAGCCACGGGCTTACTAAACTTTCATAGCTGGGCTCCTGTTTCAATTAATACGAGTACTTATGATGTGAAACCGGGAGTCTCGTTTATGTCTCAAAACACATTAAGTACATCTTTTGCAACGATGGGGTATGAATACAACACCAACGAATCCGTTGGGAAATATTATTTTAATTATTCATATCAGGGTTTTTATCCCATTATTGATATACGTTTTAGCGCTGGAAAAAGACGAGAATTTGTGCGTGAAGCCTCTGATAATATTCACAGCTATCTATATAATGAAAGTAACTTGGAAACGAAAATCAGGTTGCCAATCATTTTTTCGAAGAATAAATATTATAAAGGAATTCGGCCTTCTATTTCTATGAAGAATACTTTTTTAAGTGTGGATGATGATTCTCCAATTCAATTCATCCAAAATACTGTTCATAGTCTAAATTACCGATTTTATGCCTATCATCGATTGCGGTCATCAAGCCGGAATTTATATCCGAGATGGGGGCAAATAATTGATCTTCAGCATGGGAATATGCCTTTCCAGAATGAAAATAAAAGTAGCATCTCAGCTGTTGCGGCAGTACTGTATTTTCCGGGATTGATTAAACATCATGGAATAAAAATTTATGGAGGATATCAAAAACGAATTGACGGGATTTATACATTCCCTCAAATTATAAATTACCCAAGGGGATTTTATAATCAGCTGGACATTGAACTGTATCGAAGCAGTATTAATTATAAACTCCCACTAATGTATCCCGACATAAATATCGGATCCTTAATTTATTTGAAAAGATTGAAACTGGCTTTTTATTACGATTATGCTTTTGGAAAACATCCGGAAGGAAATACGACCTATCAATCTGCCGGATTTGAGCTCACATCTGATTTTCATTTTTTAAGCTTGCAGGCTCCGGTCGATTTGGGACTTCGATATATTTATAATCCCGATCAAAATACTTATAATCTTGAGTTTTTATTTTCTGTAGATTTCCATTCACTTTATTAAATTTGCAAATAACATTAACAATCAAGCACCTTAATACTTAAACATACTTACTATGAAGAGTCGTGTACTGGAATTTAAACCCGAACTGGAAGAAATCATTAACAAATGTGATTTTTGCCATGTGGCAATGATCGATCCGGATAATATGCCTTATGTTTTACCTTTTAATTTTGGATATGCCATTGGTGAAATTTATTTGCATTCTGCGCAAGAAGGGAGAAAAATTGACATCCTTAAAAATAACAATAATGTTTGTGTTGCCTTCAGTACTGACTATGATTTACGTTATCAAAACGAAGATGTGGCATGCAGTTATAGCTGGAAATACCGCTCGGTTTTGGCATACGGAAAAGTAGAATTCATCACCGATCTTGATAAAAAAGTGGATGCCTTAAATACTATTATGAAGAATTATTCTGATCGTAAATTTTCCTATAACGACCCTGCGGTAAAAGATGTAAATTGTTATAAGGTAGTGATCGAAAAGCTGGATGGCCGGGCATATGGGTACTAGGTGAGTATCGATTTAAGACTCGCTGATTTGAGATTTCTTTACTTAGGGCTCTAAATTAATCGGAATATAAGACCACAATATTTAAACCGAAGTACATCAAGAATTTTATGACAAAATATGCTAAGAATTTCTTACCTATAATCCTTTTGGTTTCTTTGGGGATTATTTTCCTCCTGACTTTTTATCATAAAGTGACGGTAAGTCCCAATAGTTTTTTATTCAATTATCAGGGAGATGGTTTAACAAGCTATCATAACTTCATATATCACATTAAGCATGATTCTTCTTTTATCAAATTTGAAGGAATGAATTATCCTTTTTCTGAACATTTAACTTACGCGGTAAATAATCCATTACTTGCAAATTCAATTAAGCTCATTTCTATAATTTGGCCTGAAATAATAAACTATTCTATAGGAATTCACAATGGGAGTATCATTTATGGTTTTATTTTGAGTTTGATATTTCTCTATTTAATTTTGAGGCATTATAAAATTGACTCATGGTTTGCAATCTTATTTTCTTTAGGGATTATGATTTTATCCCCACAGATCCATCGTGTTTCAGGACATTATTCGTTGGAATATTTGTTTTTCATACCCCTAACATGGTATCTCATTATTAATAAAATCAGGGCATCTAAAAAAATAATATGGGATATCTTTTTAGTAATAAACAGCTTGTGTTGGTTATTTGTTCATCCATATTTGGGAGTTCTCGCTAGTATGTTAAATTTAAGTTTTTTTGGCATCTACTTTTTTCAGAATTACAAATTGTTTAAACAAAAACTGATTTATATTTTAAGAATAATTTTGCTCGTTTTTCTGCCAATTATTATTTTTAAAATCTTTATTCTTTCGACTGATACTCATCCTGGCAGAACCACAAATCCTTATGGATTCTTAGTATTTACCTCTAATTTTGAATCGGTATTTTTTCCCACTCATCCTCCATTCAGGACTGTTATAAATAATGTATTCACAGTTAAGAATCAAATTTGGGAAGGTTGGGCATACATTGGACTAACTTCGATTTTAGGTATTCTCATTTTTCTGTTTTATTCTTTAAAGGAAAGTGTGCATGAAATAAAGTTTATATTTTATAATAAATATTTTCAAAACAAAGAGCTTAAAAGTTTCATTTTAGCAGGACTGCTTATACTTCTGTTTTCTATGGGCTATCCATTTCTCCTTGGTATGGAGGGTTTCGCTGATATATTTTCGGTATTGAAAAAATTTAGAGCAGTAGGACGATTCGCCTGGGTTTGGTTTTACATTATTAATATTTCTTCAGTTTATTTTTTCTATCATCTTTTTAAAACGTTGTTAAGTAAGAGAAAAAAATTAAGATCATTTGGGTTGATAATTTTAGGCAGTTTAATTATTATTGAGGGCTTGTCATATCATCAAAACAACAAGAAACACTTGTTCAATTACTCAAATTTTTTTAACAAAGAATTGCTTCCACAGAACTATCAACAAGCATTAAACAAGTTTGATGCAAACGAATTTCAAGCTATTATTCCACTTCCATTTTTTAGCAAAGGATCTGGGAATTTTGAAATTGTTGGAACGCACCAAAGTGTGGTTTCTAGCACTCTTTTTTCTTACCATTCCGGATTACCTATTTTTGGAAACTATCTGGCCCGAACCAGCATAAATGAGGGTAAGAAAATTAGCCAACTTATTTCACCATCTTTCATCAAAAAAGAGGTTGAAGACGATATTAAGAGTTATAAAAAATTTCTCATTATAAATACAAAGGAACAAATCTCAACTTATGAGCAACAAATAATTGATAGAAGTGATTTGATTTATGAAGATGAAGAATTGATGGTTCTAGAGATAAGCCGCGAGAGATTATTCCAAAATAACTCATCTGAACTTTTTACCCATTTTCTTGAAAACAAAGATAATTATTATACCGATGGGGATTTATTTTTAAGCCATACAACCTCCTTCCTCTATTATAATAATTTCGACTCAGAGAAATCTCACATATCTTATATTGGTAAAAGTGCGCTTAGAGCCAAAAAAAGCCTGAATAAATCAATCTGTAGTATTGACGTACCCCTGCTTGATTTCACAAAATCCTATACATTAAGTTTCTGGATGTACAATAACGGCAGTAACTACGGGCAAGATGTTTTGAACTGTAAAGTAAGACTTATAGCGATTCACGATAATAATAACTCCCACATTATTAACGAGTTTAAACCCATGTTTTGTGAAGCTATTGATGGTGATTGGTCGAGGATTGAGATTCAATTTCAACCTGAAAATGGTTATAAATCTATCAATCTTATCATTAGCAGCGATACTGATGATCGAGTTAGTGAATATATTATTGATGAACTGTTGATTAAAGAAACAGACTTGGATGTTTATAAAATAATTGAATCTAAAAACGATGACGCAATTTTATTTTTCAATGGATTTAAAATAGTTACTTCTAAATGATAAGCTGCGGACTAAGGTCATGCGAGTGGTAGATAAACTATAGAGCTTCGCACCTTAAGCATTAGTTGATAATCGATTTAAGATTGGATTTAATGGTCAGAATGAGCCCACCTTGAGTTGTTCATCTTGTTCGTTGATGCATTGAACAGAATCATTATTCCTAAAGAATTTTAAAAAAAAGTGTTAATTGGGGTTACCTTTTACTAATTTCTGGTATTAATAAGACGAAAGTATAGTTCTTATTAGGTTCAAGATGATTCTCAACTAACATAAGAATCCAGAGCTAAAGTTAACTCTGAAAGTTCTTTCATACTTTAAATATAATTTTACTAGAGTCTTTAAGGCTCTGATTATCGACTGGCTTCATTCAAGAACAAACAGGTCAAACTTAGAAGTTCCAATGAGGAAAAATCAGTATAGTTATAAAAAGCAAGCTTGCATTTTTAGGAAGTTCAGAAAGAGAATAGAAATTTTATTCTCTCAACTTTGTGATCATTTTATGATAAGACGAAATTATGCTAACCCTTTTAATGGGTTCAAAGCAAGAATGTTCTCAAAAATAAGCTCGCCAACAATTATTCAATACAT
Organism: Bacteroidota bacterium; assembly: GCA_003353955.1. GTDB lineage: Bacteria > Bacteroidota > Bacteroidia > Bacteroidales. Next base: position 501 of record PIVJ01000062.1, on the reverse strand, counting down.
AAACAGGTTCATTTTTGATAGAAAATTAAATAATGTAAAAACGAATATTGCCGAAATGCACAATGGGTTATTAATTGTATTTAATTAAGCCAATTTTGGCCATAATGATATAATAATCTTTGCTTATGAAGATAATCAAAATATTTCTATTCTGCATTCTCCAATTCTCTATAAGTAATGCTCAACAACTTGAAGTAATCAATTTCGGAGGTAGGTTCCACGAAAACGATCAAGGCTCCCTCACATTTCCGATTGGTGAAGTAGTAATTGAAACCATAGCTCAAGACGCATTGTATCTTACACCAGGTTTTTGTCAGGCCAATCTAACGGTTACCCCCATACCCGGATCCGGACTTGATTATGAGCTCTTGGCTTATCCCAACCCCACCAAAGATTTCGTTATTCTAAAAATCAACAATAACGATTTGAGCAATTTCAACTATTTATTATATGATGTAAATGGGAGGCTGATAAGATCGAATCAAATCACTTCTAACGAAA
>PIVJ01000708.1 GCA_003353955.1 Bacteroidota bacterium | reverse complement strand
TTTTTAAACTTTAGCATAATACCATGCGAGTTTGTCGTAAAAACGTGTGATTATATACGTATACTGAAACACTTTAAATTTTAGTTTAATCTTTTATTTTTAACTAAAAATAATAACTTGTAGTTTAAGCATCCTATATGTCACGGCCTGGGTTATTTTTATTTGTTAACGACTGGATCTGTGCAAAAACATTAGCAGCTCTAGTATAGTCTTCTTGCTTCTCGTAATGCAATAGTAACATTTGCAGCTCTGCTATTTGTTCTTCATTACTTGGTAAGCTATCAACAAATTCTTCGTTGAAGGCTATTGTATCTGCCTCTATCTTCGCAAATATTCTATCTGATATCATATCTGCGATCTTCTCCATTTCTTCTTCTGTCATACTTTAATTTAAGTTAGTTAACTGGTATTCACCAGATAGTATTTTATCTCGGGTTAAATCAACACCTTCTCCTAAAAAATCACGCCTGTACTCAGCTGTGGTTTTAGAGTAGTCCCATGTGTTCTCATCAAGTTGTATCTTGCCATTGTGATCACGGAAAGCAATCGTACTGTTGTAACTTTGAAAGTACGTGCCATCAGACGTGTATAGCAAGAATTGATTAGGGGCAGGATTACCACCCCTAGTCGTCATCTGTCTTACTCTAGGCTTCATCTTCAGGCTGTATTACGTTAAACAAGCACTCTATTTCAGAAGATATATCATCTGCAATCTCGTGAGAGTTATTAAACTCCATGTTGCTTACAGC
>PIVJ01000707.1 GCA_003353955.1 Bacteroidota bacterium | reverse complement strand
ACAGTTTCTTGTTTTTTGTTTACAAAAGTTATAATTGTATTTGTACCTATTAATGATTTTCTGATTACAAATCTTTTAGTTGTTAAGTTATTAGTTTTCATATTTATTTTATTTTATTTTATTTGTTTATATTTAGTTTAGTTATTATTATTATCTTGTTGTTGTCGTATTTAGTTTGTAATTATTTTTGATGTATTAATTGTGAGTTAATTGTTTTGTTAAAAGTAATATTATTTGTATAATATTGTAAAGATTTTTTTAATGAGTTTAAATTAATGTAAGTATAAGATTTATATTTTATAATTTGAGAAATGTCTATTTTGTGAAAATAAGAGGGTAAATTGTGAGGTTGAAAGGGAATATAAGTTTGATTATTTAGTTTTAAAATATGTAGTGAGTTTGTTTTTAATTTATTAGTCATTGTTATTAGTTTAATTTGTTTAATATTATTATCTAAGTATAGTCGTATTTAGTTTGTAAGAGTGTAGTTTTATTTGTATGTTAGTTATTAGTTAAAAGTCTTACACACATCCTCTCAAGAATTTACTATTCTTTAAATACTATTTTCAGTATATTTATTATTGAAAAGAAAAAGGTTAAGTATATTATTGTTAGTATCATTTTTATTTATTTAGTTGTTTATTTATTTAACTTACATTTATATTATCCAATACACATCGTATTTAGTTTGTAGTAATATGTCAATGTATTTTATAAAATAAAAGGAAAAGGTAAAACATAACTCGTTGA
>PIVJ01000706.1 GCA_003353955.1 Bacteroidota bacterium | reverse complement strand
TTTGACCTTCAAGGTCATGTAACCATTGAACTTACTGACCCCATAAATAGGAGGGTAGGTACTATTAGATTTGCTCTCCGAGGTCCAGAAGTGCCCAAACTGGGATTTGTGGAATTTTGAGATGGCCCCCACCCACCCCCTGGGGTGGGGCAAAAAATATTTTATTTTTGTGCACATCCCGGGAACCAACCCAGATAACATGCAAAGCTAGGTTGAGCTCATTGCAACAGTGTAGGTGTGAGAGGGACTTTTATGTGTTTTTTAATGTTTGACCTCAATTTAGGACATGAGCTTGACCTTTGACCTTCAAGGTCATGTCACCATTGAACTTACTGACCCCATAAATAGGGGGTAGGTACTGTCAGATTTGCTCTCTGAGGTCTAGAAGTGCCCAAACTAAGATGTCTGAAATGTTTAAAGGCCCCCCACCCACCCCCTGGGGGTAGGGCGAAAAAAATAAAATGCATGTGCACATCTCGGGAACCAACCCCACTAGTGTGCAAAGTTTGATTGAGATCATTCCAATAGTGTAGGCATGAGAGGGAGGTGTGACAGACGAACGGATGAAATTTTGGAAATAGCTACAGACAGACAAACAGACAGGACCAAACACCCTCCTCCCACCTAAGTGTCGGTGTGAGTAAATATATGCATTTGTGCAGTTAAAAAACTGATCTACTAAAAGACAGGGGATCGGGGACTGGGGATTTCTTAACTAAACACATACAAATAGACACATACATATATGTAC
>PIVJ01000705.1 GCA_003353955.1 Bacteroidota bacterium | reverse complement strand
TGTGAAGATTGACTTGTATAGGTTGGGAGAACAGGTGACACCCAACGATGAACCTGATTCATCATTGGGGATTATGTTGGTGATGCATCGTGAGTATGCATATAGTTGACCCATCGTTAGGGTCTAGTTCAGTAGACTGGCCTGCAGTGGCCGGGGAACTTAGTGAGTAGGAACTTAGTGAGTAGATACATAGATAACGATAATATATCACTTCTTCTCTTGTTTACGAACCCTGTAATAGCTTCCCGAGCCCAGGTCACCCTAGCGTGCGACAGTATTCCGCATTAAAGCAACATAGACATGCTTTCAGTGTGTAGTCTAGTAATCACTCTTCGTGTATAAGGTACTGAGACCTTAACATAGTGAATAATATTGGATAATTACCTACTACATTGCACATCATATTTGTAGTGGTTGGCGGTTGAAGGAGAGTCCTTGTATTATCGATCCAAATACGAGAACCGCGAGAAACATTGACATGTTCCTTTCTGACCAAGAGGAATATATGTTACTGTAGGAAGAGGAACCATGTCCCCATGGCAATAGACGCATACATAGATAGGAACATTGTAGGTAGATAGAATAGAATAATCACTCTTCATACGAACAATCCTAGGGGATTGACAACATAGTAAACAAGACTATTTGATTGACTGCTGCAGTATCTAACTACGGTGTAGTGGTCGGCGGTTGGAAGAGTCACATGTTACGATCCAACACGACAAAACCGCGATACAGTGTGATAAGGGTTGGGA
>PIVJ01000183.1 GCA_003353955.1 Bacteroidota bacterium | reverse complement strand
TGGCTGCATTACCAAGTACCAGACTGCTGTCCTGGCTAACGATGGCATTGGCCCCTATGGCGGTGGCGTTGCTCAGGTTGTCTGTTAATACATTAGCTTTGTAGCCGACAGCGGTATTATCGTTTCCTGTAATGTTGTTAGAGAGCGACTGAGCACCATTGGCCACATTATTGTTCCCTGTAGTGTTGTTAGAGAGCGCCGAACGCCCATTGGCTACATTTTCGCTGCCTGTAGCGTTTTCTTGAAGCGCATAATTACCATTGGCCACATTGCTGACCCCTGTGGTGTTGGAATAGAGCGCATAAGAACCATTGGCCGCATTGTTGTGTCCTGAGAAGTTATTAAAGAGCGCATAAGAACCATTGGCCACATTATAGTGTCCTGAGAAGTTGTTAGAGAGCACATAAGAACCATTGGCCACATTGTAGTATCCTGAGATGTTGTTAAAGAGCGCAGAATAGCCAATAGCCACATTGTAATTATTTGAAAAATCATCATTGGCACCGGCTTCTTCGCCTATGAATACACTGCCTCCTGTATTTACTACCCCGAGACGGCCGTTATCCATACGGAAAAACTCTGTGCCTGCCATATCAAAACGGATTACATCGTCATCGGCAGTTTCTTCTACCTGCATTTTGGTGTCGTTGTCATTGTCGCCAATAATGAGGGCATGGTCTGCCGAACCTGCCAATACAGCATACTGAGCTGTATCAGAATAGCTTGCCTGATCTGCCGTAGCAGCTGAGATTGCAGCATTTGCCAATACAGCATATTGCGCAGTATCAGAATGTATTGCCTGATCTGCCGTAGCAGCTGAGATTGCGGTATTTGCTAATTCAGCGTATTGAGCGGTGTCGGCAAAGCTTGCCGGATCAGTCCATGTCATTACACCATTTGCATCAGATACGGGCACATAACCCAAAGCTGCCCCTGTTCTCATACGGATACTACCGTCCACATCCAATTTGTTGGTGGGGGCGCTTGTGCCAATTCCTACGTTGGCATTATTGCCCAGCACCAGGCTGTTGCTTTGGCTTACCGTGGCATTGGCCCCTATGGCGGTGGCGTTGGTGAGATTGTCTATTAATACATCAGCCTGGTAGCCGATGGCGGTATTACGGGATCCTGTGGTGTTTCCTTCGAGCGCCCCAGAACCATTGGCCACATTGTAGAATCCTGTGGTGTTGTAATAGAGCGCGTTATAACCATTGGCCGCATTGTAGTATCCTGTGGTGTTGGAATAGAGCGCCTGATAACCATTGGCTACATTGCCGGCTCCTGTGGTGTTGGAACGGAGCGCCTGATAACCAATTGCAAGGTTTTTATCTCCAGAAGTGTTGGAATAGAGCGCCTGGTAACCATTGGCCACATTGCCATTATCTGAGAGATCATCATTGACACCGGCTCCTTCGCCTATAAACACACTTTGTCCTGTATTTACTATCTCTAAACGGCCGTTAGCCATACGGAAAAACTCAGTGCCTTCCATATCAAAACGGATGATGTCCTCACCGGCAGTTTCCTCAACTTGTATTTTGGTGTCGTTGTTGACATCGGCAATAACAGTAGTATTTGAAAAGCTTGCCGGATCAGTCCAGGTCATTACACCGTCAGCATCTGAAACAGAAATAAATCCATCAGCTGCCCCTGTTCTCATACGGATACTACCGCCCACATCCAATTTGTGGGTGGGGGAACTTGTGCCAATACCCACTTTGGCTGCATTACCAAGTACCAGACTGCTGTCCTGGCTAACGATGGCATTGGCCCCTATGGCGGTGGCGTTTGTCAGATCTCCGGCAGATACATCAGCAGAGAAGCCAACAACGGTATTTCTGGATCCTGTTGTGTTGTTAGAGAGCGCCTGTTGTCCACTGGCCACATTGTAGATTCCTTGGGTGTTGGAATTGAGCGCAAAATAACCATTGGCCACATTGTAGCTTCCTGTTGTGTTAGATCTTAGCGCATAAAAACCATTGGCCACATTGTTGACTCCTGTGGTGTTGGATTTGAGCGCCTGATAACCATTGGCCACATTGTTGACTCCTGTGGTGTTGGAATTGAGCGCCTGATAACCATTGGCCACATTGTTGCCTCCTGTGGTGTTGGAATTGAGCGCCTGATAGCCAATAGCCACATTGTAATTATCTGAAAAATCATCATTGGTACCAGCCCCTTCGCCTATGAATACGCTGCTTCCTGTATTTACTACCCCGAGACGGCCGTTATCCATACGGAAAAACTCTGTGCCTGCCATATCAAAACGGATGACATCGTCATCGGCAGTTTCTTCTACCTGCATTTTGGTGTCGTTGTCGGCATCGGCAATAATGAGGGCATGGTCTGCCGAACCTGCCAATACAGCGTATTGCGCAGTATCAGAATGTATTGCCTGATCGGCAGTAACAGCTGAGATTGCAGTATTTGCTAATTCAGCATATTGAGCGGTATCGGAATAGCTTGCCTGATCTGCCGTAGCAGCAGAGATTGCAGCATTTGCTAATGTAGCGTATTGCGCAGTATCAGAATGTATTGCCTGATCGGCAGTAACAGCTGAGATTGCAGTATTTGCTAATTCAGCATATTGAGCGGTGTCGGCAAAGCTTGCCGGATCAGTCCAGATCATTACACCATTTGCATCAGAAACAGGAATATATCCGTCAGTTGCCCCGGTTCTCATACGGATAGAACCGTTCACATCTAATTTGTTGGTGGGGGCACTTGTGCCAATTCCTACCTTGGCATTATTGCCCAGCACCAGGCTGTTGCTTTGGCTGACCGTGGCATTGGCCCCTATGGCGGTGGCATTGATCAAGTTGCCTGTTGATACATCAGCCCTGTCGCCAATGGCGGTATTATCGGATCCTGTGGTGTTGGTTTCGAGCGCCTCAAAACCATTGGCCACATTGTTGCTTCCTGTAGTGTTTGTTTTGAGTGCGAAATAGCCATTGGCCACATTTTTGCTTCCTGTAGTGTTTGTTTTGAGCGCCAACATACCATTGGCCACATTGAACATTCCTTGGGTGTTGGAATTGAGCGCCAGAGAACCGTTGGCCACATTACCAGCTCCCAAGATGTTGGAATTGAGCGCCTGATAACCATTGGCCACATTGTTGC
>PIVJ01000704.1 GCA_003353955.1 Bacteroidota bacterium | reverse complement strand
TGACCGGTTTCTTAATTGGGACCGGTTAATATTTATAATAAAAGAAATAAAATGGCAGTAAATGTAGACATAGTTTATAAAACGGTATTACTTATTCTTAATAAGGAACAGAGAGGCAATCTATCACCAGACGAATTTAATAAAGTTGCTACGCAAGTACAGTTAGAAATATTTGAAAGCTATTTTGAAACTTTGAATCAGCAGGTCAGAAGACCTGATAATGATACAGAATATGCGGATCGGGTTAAAAACGTTGATCAGGACATATCTGTATTTAAAACATACGGTGATGCAACTTATGTTCCAGCTGGAGGATATTTTACGTTACCAACAACATCGGGAGCAGGTGTAGCTACTCAAACACTTACAGGAAACGGAACATCTATTTCTTTCCCTTTTACATCGATAACTTCTTCTCAGCTAGCTAGCAGCGTTATAGCTGTTACTATAGACGGAGTATCAACAACAGCCTTTACAATAAGTGGAGCTAATATAATATTTAACAGTATTCCTGCAAATAACGCAGCTATAGTTGTTACGGCAACTCCAGAGGACTTTTACAGGCTTGGTACAGTTATATATCAAAACGAAAAAGAAGTTCAGCTATCGCAGCGTAATGAGCTTTTATATTTAAACTCAACACCTTTAATAGCACCAACAACAACTTACCCAATATATCTATATGAAAATAGTAAATTGTATTTATATCCGCAATCTATCACGTCGGATATACAGGTTAGTTACTTGCGAAAGCC
>PIVJ01000703.1 GCA_003353955.1 Bacteroidota bacterium | reverse complement strand
TATTACTACCTTGCATAAAATTTAATCCAACTATTTTAGCGTCCATATCGTATTCAATGTAACACCACCGATCATCTTTTTCTGAGTACCTATGTACTACCGTTCCTAAGTTTTTTTCTTTGTTCTCCATAATTTAATAGTTATATTATATTTAATTCCATTAATATCGATTCTTCTATATCTTCTTCAAGAAACATGTCACTATCATATCCTAGTTTCATAATTTCTATTAATTCTTCGATCTCATTTAATCTACCTGGATACACCAGTTCGATTTGACTTTGTATTCTATTCATAGTGTTATTATTTGTTATTCAATTATATTATCTAACGGTGATCGTATTATATCTGTAACTACGACAACCCATTTTTAAGTGTTTACAAGTGACTACAAACACTTAATATTAATATTAATCTCTTAAAACCTGTAGTTTACCCAAAAAACGTGTAATTATATATATATTTTATATTATTAGTTGTTTAAGTGTACTTTAATTACTCTGATTAAATATACACTGTAGTCTTATAGTTAGTCTATGACTACACTACTCTAGTAATTATTAACTAATCTCTAGTTAATTTAGTTACACTAATGGGATCTACTCAAATTTCTGCATCGATCTTATTAACAACAATCACATTGATTCCAGGGTTTACCGTTTCTACATGTTTCACCCATAATTTCATTTTCTTCTGTATTTTCCATACTTACATGTTTCTATGTGAAGTTACTACATCGATCAGTGATTTCACTGC
>PIVJ01000702.1 GCA_003353955.1 Bacteroidota bacterium | reverse complement strand
ACATAGAGATGCTTTTGCCAAGTATCTTTTTCGCCATGACGCTGTTCAATATAGGTGCGTAATGCTGGGATTTCTTGATGTCGCTCAGAGCCATTAGTCACCACACAAAGCGGCCTCAAGAGCCCATTTCTGAGATTTAAGGCGTGAATAAAGCCTGCTGCGAAGACTTTGCCCTTGCTGTTTTTTTTCGTATGGCAGGCGTGCTGTATAAAATGTCCATCAGCCGCTTCAACTCTATACTCATCAAGTTCAGGGAATGGCTTTAGATAATTGATACCCAAAGAAGACAGTATCTCACCCTGTAGCTGATAGCTTTGCTTTTCCATGGCTTTCACCATATTCATCCGTCTTGCTGACTTTAAGGCGTTAAAATAACTTGAATGACAAATTGTCTCGTCATATATTTCATCCGTGACCTGCAGATAGTGACGACCACTATGCACAGGGCTTATGCAGCGAAGCAATCCATGACGAGAAAAAGTTACATCATCTATGGTATCGCATGACCTTTTCCATAAAGGAAACCGTTCAGCAGCAATTGCTTTCTCCATACTTACTTTACAGTGGTCGGTGATATATTCTTCAATCGTCATCATTTTGTTCACGTTCAATTTACCCATTTAAGCAGACGTTAAATAAGCATTTTGAAAATTTTATTACTGACAAATGCAAGTGTTTTTTGTAGGGAATCCCATTTTTTTAAGCGTTATTAAGGCTTTTTATTGGGAGCATATATAATTCAGAGTTGTCATTTTTT
>PIVJ01000182.1 GCA_003353955.1 Bacteroidota bacterium | reverse complement strand
GTGCATTGGCAACAAGGTTTTATGCCTTAAGACTTGTTAAGAAGAGCCGTATGATGTGAGAGCATCACGTACGGTTCTGAGAGAGGTTTAGGGGTGAGATTCCCCTTTACCTACTCGACATTCTTTCTTTTTCACTATTTCTAAATCCCCTTTATCATTTATTTTTATTATTTCCCAACCTTTATTTAATTCTATTTCATAATATTCTCCAATTATTCTATTTTTTTCAATTTCTATTGGTTTAGGAAAAGTAAATATTTTTCCGTCAAATGAATATAGTACGCCTGAAACACCTAATTTTTCATCACCTTTTGTAGTAAAGTTTCCAAAATTATTTTTAGAACCATCTACTCCCTTAATCATAGCAAAAACAATCCCTTTATTTTTCAAAGTAACTGTTCCATTCATATCAAAAGTTCGACCATATAAACTATCAATTAGTGAAACAGTTAGTGTTGGTTTATTTATAAAAATATCTGTGTAATAATTTATGATTTTTTCATTTTCTATTTTTCTTACTAATTCCTGTTTGTGAATTGTTTTAAAATTGTTTCTTTTTTGAGCACAACGGATTGTATGTTTATTTATCTTTATTTTTTTCTTTAAATATTGAGTTTCATAGATGTCTAAAAAGTTATATGTTTTATCAAGACCTTGTTTCCATTCTAATTTTAAATAATCAAAAATTAAACCATAAGCAGGTCCTGTAGCATATGGAAAAGGACGTGTGTATGTTTCTGCTTTCTCTCGTTGGTCAATCTCTCTAATCACTTTTTGGTATTTATTTTGATAGGTTGATAATATAAAACCTGTATAGTTTGCTAATCCTTCTGATGTCTCAATTTCAATTTCTTTTTCAATAAATTCTTGGTATTTAGTTTGTCTCAACTTTCTAAAAAGTGAAGCGTCTTTAATATATTTATCAATTTTTGATTTACTAGCTTGTTTGTCAATGAAATTAAGTGAATTTCTTAGTGCTTGGTATTCTAATCTCAACCATTCTCTTGCATCATAATTATCTAAATATTGGATAGGATTCCCGTTTAGGCTGATATGTTTATGTTGGAGTACGTGAAACAATTCGTGAATTATTGTAGCACTATTATCATCAAGATAATTAGTTAAAACTACTGCATATTCTTTTCCATTATATTTTTGTGCTGCATTTGAAAAACCTAAGGTATTTTTTGGTATTTTTTTATAGTAAATAATACTGTCGTTTGTTTTACTGTCTTGTAAAGGCTTTGTAGTATAAATAGTATTGTCAAAACCTAAAACCAAAATATTATCACTCCAAATATTTTCGCCCCACAATTTTCCATTCTCAGCAAGTACAATTTCTTTTGCTTTAAACAATTCTGTTTTTATTTTTTTACGAAGCCTTTCAGGTTCTGTTTTTTTATTTTCAGCAACTTTTTCAATTAAGCTTTTCCATTTTTGTTCTGAATGAATATTATTTAAGTCGGTGTCGCTTGTGATATGCTTGTAGTTTGAATAAAATCTGTTAGAAGCCAAATAATCCAATATTTTTACTGCTGTTTCATTTTGTTTTGCCAGTGCAAATATACACGCACCATTATATAATGCGGTTGTAGATAAACTATCTAAACCTTTCTTTTCTGTAATAATTTGAAATTTTTCTGAAGCATTTTTATAATTCTCTAATTCATATTCTTTCATAGCTTCTGAATACAAAGAATCTATATCTGTATTTTGAGCACACACAGTAATTGGGAGAATTAAAAAAATAACAAGCCTGAGAAGATTTTTCATTTGTGAGATATTTAAGATTTACTAATCTACAAATGAATGTCTTTAACTCTAAAACAAAGAAGTTTTAAAGGCTGATATTAGTACTAGCCCTAGGGATGATTTTTTAATTTTTCAATTAATTGTTGTCTATTAGAAATCTCTAGTTTTGAATAAAGGTTACGAATATGAGTCTTTACTGTACTGGATGAAATAAAAAGAGTAGAAGCTATTTCTTTGTTTGATAGTCCATCACAAATAAGTTTAGCTATTTTTTCTTCTTGATTGGTAAGCGTTGAGACTTCATTAATAATCCCTTGCTTCGTCTTTTTCTTTATTTTCTGAATTAAGAAAAATACAATTACAAATGCAAGTAATAGAAGTATCCCTAAAAGGTAATTTAATTTTTTATGAAATTTATAACTTTTGTTAATAGATGAAATCGAAAGTTTAGAGATTTCTTCTTGAAATTGCAAATAATAAGATGTTTCAGAATATTGTTGTTTTAGTTCGCTTTGTATTTTAGAATAAAAATTAGTATTCTTTTTATAATCTTGTTCTAAACTAGGGATATTGGCTTTTATATGAGAAAAAGCCAATAATTTAACTAAAGGGTCTTTTAAAGAATCTTTGCAATATAATTTGAGTTCATTAGAAAAGCTTTTTTTTACTTGTTGTTTAGCTTCGTTATTTTTAGTTTCAGTATATCCTTTAAGTAGTTCTATTTCATATTCTAAAAAATTTCTCCATTCTTTGTCAGCCAGATTGGAATTTTGTGAATAACTAAACCATATTTGATTTTTGACTGGGAAAAATATGGAATCCGAATTTGAAAAAATAAAATTATGAAAATTTTTATCCGTTTTACTATCAGAAAATTGAAGACCTTTATGGTTTCTCTCAATATTGGAGTGAATACGGTACAATTTATTTTTGTCAGAAAGTAACTTTCCTTTCATTTCAAAATATCCCGTACTATCTGTTTGTGTAAAAAATAACACCTGTTCAGTAGAAATTAGATTTTCTTCATCATATCTGAGTAAACTAAGGTATATCGTTTTGTTTTTTTCTTTCGAATTTATATAGCCCGAAATACTATATTGACTGTAGCAGGATATACTATAAAATAAAGAGACAAGTATTATTAAATAATATTCTTTTTTCATTTCAGATTTATGTCGTTTGTTCTAATAGCACACAACGGTCTCGGCTATGACTAGTTGGGGATTTATGCCCTAACTTTTCGGTTTAGCAACGAGTGGATAGACCGCTCCAACTTGTGCCACCCATACCGGAGTTATTGTGCCACTCATACCGGACTAATGTGTGCCACTTATACCGATTGATGTTGTGCCACCCATACCGATTGATGTTGTGC
>PIVJ01000701.1 GCA_003353955.1 Bacteroidota bacterium | reverse complement strand
TATTATTAATTTAATACCGGGACCCATGGCAAATGATGGGTTACAAAAAATTTCCCCCGCCATTGTGACATCTGTCAATGATGAGATGATCATCATGCAAAATGAAATATTCGGTCCCCTGCTGCCCATCATCCCCTATGAATCACTGGACGAGGTAATTGCCTATATTAACGACCGTGAACGCCCTTTGGGGCTCTATGCTTTTTCAAATGACCGGGCATTTGTGGACAAACTGATTCAAAATACAAGATCAGGAGGGGTCACCATCAATGACTGCGCCATGCATGTGGCCCAGCATGATCTGCCATTTGGCGGAGTCGGCAATAGCGGAATGGGTCAATACCATGGGTATGAAGGATTTCTTGAGCTCTCAAAACTTCGGCCCGTTTTCAAACAGGCCAAAATGACCCTGGCCATCACCCCCCCCTATGGATCAACCTTTACCAGAATCTACGGGGCCATAAAAAAATTCAAGTGGATTTCCTGATTTAAAATAACGATCCATGTGGGAATGGACCTGGCCAAATTCCTGAATCAGTTTCCGGGCAAGGGGTTAGTTTTCATTTGCTTTAATTTCATTCATTTCTAGAAATGCTTTTAAGTATTTTGGCATTTCAGACAATCATAAAGCGTATGATGAACTGATTTTGGATACCATTTTGGAAAGGGTTCGCCGCTTTCATTCAATTACAAGGAAGATTCTCAGCGCTTACATAAATGGATACAGTCTCGCTCGGATAAATTGATACGTTGGTTCG
>PIVJ01000700.1 GCA_003353955.1 Bacteroidota bacterium | reverse complement strand
CGGCCTTACAGCTGGGGTCACCCTACGCCCGCAGCTGGATCGACGCGGTCGGCGGGGTGGACGTGGCCTGCTGGCGCGCGGCCTCGCCGGCTCTGCGCGGGCGCGGTTCCCATGTGTCGGGCGACCACTTGCGCCTCCTGCTGTTACCCGAGCGCCACGTCGCCCCTTCGACTCGCCCTTACCCTTTTCCTCGCAATGGGGTCCCCCCACCGTGGTTTCGCCCCAAGTCCATCCGGGACCTCTGGCGACCGTGTGCTTGGAGACGCGCCTCGTTGTGGTGGCGAAGCGTTTGGCCTTTCCTCGTGGACTGCAACCGCCTGGGGCCTACCGCCAAGCGCGGGCGGATCGAGACGGTGGTGTTCGTCCAGGCGGATCTCGTCCCGGAGGCCCGGGGGGTGGTGTGGGACTGCCGCGGTGAGCGGCCGGTTCCGGCAAACTGGGGGGCTGACATCCACTCCCACTGGGACACCGCTTTCCTTGAGTCCGCCCTCGTGGAGTTTCCGGACAAGGAGCTCGTCAGCTTCGTAACGCGCGGGGCGGCCACGTCGTCAGATGCGGCCGGCTTGACGATGGTGCTCGGCCCCCACCTCACCTCGCTGGCCGCGGGCTTCGCCGAGGCTTCTGCCAACGTGGACGAGTTCTGCGACCTCGGGTGGTTTGAGGCGGTCCGGGAGCGGGCCTTCCCCTTCGTTCCCTGCCGCTCCTGCCCGAAGGGCTCCGTGACTAACTCGACAGGGAAGACTCGGACGACGTCGGAC
>PIVJ01000699.1 GCA_003353955.1 Bacteroidota bacterium | reverse complement strand
CTCTAGGATTGATTTAACTATATCATCCCTTGTTGCATTAGGGTGTTTTCTAGGTGCTTTAGATTGTTCGCGCAATCCTTCATAACCATATTTTTCAAACTGGTCAATTAGTCAAATCGGAGATTTGGCGGAGCATATTACTTGCAAAAAACTAACCAAAACACTTGAAACCCTTATGCTTTATGATGCATTGTTGTAGCACGTTCACTGACTTGATCGAAGCGTTTCAGCTTAATTAAACAGCCCAAAGCCTAATTATATGATTATAGTTATCATATTACGTCAAACGGTTTAAAAAGCACCTAAATTGACCAGAAAGAGAGAATAGACAAAACATAAAGTTTGAGCGTCTCAAGACAAACCTTTCAGTTTAGAATGCCTAGGGAGCCGAGTGGGAGGATAGCATAGTGTAAGGGGAAAGTACATTCTGTGATTCAATATTGTTCTATGCTTCCAGGCTTAACAATTTACATCTGCTAAGTTGATTCAATAGGCACGGTTCTCACAGATAGAGCACAGGTGATTCAAAGAGAGAACGACCTGTTAATTTCTTATTCTAAGCTTAAATTAAAAGATGAACCAGTATACTTAAAATTACAGATTTCTTGCACTAATTATAAATTTTGCAACGTGTGCAAGGATGCTAGGCGAATATCAGGAAGGAGCCAGTTATTTACGTGCTACGATTAGTTTATTTTAGTTTGAAAAACTACTGCCTATGACTTTGGTAATGTTTTTGAAGAAAAAAAATCGAATGTG
>PIVJ01000698.1 GCA_003353955.1 Bacteroidota bacterium | reverse complement strand
TCACTTTGAACAAGGTTTGCTTGAGACATTCCGTAGCTATTACCAACTAATGTATTTACAAAACCAGCATGTTCTATTGCACCACCAGTTTGAAAATTACCGCTGTGGTTAGTGGCTGTAAAATTATTCCCAGAAGAATCCGTAATGAACTTTCCACCATTATTTAGCTTCCACCAACCAACAGGAGAGCCAGTTATAGTAGTTTGAGGAGTTCCGTTGTTATAAACTTCAGCAACTTGTCCGCCAGCAATATCTCCAGTAGTAGGGGTTCCAGAAAAACCATCTGTTAGAGTAGCATCCCACATGGCTAAATTTGACAGTTGTCCATCAAAGTACCAGGCGTAACTAGTGTATTGGCCTACTCTTAAGGTTCCACCCCATACAATATCGCTAATATTTTCTTTTTGACTTATATATTTTCCATTTATAAAAGCCCTAATAATTCCTGTTGAAGCAGACCAAGTAATAGTAATATTATTCCAAGTGTTTACAGGACTATCAGGAAACACTATATCAAAACTTTCATTTGCTGTAGATGTCTTATGATAAAATGTTACTTTCGTGTTGTTAGGCGGGTAATACATATTAATACCTCTACCTAGTGCTGACGAACCCACTAAAGTTGAATTACTATTGCTTGAAGTTGGGTTAAACCAAATAGAAAAAGTGTAATTAGAAGAAGGGTTTAATATAGTATCACTTGGCATATCTATACGATCAAGTTCAGAAGCCACAAACTTTAAAGAAGTTGGATAAGCT
>PIVJ01000061.1 GCA_003353955.1 Bacteroidota bacterium | reverse complement strand
CGGCAGTCGTTCTTCAAGCAGTTATTGAGCAACAAGAGGAGATAAATACATTAAAAGATAAGGTAGATACATTAGAAGTACAAATGTCGGCAGTTATGGAAAAATTAGATTTGTAATAAGTGCTTGGAATGAAGCTCCCCGTCCGCTTGCGGCGGGGAGCTTCATTTAATGTAAAAATGGATATTTCCTAAATGCACAAGGGGTCTATTATTATTTTACCTTTAAACGTAAGTTGCTGCTTAGGATAATTATTTAGTTTTTCGTTTGTTTTCACTGTTTTCTGTTAAACTAAAGCCGATTCTTAAAATAATCCAAAGATTCCGGATTTGAAAGAGCATCTTTATTTTTAACATCCTGTCCGTGGATGGTTTTTTTTACCGCAACTTCTACTTTTTTACCGTTAATCGTATAAGGAATATCCGGTGTTTCAAGAATAATTGCCGGCACATGCCGGGGGCTACAGCTTGAGCGAATTATTGAGCGAATTATCTTTTGGATGTCATCATTAAACTCGTATCCCTGATTCATTTTTACAAACAAAATAACTCTTTCGTCATTTTCATATTGTTGGCCAATCACCACTGAATCATTAATCTCTTCTATGCTTTCAACTACACGATAAATTTCGGCTGTTCCAATTCTTACACCGCCCGGGTTAAGTGTAGCATCTGATCGGCCATGCATGGTCACGCCGCCATGTCCACTGATTAATATGTAATCACCATGATGCCAGATGTTTGGGTAGGTATCAAAATAAGCATCGTGATATTTTTGGTTGTTTTCATCATTCCAGAAATAAACCGGCATCGATGGAAATGCTTTTTTGCAAACCAATTCTCCCTTTTCTTCAGTGATTCCATTTCCCAAATCATCAAAACTATCGACATCCATACCCAGTCCCCGGCACTGGATTTCCCCATTGTAAACCGGTAATATTGGGTTACCGAGCACAAAACAGGAAACAATATCTGTTCCTCCGGCAATAGATGAAAGCTGCACATCTTTTTTCCATTCACGATAAACGTACTCGAAATTCTCACCGGAAAGGGGAGAGCCTGTTGATAGTATGGCTTTCAGGTTAGGAAAACCTGAAATATTTTTAGGTATAAGGCCTTCACTTTCAAGCATGGTAATATATTTTGCACTGGTACCGAAAATGGTAATTTCCAATTCATCTGCCATTTTTAGCAAGGCATCCGAATCAGGGTAAAACGGATTTCCATCATAACAAACGATGGTTGCTCCCACAGCTAATGATGAAACAAACCAGTTCCACATCATCCAGCCACAAGTGGTGAAGTAAAAATGGATATCTTTTTTGGTGAGATCGCAATGCAATCTAAGTTCTTTCAAATGCTGAATAAGTGTACCTCCTGCCGAATGAACTATGCTTTTGGGAAGTCCGGTGGTGCCGGAAGAGTACATGATATAAAGTGGATGATCAAATGGGAGTTGCTCAAAAGTAAGTGCTTGCTTAGCTGATTTCGCTAATTCTTCATAAGTAATTGCGTTTGCAAATTTATCTAATTGCATATTGTTGATATAATCTACAAGTATCACTTTTTCAACAGAGGGTAGTTGATCCAAAATGCCCAATAGGTTTTCCTGTGAATCAATCTTTTTCCCTTTGAAAAAATATCCATCAGCTGCGAACACAACTTTTGGTTTAATTTGAATAAACCGATCGAGTACGCCTTTAATTCCAAAATCGGGTGAGGAAGACGACCAGATAGCGCCGATGGAAGATGTGGCCAACATACCAATAATTGCTTCAGGCATATTGGGCATAAAACCTGCAACTCTATCTCCTTTGATAACTCCAAGTTTACGCAATCCGGCTGCTGTTTTTTCAACCTCGTTATATAGTTGGCGAAATGAGATCTTACGTTTTATTTGCGATTCGCCCCAAAAAATAATGGCGGTTTTGTCATCTCTTCTTTGCAATAAATTTTCAGCATAGTTTAACCGGGCTCCTTCAAACCAATTTGCACCGGGCATTTTTTTGTAATCATCAACAACTGAGGTGTAACCTTCAGAATGAAGAATATTAGAATATTTCCAGAATTCGCCCCAAAATTTATCTGGATTTTCGACACTCCATTGGTGAAGAGCCTGATAATTGTTTTCTGGTAAACCATATTTATTATGGATGAAATTCAGGAATTGCTGCATCTGAGAATCAGAGGCTTTTTTCGTTTTGGGATGCCATAAAGCTTTGTATTCCATAATTAGATATCAATATAGATCGTCATTTTGAAATAGATCCAGCATAACGGCTATGATTGTGATAACGTTAGTACTTAATTTTACAATTAGCAAATTGCCACATCAGCACATCAGCACATCAACATATTAGCACATCAGCATCCGATGTAACGAGCAATCACCATTCGTTGAATTTCAGAGGTTCCTTCCCCAATTTGCAATAATCGCTGATCGCGATAAAATCGCTCAATATCGTAATCTTTCATCAATCCGTAGCCCCCGTGTAATTGAAGTGCTTCGTTGGCAATTTCCCGGGCAATTTCTGAGCAATATAATTTTGACATGGCAGCTTCTTTCGCAAAAGGTTGATCATTGTCTTTTAACCAACATGCTTTATAAAGCAGATTTCTGGCCAATTCAATTTTTAACGCCATATCAGCCAGCTTAAAAGAATTAACCTGAAACTTAGAAATGGCCTTCCCAAATTGTTTTCGCTTTTTTGCATAACTTAGTCCCAGCTCAAAAGCGCCCTGTGCCAATCCCAATCCCATCGCAGCAATAGATAACCGGCCATTGTCCAAAGTACTCAACATTATTTCTGATCCTTGACCAATTTTCCCGAGTAAATTTTCTTCCGGAACTTTACAATCATCGAAAAATAATTCGGCGGTATCTGAGGCACGCCACATCATTTTTCCATGCATGGTCGCACGCTTAAATCCGGGTGTTTCTTTTTCAACGATGATGCAGCTAAATTCTTTTCTTCCATTTTTTTCTCCGGTAACCGCCTGAACGGTTGAACCAATAGAAATTTCAGAAGATCCATTCGTGATGAAGACTTTTGAACCATTAATTAACCACTGCCCGTTTTCAAGAATTGCTTTCGTTTTGGTTCCCCTTGAGTCGGAACCGGCTTCAGGTTCGGTTAATCCGAACCCCCATAAAGCCTCACCTGAGCAAAGTGCAGGTAAGAATTTTAGTTTTTGTTCTTCAGTACCGTATGAATATATTGGGCCAATTCCCAATGAATTGTGTGCAGCTAAGGTGGCAGCTTGCGAGCTGTCGATTCGCGCTAATTCTTCAACGGCAATAATATACGAAAGATTATCAAGTCCCTGTCCTCCATATTTCTGAGGTAGGTACATTCCGAATAAACCCAACTCTCCCATCTTTTTAGTCAGGGATAAAGAGAATTCAGCTTTTTCGTCTAGTTCTTGGGCAATAGGTTTAATTTCTAATTCAGCAAAGTCACGAACCGCTTCACGGATCATTTGTTGTTCTTCACTTAATTCAAAATTCATAGTTTGATCGTTTGGTTGATATAGATTTCTTAATTTAAAAATGTGGTAATCTGAAAATGATTAACTAGTTTCATCTGCTTAATGAGCAGTAATTTACATTTTAAATTAGCTTTCAAATATCCAAGTTATATCGTTATTCAATTTCTACGAGTGGAGCTCCGGCTTCAACCATTTCATCAAGGGTGACCATAATTTTTGCTATTTTACCATCTCGTTTACTTACAATATTGTTTTCCATTTTCATGGCATCTATGATTACAACAATATCTCCTTTTTTAATTTCATCACCTTCATCTACAGGAATTTTAAAGACACGACCTGGTATTGGAGAAAGAATAAAGGCGCCTTCATTCATCGATGTATCATCCTCATAAGCAGTAGTTTGTTCTGTTTCGAGGAGGTCGTTTCTGCTCATTTGAAAATCACTTCCGTTGATATTTACTTTAATCAACCCTTCTTCACCCACACCAAAAGCAGCTGAGTAACTATCGTTTCCAATTTTAAAATCAACTTCACCACTATCAGTATAAATAAGTTGGCATTCATATTCTGCTCCTTCAATAATGAATTGGAATTTATCTTCTGATTTATTTACGTCAATTTGATATTCCTTCTCATCATATGTTAATTGGATACTCATCAAATTTCGCCAGTATCCAATTGCATTCCAAACATCGTGCTTGGGATACATATAAGGTTCTTCATTTGATAATTTTTTATTTAGTGAGTATAATAAATACGCTGCCATGGCAAGTGGATATTCAACAGCATCTTTTTTGTACTTATTTCTGTTAGGAGCTTGTTTCTCTTTCACCGTTACTGAAGTTTTAGGGGTTGAGGCTGTAGTTTCTTGTGAACGTAATTTTTCTATTTCGTCATCAAATCGTTTTTTAGCCAAGCCGGATTTATAATCGCGGTATTGCGTTTCATGCATTGCAAATTCGAGAAGTTCTTCATCGTCCTGACCGGTTTCCCAGCCATTTTCTTTCATCTCTTTTCGATATTTGTCTAACTCATCCGGATATGCATCTTGAGGTACTCCTGTATAGAATTCTTTATTTTGTTTTTTGGCTAAATCAACTAATTCTGGTGCTAGTGACCCAGGTAAGGTTCCCGATTTTCCCAGAATCATATTCCAGGTATTATCATCCAACATTGAATATCGTTCTTCTCCCTTTGAGAGTTGAACAATATTTAACAGGGCAACATTTTTTACATATTGACTGAAAGGCGTTACCAGTGGGGGATAACCAAGTTTTGGCCAAACATAAGATACTTCATCAAATAATTTGATCAGCAGTTCATCCTCGTTCAAAGGCTCTTTTCCTACAGATTTTAATGAATAATTAATGCCATCCTGAACGCCTTTTAAATCAGCCATTAAGCTACCCATCATTCCACCGGGTAATCCGGATTGAATCATTAATGATGATAAAAATCGATTTTTTGGATTGATAAAAAAACCAAGAAAATCATCAATAAAAGTCTGGGTCATTGCCCGGGCTTCCATGTATGCTTTCATGTTAATTTCAGGAACATCGAATCCGGCATCTTTAAGCATGGCCTGAATAGTAATTACATCCGGATGAACCATTCCCCATGAGAGTGGTTCCATTGCTACGTCTACAAAATCTGCACCGGCTTTTGCAACTTCCAGCATTGAGGAAACTGAAAATCCGGGTCCGGAATGGCCGTGATATTGAATGATAATAGTTGGATGCCGATCTTTAATTTTCTTAACTAATTTTCCCAGCGTTGCAGGTCGGCCAATACCGGCCATATCTTTCAAACAAATTTCATCTGCTCCATATTCAATCACTTTGTCAGCCAAGGTTGAATAATAATCAATCGTGTGTATTGCAGATTGTGTAATACAAAGTGAAGCCTGCGAAATCATACCTGCTTCTTTGGCATATTTTACTGATAGTTCGAGATTTCGATGATCATTAAGTCCACAAAAAGAGCGAGAAATATCTGTACCCTGCGCCTTTTTAACTTTAAACATCAGCTGTCGTACATCGGCAGGAACCGGAAACATACGAATGCCATTAAGCGCACGTTCAAGCATATGAGTTTTTATACCTACATCATTGAATGGCTGGGTCCATTCACGTACGGCTTTGTTTGGGTTTTCACCATATAATAAGTTCACCTGCTCAAAAGCTCCACCATTTGTTTCGACTCGATCAAAACATCCCATATCGATAATTATCGGAGCTATTTTTGTTAATTGGTCAATGCGTGGAACATATTTTCCTGACGATTGCCACATGTCACGGTAAACCAAGCTGAATTTTATTTGTCTTTTCTTCATTCTATATAGGAATGATTAATTCTTTTTTTCTTTTACCCAATTAGGGTCTCTTTTTTCAAGGAAAGAAGCCATCCCTTCTTGCCCTTCATTTGAAGCTCTTAATTTGGCAATTAATTTTGCCGTATAGTCGATGGATTCTTCAAAAGTATAGTTATTTGAAATAGTATAAATTAATTCCTTACAAGCCATCATTGCCTGTGGTCCACTTGTCATCAATGTTTTAATGATACCATCTACAAAATTATCCAATTCATTCGTGGGTAATGATTTGTTGACTAAGTGAACCTTTTCAGCTTCATCGCCTAAAAATTTTCTGCCGCTTATCATTAAATCACGGGCTGAAAATTCGCCAATTCTTTTAATAATATAAGGTGAAATGGTAGCTGGTGCAATTCCGAGCTTTACTTCGGAGAAGGCAAATTTCGTATCCTTTGTACAGTAAACATAATCACAGGCTGCGAGTAATCCATTGGCTCCTCCAATTGCCGCTCCTTTTACAACAGCCATCGTTGGTTTTTTACAGGTATAAATTGAATTAAAACACTTTGCCAGCTTGAGGCTGTCTTCATAATTTTCTTGAAATCCAAAATCGGCTATGCCTTTCATATAATTTAAATCGGCGCCTGCGCAAAAAGATTTTCCTCTTCCTTTAAACAATAGAACTCTCACCTCTTGCATTAGGTTAACTCCCTCAACACAAGTAATGATTTCAGAAATCATCTCCGTATTTAGTGCATTATGTTTTTCAGGTCGGTTAAACCAAATTGTTCCGATATGATCGGCAAATTCAAATTCGATATTATTGAAAGCGTTCATTTTGTGATCTTTTACATCCTGAAGACACCAAACTTTGGATCGCCGAATTGTTTATTAAGCGATGCTGAAATTCCCATGGCCAACACTTTGCGCGTATCAATGGGATCAATTATTCCATCATCCCACAATCGGGCGGTACTGTAATAAGCAGAGCCCTCATGATCATATTTATCAATGATGCTTTTTCTCAATGCGTCAGCTTCTTCCTGAGGCATTTCTTTTCCCATCACATTGTATTGATCTTTTTTAACAGTTACCAGTACATTTGCTGCCTGCCGACCACCCATAACTGAAATTTTAGCATTAGGCCACATCAATAATAATCTTGGACTGAAGGCACGCCCAGACATGCCATAATTACCGGCACCAAATGAACCACCGAATATTATTGTAAATTTTGGAACGTTGGCATTGGCAACTGCATGAACGAGCTTAGCTCCATCTTTTGCAATTCCTCTTCTTTCAAAATCTTTACCAACCATAAAACCGGTAATGTTTTGTAAGAAAATCAATGGAATTTTTCTTGTGGTACAAAGTTCAATAAAATGAGTTCCTTTTAGTGCTGATTCACTAAATAATACTCCATTATTAGCAATAATTCCAACCGGAAATCCCATAATACGAGCGAAACCGGTGACTAAAGTTTTTCCGTATTTCGCTTTAAATTCGTGGAATTTACTTCCGTCAACCATTCGCATAATTACCTCTTTGGGGTCAACCATTTTCCGGAAATCAATTGGAGCAATACCATATAATTCAGCTGGTTCGTAAGCAGGTTCTTCGATCGGACTTAAATCCAACACTTGTTTATTTTTTTTATCTAAGTTTTCGAAAATATTGCGACAAATTTGTATGGCGTGAATGTCATTTTCTGCATAATGATCGGCAACGCCAGAATAAACAGTATGAATTTCTGCACCACCCAATTCTTCAGCGGTTACTACTTCACCGGTAGCAGCCTTTACAAGAGGTGGACCTCCGAGGAAAATAGTTCCCTGATTTTTAACAATGATTGTTTCGTCGCTCATTGCAGGCACATAAGCTCCTCCGGCAGTACATGAGCCCATTACAATTGCAATCTGGGGAATTCCCATCGATGACATTTTCGCCTGATTATAGAAAAATCTGCCAAAATGATCCCTGTCAGGAAAAACATCTGCTTGCTCCGGTAGAAATACGCCTCCAGAATCAACCATATAAACACAGGCTAATTCATTATCCATTGCTATTTCCTGAGCTCTTAAGTGTTTTTTAATGGACTCCTTAATGTAAGTTCCACCTTTAACAGTGGCATCATTCGCAATGATAACAGTTTCCCGGCCGTTGATTACTCCAATTCCGGTAATAATACCTGCGGATGGATGCCCGTTATCATAAATGTTATAGGCAGCCAATGTTGATAATTCAAGAAATGGCGTGTTGGGATCGATTAATTTGTCGATCCTTTCACGTGCTAATAATTTTTCTCGCGATTTATGCCTTTTAACGGCTGAGTCAGAACCACCTTTTTTGACTTGTTTAAGGATCTCTTTGTATTGGCTAAGGAGTTTTAAAAATTCCTCTTTGTTCTTTTTAAACTCTTCAGAGCCTGTGTCAATTTTAGTTTCTAGCTTAAACACCTTATTTTTTTAGTTGACTATATTTTTTATGAAAATATCTATTCTAGCAAAAAATTTGTATTTTTACTTATATTGTTAGTCGATTAACAACTAAACTTGTGCAAGGTGCAAGTATAGTGAAATTTTTCATTAATTGAAAATTCCAGCAAAGCAGAATGATTTGTAGATAGTTAGCTGATAAGTATGATGTTTACTGTAATCCGGCTTTCTGTAAGTCAGATAAAAATAGTGTAAAAAGACTAAAGCAGAATAGGTATAAATTAAGAAATTAAGAATGAATTATCCGAAAAAAGTAACAATTGGAGACATCACTGTTAGGGATGGATTTCAACATGAAGAACTATTTATTCCAACGGAAGCGAAGCTATGGGTGCTCGAACAGTTAATTCTGGCAGGGTTTAAACATATTGAGTCAACAAACTTTGGAAACCCAAAGGGAATGCCACAGTTTAAAGATGCCGACGATTTAATGAGAGGTTTATGTGCAAGTAAAAAAGTAAAGCATTTATTAGATGAGGTAAGTGTAACAGCCATTACGATAAGAGAAAGAGCCATCGCACGTGCTATTCAGGCTAAAAAAGATGGATATGGTCCTGATCGAATATTGGTAATGGTTTCAACCAGCGAATCTCATCAACGTCAAAACTCAGGATTGAGCATAGAAGAATACTTTAAAATGTGTGAAGAATGGATACCGAAATGCCACGATGCCGGCATTAAAGTAAATGGCACTGTAAGTACCATTTGGGGTTGCCCGATCGAAGGACCTACAAAAATGTCAAAGGCAATCGATTTTACTAAACGTTGGTTTGATATAGGTGCTAACGATGTGGAACATGCGGATCATGACGGTTCTGCTTCGCCTGATAGAGTTTATAAATATTATTCGATGCTATTGGATGCAATTCCAAGACCTGAAAAACACATTGTACATTTTCATCAAACCAGGGGCTGGGGGCTCGCGAATGTGTTGGCAGCTTTACAAGCCGGAATGACTAATTATGAAGCTACTATGGGAGGAATTGGTGGACAATCAGCCAATTTTGTAAGCGGAGTTCCTGTGTCCGGTACCGGATCTTATTATTATGAAGATCCATCAATGGTTGGTCTGGTATCAATGGAAGACATGGTAGTAATGATGGATGAAATGGGAATTGACACCGGATTGGATGTAGATAAAGTTTTAGAAATTGGTAGAATGGTTGAACGAATTGTTGGAAGACCCTTGCGTTCAGAATCCATTAGAAACGGAAGAATACCCAAAAAACTTAGAGGGAAAAAGTGAGGCTAGTAAGATTAATTGGTTAAGCTGCCGGAATTTTTCTCTGGCAGTTTTTATTTACGATAACTAATATTAAACTTGCTTTAAATGTATCCTCGATGCTTAACGCAAATAACCGATAAAAGCTAACATTTATTTTAGCGCAACCATAAGTCCACCGGTGATATATGCAACCACCCACCAGGCATAAGCGTAGCGCGAGTATAGGTGTAATTGTTTTTCAACTTTGCAATCAATTCCTGATTTAAGTTTCAATTTCCAAATAGAAATCACATCAATTAACATAACTATTAAGGCTGAATATCCCAAAAAACCATGAAGTGTAAAGGGACTGTTGGGGGAGCCGATTACCATCAATGCTGTAGCGCTTATATCGAGAATTATTCCGAACGTTATAAAACGTAACACTGTTTTATTGATAATATGTTTTCGTTGTTCGGTTATAATTCCAATGGAGTAAGCAATTAATGCAAGTGTAACAACTATTGATCCAGTGACTAAAGTTATATTCATAATTGTTTTTTAGTTAAAATAAATCTTTGAGTTTAAAAGTATCCTTAACCCTGACTCCCTTTTCTGTCATTTGTAAGGTGCAGCATTCGTTGTATAAATCATGTTCGAAGAAAAGAATTGTTTCTTCCTCCAAGGCTTCTTTAAAAAAACGTTTTCTATCTTCAAGTGTAATTAATGGCTTGGTATCGTAGGCCATCATCCAGGGCATGGGGATATGTGCTGTTGAAGGAAAAAGGTCGGCCATAAATGCAATGGTTTTGTCCTTAAATTTTATGTGTGGAATAATCTGTCCATCTGTATGTCCGTTAAAAATTTTAGCGTAAATATTAGGTAGAAATTCTCCTTCTTTTTCAATCAGTTTTAACTGTCCACTCTCTTGAATTGGCAAAATGTTTTCTTTTAAAAAACTAGCTTCTTCACGCCGGTTAGGTCGAGTAGCCCATTCAAACTGTAAATTATTAACCCAATAAGTGGCATTTTTAAAAGTGGGTACAAGTACCCCATTTTTATTGTATTTTATGCTCCCTCCACAATGGTCAAAATGAAGATGGGTAAGAACCATATCTGTAATATCATCCAGGTTACACTCAAGTTTTGCAAGTGACTTTTCAAGCGTATTATCACCATTTAAATGATAATGACGAAGAAATTTTTCATCCTGTTTGTTACCAATTCCATTATCAATTAGTATTTTTCGATCCTTATCAATAACAAGTAAACATCGCATCGACCAATTACACAGATTATTTTCGTCGGCCGGATATACTTTTTGCCACATTGATTTTGGTATAACACCAAACATGGCACCTCCGTCCAATTTTAAATTTCCGGTTTCAATTGAATGTAGTGTCATACTTAAACCTGATCGAGTTGTTTCAGTGCAAATACGTATGCACCAATTGATGTAGCTTTAGATGTGCCTAATTTACTGATACCAACTCCAATTTTTTTAACAGGATCGTATTTCACTTTCTGATCACAAAATGGCACATTAATTTCTAATGAGGTATCTTTTATGAAGTTATTAAATTCGATTGAGGATTCAAGATTATAAGCTATTACTTCCATCCGTTGTAAGCTTTCATTCTCCATAGTTGTAAAATTTGAATTCATTTCATCAACCAATTTTTGTAGAAAAACCGGATGCGCGCCAACCAATCCTCCACCAATTACAATTAAACCATCTATTAGCGAACTCGCATTGGCAAGGGTATCTCCCGCAACTATCGCAAGTTCTTCAAATGCTTTGAGTGCTGCATTTTTATTGCCCTCTTTATTGTTGTTTGCAATGTCGAATATTTCCTTTGGTTCAAGTGATTTTTCAAAAGAAGAAGTTGACTCACGATTATATACACGCTTAATGGCTCGAATGGTAAGGCTATCTTCTGCGTTAGTAGCCGGATAAAGTTTGTTCCTCATTCTGTTAATTTCTGCACCCGCAGAATTGTCGCCCAAAAACATCTGATTATTGGTAACAATTCCGGCACCAAAGCCGGTACCTAATGTTATCCCCAATAAATTTGTATATTCTTTTATTATTCCATTTTCTTTTAAAGAAGAGTTTATTTTTGGCAAAAACCCGGCAATGGCCTCACCAAATGTAAATAAATCACCATCATTATTTATAAATACAGGAAGTTTAAACTTATTCTCCAGCATTCGTTGTAAGGCAATACCACCTTTGAATTCCGGTAAGTTTTCCAACTTTCCGATTATTCCATTTTTATAATCTGCCGGACCGGGGAAGCTAAAACTTATGGCTTCTGCTTTCTTATCAAGCATTTCATTAACCAATTCAAAACCATCAATGATAAGGGTTAAAATTTGATGCAAGTTTAAGCCTTTAATTGTTTTGTTTTGAGGACTAATAATTTCATCACAAGCTTGAATAGCAGAAAAAACAAAATTTGTTCCTCCGGCATCAAGTGTAAGAATTATTCTTTGGTCTTTGGAGTAATTCATAATTTTATTTAAGTGTGATAAAAATATGAATTAAATCAATGAGACAAGTTTTTTTTGAATGAAATAATGAAAAAATATTCGCCGAATTAATTCCAACGAACATTATGAGATCGGAATCTCAGCTTTATTTCATTGCTTTATACTGGAAAGTGGGGTATTTAACTGATCTGGATTTTGGGATTACAGAACCAATAAAAAAACGATCTGCCAATATTTAGCAGATCGTTGCTAGTATAACCTATTACTAATATATAGAAGGAAATCCATTATTGTTGAACTTCCTGTTTAATGATTTTACGTTTTTCAACTTTTCTATAGGTCAATTTAATCGAGTAGTTTCCTTTAACTACTTGGATGATTATCAAATCTTCTTTTTCCTCTAAAACAGTATATTTTTTATTTAGCTGTGTAGATTTTAAATCCAAATAAACATGAGGGTCGTAAGGATTACACTCTACTACAAAATATGTATCTGCACCATTTCTTCCATCATAAATAATTGTTCCTAATTCGCCATAGTTAATCCATATTTCGTAATCAACTTCCCAGGCGTATTCTATATAATCTCCCTGGTCATAATACGCACCATCATAATACATAGTATAGAAACCAGGAGTTATTCTGTAATACTCATCCCAATAGAATAGATCTGGAATGGCAAATGTTCCAGGATCAATGTAATCCGGTTCAATTTCAGTCCAAGTCAGTGCTAAATAAGCTCTTCCGGGAGCCCCGTCAATTATTACATGCTCTTTATGGCAAGCACCTAAGGTGAGAAGTCCTAAGATTAATAAAATAAAGAACGATCTTGTTTTTCTGTTTTCCCGATACTTTTTAAAAGAGTTCATAATAAAGAATTTAAAAGATTAAAAATGTTCGAACCCGCTAAGAATATTCAATGATTGTGCCAAAAGTTATTTTTGAATGTTTTTTCTGAAAAATATACGGTCTTATAATATTTTGTAGAATTAATTCGTCAACAACAGCGTCCTAAACGTTTTATAAAAAAACAAAAAAGAGAGAAAGAATCTCAGTAACTCAAAATACCTTTGAGGCTTTCTAACAAAAAAACTTTCTCTCATGGCAAATATAAATTTGT
>PIVJ01000697.1 GCA_003353955.1 Bacteroidota bacterium | reverse complement strand
CTCCCTACAAAATTTAAGAAAGGCACTCTTTAGCCTTTTTCTTTTATAACCTTGACCGAGCAATTTTGTAACCAGCATTCTGTGTAGTATTGCAAAATCTTCAAACTTTGTACAAATGTGAGCAAAACAAACAAGTCTAGAAAAGTAAACACCATATGCAGGAGAGGTAGGTATGTTGCTATCGAGAAATGGGTAATTTACAATGGGAAAATTAAAATCATCCCTTTTATCATAAAGCCTAAATTTTAGTTGGGACTCATCTGCATACAAAAGTAAGTCTAAAAATGAACAACTTGACTCAGATTCTGTAGTTTCTTTCAATTCCAACTCCTTTGGATAAATCTCGGGCAGGTATGTTTTGAAATGCTTATTATTGACACTAAGTAAATCATCTATAAAGCGGAAAGTAAAGTTAAATTTACGACTATGATGTATGTTATTTTTTGAGAGTGACTCAAGAAATTCATATTCATAGGAAAACAGATAGAGATTAGCAAGAAGTGGTGCACAATTAGTACCCATTGGAATTCCAATGATTTGTCTGAACAAACTATCCCCAAACTGTATATAAATATTATCGATTAGGAACTCAAATATTTCTACAAAAGCAGAATAGTCAAAAGATGCATGTTTGCCCTTTGACTCTCCAAAGAAAGCCTTAGAGGAAGTTATAACCAAATTCTTAAAATAATTTTTTTGAAATGTTTTGTAAATCAAAGATTTTAGGCATTTTTTCAAATCAGCATGTGGTATGATGGTA
>PIVJ01000696.1 GCA_003353955.1 Bacteroidota bacterium | reverse complement strand
GATAAAGTCCGTGACGTAACCATTTACCACCAAGAGATTTGATGCTAATTACCCAGCCGATTACGTAATAAGCTATTTTTTCGGCCAGATTTGTCGGCCATTTTGTGCTGAAACGGTAGGTCACGTGTCCAAAAAAATCACTGGATAACAGTCAGGAAGGGGAGGACTTATTAACAGCTGCAAGTCTGCAAAATTATCTTGACCTTTTCAAGGTCAAATGACAATATATATAATATAGCCATTTTCAAGGTCAAAATGTGGTCGGGAAGGTCAGAGTAATTTAAAATATATACATGTCCAGAAATGCTTCAACCCTTATACTGTCTATTGATGTACCTATTTTTGCGATACCATTTCCAATATTCCACTGACATGCAACGTAAAAATGAGTAAAAAAAGTCTAAAAATGGTCAAAAAGACAGCTGTCCGAAAACCAGAAATGACCCAAAAACTTTTCCTCGGCTTCACCGGATGACCAACGATACGCCTTTGAGTGCTCCATTCGACACTTGAATTTTGGGACTAAATGTCAAGCTCATTACGCCATTGAAGGTCATTTTCAAGGACACTTCAGGAAAAAACCGTGAAATGGTTAAATCTTTTTAAACATTTTGTCGTATAATTCGCAAAATTATTGTTTGACAGAATCCAAACCACTTTTATTCGAATTGTATACCTTTTAACCCATTTAGCCACCATAGAAATATTACAGACTTACTGGTGGTATCTGTGTAGTGGTGAGTTTCTGAATGTATGCAAAAA
>PIVJ01000695.1 GCA_003353955.1 Bacteroidota bacterium | reverse complement strand
TTCTAGGGTTCGGGGTCAGGCATTGTCGCCGCGAGGTCGTGATCTTAGCTTAGCTCCTCAGCGCAGATCCTGCTGCCGAGCCCCAGCTCTCGAGGATATCCGAGATCGTATTACTGGTTGCTGTTATTCTGTCTACTGTTGCTTCGATTTTGTTTAATGTTTCTGTGTTCATAGTTATTGTATTTAGATTAGTATATGTTTAGGTCTAGCTCTTTGCCCTGGAGATAGTTGGACATCATCAGGCCGGCGATCTTGTGGCCGTCGATAGGTTGTATACCTTTCCTGTAGTCGGCTTCGCTTCTGTTCTTCTGGTAGAACCTTATCAGTTCATTGATTGTGTTGTGATCTTGTAAGGTCATAGTTATATGGATTTTAGTTTATACTTTATTATTTCACGGTCCAGTATCTTGGTTATTGTTTCGACGTCACTGTTGTCGGCTATCAGTCCGCCGTATGTTATATGGACTGGTCTGTTCAGTTTGTTACTGTTTGTGATCTGGTTGATAGTCTTGTAGACTGTGTTGAATAGAATCTTTGTCATTGTTATTATATTTATTAGTTACTTACTTACATTTATATTATCTTAGAGTAGACGTGGTTTGTCTGCAATGGATCCGCCTTGGTATCAAGGACCGGCTGAGGTTAGAACTCATCAGTAGATCTTAAGAAGGTTGCTACTAAAGCGATTGGTATTGCGATTAAAATTAAAGCCATTGTTATTATTATTTATTATTATTATTATCTTACAACTATATTATCTAT
>PIVJ01000694.1 GCA_003353955.1 Bacteroidota bacterium | reverse complement strand
ATCATAAACAAATCCACAGGTGAATCTACAGCAAAAACACCTTGAGGTTTCATTGGAGGGTTTTCCGTTGAATTACAATATTCGGCATACCCAAGACTAATGGTTCCGCCTGCTGAGTAGCCTCCAATTATAAATTGGTCTGGAGCAATCTTGTATTTTGATTTGATATGATTGATAGCATCATTGAGTTTTTTGGTGACTTGATCATCTGCATACAGTTTCCTGCCCCCAGCAATTGCTATTGTCATAATGTCGTTTACATAAGCAACATTATGCAGCTTGGATTCTGGAAATATACTCTCAGCATTTTGCCCAAAACCAGGTAAAAGTAGCAGAACACCCTTTATTTCATCGGAGTTTGGAGGTACAACTAAATAATAACCGTCAGGATTTGAAGCATTGAAGGTGATCTTTTCGAAATTCTGACCTACGAGCTCAGAAATACTAATAATAAAAAGTATGGAGGACAGAATTGTTTTCATTTTTAATTCTCGATTTAGAAGGTATGGATTACAAACGTTAAGGTATAAATTTAGTGGCGTATTAAAATACCGACAAAACAAATATAGTTATAATTTTATAAAACAACAATGACTACAAATTTAATCTATTGTAGCCATTGAATTTATACCATGTTGTGTAAAGTAGTGTGTCCTGCGTTACTCAAGGATACGAAAATAAAGATTAAGTTCTTTGAAATAGAGTAACATAACTGTGTTTGAGATGAAAGGATGTATCATACTGTTAATTTTATGATACATGG
>PIVJ01000693.1 GCA_003353955.1 Bacteroidota bacterium | reverse complement strand
TTTGATATTTAGCTCTATCATTCTCCATCCTTTTATTTACTTGATTAAGCTCACTTTCCCACTTAGAAAGCTCCTCAGTAATATCAGGATCTTGAATCTCAACCTGCTCCTTAGCATACCTCTCCTGAAACATAAGAAGTCCATAATCATTATCACAACAATCTAAATTAGCATAACGAATATCAATATTAGTCTGAATAATAGAAGATAGTTCCTTCCAAAAACCAGAAAATTTCTGCTCAGCAATTATCATAAAACGATCATTCTGACTCCTAATACAATCAGCTTGATAAATTAATTTTTTTTGAAGTCTAAGTTTCTCAAACCGATTAGCCGTAGATTTAGCCCCACGATATTCCTCATAAGCCTTTAAAAATTTAGTTTTAAAAGCAGCATCAAACCCCTGAATACCAGTTAAAGACAAAAAATAATCGCCATTAATAGCATTGTAAACATGCTCAAAATCATTTTTCTGACAACTAGACTGAATACACTTAAGAAGAGAAATCTCTTTTTCAATCTTATGGTAAAAAGCAGCAAGATGCTTTCGAGACACCTTATCAGTAGAATTCAGAAAAGTCTGAATATTATTATGAATATTCAAAACATTAGGCTCAACCTTAGACTGAAAAGCCTCCCAATCATCAGTATGCTCCCCATTCCTCCAAACTCTCCAAGCCTTATCACACTCAAAATACTGCAAACCAATTTTCCTATTCCACTTATCCTTTTCAAAACAATTTACCCTATTCATAGTCCAAGTA
>PIVJ01000692.1 GCA_003353955.1 Bacteroidota bacterium | reverse complement strand
CTGCTCCAGATTGTATACACTCTTCCTTAGAAGCATGTCGAATGTTGGAACGCCTGCGGTCACAAAGGCTTAAGGATATACGTCTGGTTAAATGCCTTCAAACTGACTTTTTTGCAATTTTCATATATTTTGTGTAAGTAATACCAAAGATTCATATGCAGGAATCAATTTCCATCTAACTTTATGCCTAGAATGTATTTTGAGCCAAAAAGTTGACCAGGACCTGGTTGTTTTGGTTGACGGCTTTCCCTTTGAAGCTTGTTTATGCGTGTTTGCATTTTCAACAATACCCCAACTTCATTTTGATTCAACTTCTTCAGTTTTGCTCATAAAAACATCTGGTTTGCGGCAATCTCATCACAAGAATGTAAATCACAAAAGTGTGTCTCAAATTTTTTATAGGTGGCTTAGTTTTCTCACAATATTAGGTCAAAGTCTGAGCATTTTGATGTTTTAATGAAGTGTCGTTCTTCCAACTTTAGACGTTCATAGCTCTGCAACGAATAAAAATTCGGAAAAAATGAGACACGCTTTTGTGGATCAGTATTAATAGATTGTTTTTCCAAAGACATTTTAAAACTACATTCAAAAACAAAAAAGTTGAATCAATTTTTCAAAAAAATTCAATGTCAACTTTGTCTAATTGCTGTGTAAACACAAGACAAGTGACACAAAGGACAATGGTATCATATGATTCTCTAGTTTGTTTACTTTTCAGAAATGTATACTTTGTGGGAGTTACTATGAACTATTAGTGGTTTATT
>PIVJ01000691.1 GCA_003353955.1 Bacteroidota bacterium | reverse complement strand
ATAGCAGAAGCTAAAACGTCATAAGTTGTAGGAAAAGGAATAGAAGCGGCCATTCCCTCGATTGGAGAACCAACACCAACGCCCCAAGTTTGAGCATAAGAATCAACAGAATTTAATTCTAAACCTGTACCAGTTCCTAATAACAATTGTTGGTCTAATTTCAAACGCAAGTTTTCAAGAATGAAAGTATTTACTTCAGATTCAATAAATCCAAAATCTTCCATAGCATCTTTACAAACTGGAATAGAATCAGCGATTTTTTTAACTGAATCAGTTGTTGTTTTCCAAGTGATGTCAGAAGCAGGAAATAAAGAACAATTTGCAACGTTATTTGCTCCTCTTGTCAATACATCTTGATCTGTGTATCTGATTGTTCCCCCTGAATTAGGACCAACATTAACAGAAGAAAACAAGGTTTCCATTACTAATTGACGTACTGGCTGTTTTCCAACACCATCAAGACCGTAAAAATATTGGTCAGTTCCATCAACAACAGAAGCTGAAGTGATTGCTTTTTGCTCTAAAGAAAAAGAAGCCTTTCCTTTTTGTGCAATTTCTTCAATCGCTGTTTTAATAGAAGCAGTCTTTTTTTCTAAAGCATTCGCTAATGAATTACTTCCTTTTTCTTTTAAAGCAGTAATTACTTTACTTTGCTCTTTTAAGGCAGTTTCCAACTCAGCAGATTTTTTAGAGTTTTCTTCTTGTTTAGAAGCCACTTCTTTTTGATAAGCCTCAACAGCTTCCCAATTCTTTTTTTGTGTTTCTTC
>PIVJ01000060.1 GCA_003353955.1 Bacteroidota bacterium | reverse complement strand
ACCCTCCCGACCACAGAATGCTTCCTTCACTTACACTTATACCTGAAAAAATATAAGAATCATCTGATTCACAAATTGCATCATCATTTACAATACCTGCTGTCGGAGGGGCAATAAATGTTACTTCCATTTCATCAGTGTATGACCCTGAGCAAGTAGTAGTAGTAGCTGTCATTGTTAAAGTAACACTTCCGATATCATAATTGCTTGCATTTTGTTCATAAGTAGGGTTAGTCAGGGTAGGATTATTAAAAGATCCCTTTCCGCTAGATGTCCAAGTTATATTGTCGGGAAGGCTTTTAGTTGCATTTTCAATATATACATCGCTTCCCTGGCAAACAATTGTATCGTTTCCTGCAGATACAGTTGGTTCGGGCTGAATGGTAAGAGTCATTGATCTAGTAATAGGTGTACATGGAGAATTGGAGACCGTCATGGTTAAGTTAACATCTCCCAATTCATCCATTGGATAATAAGTTGGGTTGGCTTTAGTTATAGTTGCCTGATCAAACTCACCATCTCCCGTCGTCTCCCACAGAATGCTTCCTTCACTTACACTTATACCTGAAAAAGTATAAGGTGCATCTGATTCACAAATTGTATCATCATTTACAATACCTGCTGTCGGAGGGGCAATAAATATTATTTCCATTGTGTCAGTGTATACCTCTGAGCAAGGATCAGTAGCTGTAACTGTCATTATTAAAGTAACTCCTCCGTTAGCATAATCGTTTTCATGTGGTGTATAAGTAGGTCTAGGCAGGTTAGCACTATTAAAATCTCCAAATCCCTCACGTGTCCAAGTTACATTGTCGGGAAGGCTTGTAGTTGCATCTTCAATACGTACCGTGCTTCCCTTGCAAACAATTGTATCGTTTCCTGCATATACAATTGGTTCGGGCTGAATGAAGAGGGTCATTTCCTCAATAACATCATCTGAACATGTAGTACTGGAGACCGTCATGGTTAATACAACCTCTCCCGATTCATCGATTCCTGGATAATAAGTTGGGTTGGCTATATTTGTAGAAACAAAATCATCAGACCCTCCCGACCACAGAATGCTTCCTTCACTTACACTTATACCTGAAAAAATATAAAATACATCTGATTCACAAATTGTATCTCTATCAGTAAAGCCACTTATAGTTGGACATTGTGCATACACACTCGTAAAGCTGCTAGATATTAGCAATAATATAACAATGATGATTTTTCCGAAACAAGCATTTTGCTTCTGATTGCTGCTAGCCATATCTTTTAATTTTGTCATTTTAATAAGTAAGTGCACCTTATAATTATAACTTAAGAATCAATATATACGTGAAATCTTTAAAAAGGTTCTCCTGAAATGCAATTAAATATGAACGTTCGGCTTGTTTAAAACACCAAAAATCATGTTCTACGAAAGAATTAATTATTTCTTAAATAACTTTCAAAAAACTCTTCCAATTGCATCACCGATAATCGCTTTGCTATTATTGCTCTTTTTGCATCCAACAAGTAAATTGTTGGAGTGCTGTAAATATCGTATATCTCGTGATAATCTTTGGTTACACTTTGTGTTCCGTTAACGTTTAACCAGTTCAAATTATTATCTTTGATGTATTTTTTCCATTCGTCAATATTTCCATCTGTGCCAACCGCATAAATATCGAGCTCATATTTTTGCGTTGCTAATATGGCTTTTAATTGTATTATTTCCTCTTGGCATGTTTGGCATTCCTGATCCCAAAATAAGACAATGACAAATTTCTTATTTAATTCATATAATGAGCGCAATTGATTATTGGTGTCCATCATTATTAATTCAGGAGCTTTTTCACCAATTAATACTTTTCTTATTTTATTGCTTCTTTTAATTAAATTACTTTTTGTCGATTCACTTATTTCTGAAATATTATTGGCTTGCACATAATTGTCTACCATATGAACAAATATTTTATCCAAACCCATGATCTCAGGATATTCATATTTTAATAAAAAATTCCAAATGAAGTGTT
This sequence comes from Bacteroidota bacterium, assembly GCA_003353955.1. Taxonomy (GTDB): domain Bacteria; phylum Bacteroidota; class Bacteroidia; order Bacteroidales. Next base: position 11,239 of record PIVJ01000060.1, on the reverse strand, counting down.
TTACTATTTTTTTATGAATTTCTTTATTCAGTAAAATATCAATTTCTTTTATTAAAGTATCAGGGTGTTGCAAGATAAGTTTATCAAAATAGTTAATGAGTCTTGAGTGTAATATTGGAGTTCGTAACATTCTCGGATCAGTGAGATCTGTATTCGACCAATATGATTTCTTAAAAGCCGCATAGGAGTCAGCCCGGTTTAAATTAGGATCAATTTCCGGGTCCTTCATTCCATAAAAAATTTTGGAGAGCAGAGCCTCTGGATTGTCACGTATAAAGTCATCTCTATAAGTTGTTATCTTATCATTTGAGTGCTTAATTAGTTCACTGATCGAATCCTTGTTTCCGTTATTTTTGGTATCTTCGAGCTTTTCTCGTAATAAATTAATCTTATCAGATTCAATCTTACTGTATTTTAAATATTCAAAAAAAAGCTCATTATCTGTTGAGTTAACAACTTGTAACGATGTAACAATATTATTGGCATTGGCACTAATAGTAAACTCCTGAGATTTATCAAGTAAGAATTCAATGTATTTATTTTTATCTTGACCTGCCAGTATGTAAATCCCACCGACCAGGTTTTTATCATTTTCGAAGATCACCTGGTTATTTATTGGGCTAGCAGTATCAATCATCTGAAATTTATCAGCATAATAAGATGCCAAATAATACACGCTATCATTAAATGAATCTAAATTAAATTTTATTTGATAATTGGATGATTCAGCATTTAAGGCTGTGGATAACGTTATGAGGAGTATAAAAAGTGTTTTAGTCATTTACAGGAAATTTAATATTCTCATCAAAAATAGAATTTTTCTGTTGATACCTAACATTAAATCAGTGAGACTTTGATTTTGTGAAAAAAAAAAAATTAGGCGAAGTGATATTAACCGCTCCTTGGGGCAAAATAAGATAGAACCCATCATGATAGTCCGTTCGCTTGCGGCGTGGAGTCTCATTTACCGAATTCGTCATACTTCTACTATTGATACAGAATTAAAAACCTAGCTTAAGTTTAAATTAAAATAAACATGATTTAGGGGTTACCTTTATTCCATTTTAAGAATAAATAGGAAAGCACCTAATAAACTTTAGTTATGGATGCTACTAATTTGCGTTGATTAAAATTAACTGTATTTTGCATAAAAAATGATCTGGTATGAAAAAGTTATTTACTGTTCTATTCTTGATTGCATCCACAACGATGCTATCAAATGATGCGTTTGCAGAAACGTCGACTGTTGATGGCATCGTTAGGTATAATAATGACGTAGGTACGCCTCTCAAGGGAGTGACTGTAACTTTGTATGATGCATCTGGAAGCAATTACGCTCAAACTACAACAGATGGTAGTGGAAAATATAGATTCGAAAATGTCCCACTTGGATCGTATACACTTGATGTTAGTGGATATATTGATGGTTGGACAGTCGATCTTTCTGATTCTTACCTGATCTCATCGTATTTATCTGGAATGGTTCAATTAACTGAATTGCAAATAAAATCCGCTGATATTAATGAAGATGGTAAGGTTGACGGGGATGATTGTTCCGCCATTTATAACGATTATTTATTATATGGAGAAGGTTTTTCTTTTGGGAAAATCGTATTCATACCTAAAGTAATTGAAGTAACGGGCAATTCTACTAAAGCTGCTGATGGTGCTTCATTTGCTGCTAGTGCTGGTGATGTAGATGTATCTTTTGATCCTATACTTAAAACTATCCCGCATACATTTAAAGTAAATTATGACAATGAAGCAAGTGTTACCAGAAATCAATTGGTTGAAATACCGATTTATTTAAATGAGATTAGTGCTATAGGAGGTTTTGCATTGTCCTTAAGATACCCCCATAATTCATTGATTGTTGAATCCTTAACATCACAAATGAAAGATTATAATTATCATGTAGAAAATGGCGAGATTCAAATATCATTTCAGGACATAACTGGGATTGGTGCTAACCTTGATCATTCACGGCCATTAATTACATTGTTCTTTAGAGCAAATTCTGTTGCCGATATGAGCGGGTTAAGCAATATTACTTTTAATAAAGAAAGTCATATAATTGATGCGAATGGAATTAAGATTAAGAATTTTAAAATGACACTTCCATCATTCTCAGCTATAGGTGGTGGTGTGAGTGAATTGAACAATATATTCCCTAACCCAATTTACAATACTGCAACCATTAATTATAAGCTTACATCATCATATAAGGTGAAACTATATATTTATAATACTATTGGGCAATTGGTGACAACCCTCGTAGATAATGAGCAAGTGGCTGGTAATTACAGTGTTAACATCAATGCTGATTTGCTCCATTTAAAAGCGGGAAGTTATATTTATCGATTGGAGTGCTTAGGTGCTTCCCCATATACTGAATCTAAGATCATGATCGTTAGATAACTTAACATAATTAAAAGATAATTTATAAGGGATGATTAAATTATCACAAGTTCATTTGTAATATTGGTGAAAAATCTGAACCTCCACCAAAGAAAACATCTGGGAAAAGAGGTAGGTATAAACGAGCTAAAGGTCGAAATCTTGTTGAGCGCTTAATTAGGAAACAGGGGGCAGTTCTGTCATTCGCCTTCAATAAGGAGGTGTCTTTTACTAACAATCTTGCCGAGAGAGATATTAGACCTTCAAAAGTAAAACAGAAAATCTCAAATTGCTTTCGTACTTTTAAAGGGGCAGAAACTTATGCCAGAATTGAAAGTTTTGTTTCTACTGCAAGAAAACATGATCGTAATGTATTCTTCGAATTATGTACTACCTTTAAAGGATATAATTTTATTACGGATGGACACATACCTCCTAAATAGTTACGATACTTCAATGAAAATGAATTAAGAACTAAAGAAAGATCAGTAAGGTTAGAAACTAATTTAGTGTAAAGTCTAATCTATAACTTTTGTAAACTATGTATCTTAACGAACATTAATAAGAAAGAAATAAAGATCTCGTATATTCAAACATTCATTTTTGGGATTACGCTTGCCATTTCAATTGGTTCTATAGCTATTTTGATACTTAATCAAGGTATTAATTGCGGTCTAAGGAATGGAGCATTGTGTGGATTAGGAGCTGCAACGGCAGACGTTACATACGCCATAGTTGCTTTTACTATCGGTGGTTTGCTGATTCCTCTTATAGAAAATCAAAAGGAGATTATTCCTATTGTTTCATCTGCTGTTCTCGTTACCTTCGGCCTTTGGGTGATTTACACTACTTTTAAAAAACAATCATCTGAAAAAAAAAGGTAAGTACTCGTTAACATGTAAATATCCATTCATAACTACTGACGGGTTAACTATAGCCAATCCATTGACTATTGTAGTATTTTCGGGTTTTGCAGGATTATTAACATCTGATGGAGAAGCAAATGTACTTATACATGCGCTAATTATATTTATTGCTAGCCTCTTGGTTCAGATGCTTATTGCATTTGCTGGTAGCAAATTAGCTACATTCTTTTCCAGACCAAAAACCTTGTTGTATTTTAATTTAGCAAGCGCATTTGGTATAATGCTTTTAGGTATTTCAAAATTGTTATGAAAAATGATTTATTAAAACCCTTTTTTGTAAAAGTGAAAATAAACGAACCTACAACAATGCATCATGAAATATAAGGATTACAAAGGTTTACGAAGCTTTTTCTCATTTAATCAGTTCCGCCAAATCTACGATTTGACGAGTTGATTAAATAGATTAAATTTGTGTCAAAACGCAAATTTGACTACGTGCAGACTTGATGGGAAAGTGCATTAAATCCCTTACGTTCCATACCGCAAGCCCGTTGCCAGCAATCCCCCTTCGATGAAAAATATCGATGAATATTTTCGATAACATCAAAGTAAAGAGTAAAAAATATAGGAAATTGACTAGGTTTACTAAAAATATAAATAATTGAAAATCAACAACTAATTTTGACGTTAGTTGGAATGTTGAAAACAGTCGATTAGAAATGATTAGTTTTAACTTTTTAAAACAAGCAAACAAACAATTGAAAGAAAAGGCTATATTTAATTGGAGCGGTGGCAAGGATTCAGCTCTGTGTTTGTATAAAATTTTACAGACACAACAATACGATGTACTATGTTTACTAACCAGTATCAATGAAAAATATCAACGAATTTCAATGCACGGTGTAAGAGGTGACTTGCTGGAAATGCAAGCGGAAAGTATCGGTTTACCTTTACTAAAGATTCAAATACCTGAAATGCCGACAATGGAAATGTACGAAAAAGTAATGACAACAACTTTGATAGATCTAAAAAATAAAGGTGCAACAGTTTCTGTGTTCGGTGATATTTTTTTAGAAGATTTACGAACGTATAGAGAAAATAAACTATCAGAATTAGATTTAAATGCCTTGTTCCCATTGTGGAAAATTCCTACAGACAAACTTATCCAGGAATTTATAGATTTAGGGTTTAAAACAATTACTACTTGCGTAAATGAAAGATATTTAGACAAAAGTTTTGTAGGAAGAATAGTTGATTATGATTTCTTAAATGATTTACCCGATAATGTTGATCCTTGTGGAGAAAACGGAGAGTTCCATACATTTGTTTTTAATGGACCAATATTTAGCGAGCCAATTCCATTTGACAAAGGAGAAATTGTTTACAGAAAATATACACCTGATAAACAAAAAGACAATTCAACTTATAACAGAACGGATAAACACAATGCAAATAATCCCTTTGATAGTGGATTTTGGTATTGCGATTTATTATTACCTGAGACAGTAAAAAAGGAAAGTATGCCAGCCGCTAACACGCCATCAGAAGCAACCTTCGAGGGCTAGCCGGTTTGACAGGTAAATGTTTTTTCGTAAATTGTACGTCATGACAAGTAGAGTAAAAATAAAACGGCAACTGCTTCTATGGCGGGACAGTTATGCTTAATAGGTTTAATTGCGTCGTGCTAAAATAGGTTGGCACTTTTTTAGAAAAAGAATACTATAGAAATAATCACAAGTGAGAATAAATGCTATAAAAAGCCATGAATAATGTCGATGTATCTGATTCTGAAATTTCTGTATTTTTACTCATGGGGGAGCTTTGTTTGTGTACCCCAAAGATATTGTTTATCAATTGGATAATAAAATAACCCCCACTTTTAAAAATTTTTATTAATTATTCAGATTAAATAGCTTTGATCAAAAAATTGCACTTGCTGGTTGAATTTACCAATGCTGAACTTTTTTTGTGAAGATGCGAATGTAAGTAAATTATTGATAAATTTACGTTTCAAACATAAGCTATGGAATTACTCTATTTATTTATTGGGTTGGTGGTTGGAGGACTGTTGCTGTTTTTTTACACCAAAACAACTTTCGCCAAAAGAAGCATACAGTTGGAGACAGAAAATCAAGTACTCAAAAATAATGAATTGCAATTAAAAGAAGGCATGGAAGCCTTGCGCAAAGAAGTGGGGGAGAAGGGTGAAAGCTTAACTCACTTGGTTGGAGAGCTGAGCAAAAAGGAAGCTGATTATACCAATCTGGATAATCGTTTTAAAGAGAAAATGAAAGAAGTTTCGGAGCTTCAGGATAAGTTCAGGATTGAATTTAAAAATCTTGCCAATGAAATTTTAGAAGAAAAATCGAAAAAATTTACGGAACAAAATAAAACCAAGCTTAACGAAATATTGCAACCCCTCGGAGAAAAGATCAAGGATTTTGAAAAGAAGGTGGAGGAGACTTACGACAAAGAATCCAAAATACGCTTTTCTTTAAAAGAAGAAATCAAACGACTGGAAGAACTTAACCAACAGGTAAGCCGCGATACAGTTAATTTAACGCGTGCGCTAAAAGGAGACTCAAAAGCTCAGGGAAATTGGGGTGAGGTGGTGTTGGAAAATATTCTGGAAAAATCAGGCTTGGTTAAAGATCGTGAGTATTTTGTTCAATCATCCTTTACCAACGATGATGGCAACCGAATGCAGCCGGATGTTGTGGTAAGCTATCCCGGGAATCGAAATGTGGTAATCGACTCCAAGGTGTCCTTAACTGCTTATGAACGATATGTGTCAGCCGAGAGTGAGTCTGAGCAGGAAATTGCTTACAAGGAACATAGTATTTCGCTTAAAAATCATATTTTGGAATTAAGCCGGAAAAATTATCAAGATTTGTACCAACTCAATAGTCTCGATTTTGTGATGATGTTTTTGCCGGTAGAGCCTGCTTATTTGCTAGCGGTGCAACGCGATCCTGAATTATGGAATTATGCCTACGATAAACGAATTTTATTGATCAGCCCAACCAATCTGATTGCTGCCCTAAAAATGGTAGAAAGCCTGTGGCGGCAGGAATATCAGGGACAGAATGTTCAGGAAATTGCAAAAAAAAGTGGTGATCTTTACGATAAATTTGTCGGATTTATTGACGATTTAATTGAAATTGGGAATAAACTAAAAGCCACTCAAAAAGCCTATGAAGGATCTATGAATAAACTCTCTGAGGGTAAAGGAAGTCTCGTCAAGAGAGTAGAAACAATTAAGAAACTGGGTGCTAAAACAAGTAAATTGTTACCACAGAAATTATTAGATAGAACTGAATCTCAGGATTAATCTCAAAATCAATGGCAAAAAAAAGTGATGTAATTTATGGTTCGCGGGCAATTATCGAAGCCATAAAGTCGGGCAAGGAGATTGACAAAGTGTTGGTGAGAAAAGGTTTGAGAAACCCATTGTTTTTTGAGCTTCAGAAATTATTAAGGGATTATAAAGTCCCAACGCAATTTGTTCCAATCGAAAAATTAAATCGCATTACTTCAAAAAATCATCAGGGTACCATCGCTTTTGTTTCCGTGGTAACTTATCAGGAAATTGAAGATATTATACCCTTTTTATACGAGGAGGGCAAAACGCCTTTAATCATGATTTTGGATAGTGTTACCGATGTAAGAAATATGGGTGCGATTGTTCGCACGCTGGAATGTGCCGGTGGGCATGCCATTGTGGTTCCGGCTAAAGGTACAGCCCAGATTAATGCAGATGCGATTAAAACTTCGGCGGGCGCATTAAATATCATTCCAGTTTGCCGCGCTGAAAATTTAAAAGGCACCATTGATTTTCTCAAAGAGAGTGGTTTGCATATTGTAGCTGCCACTGAAAAGGCGGAACAGAATTATACGAGTATGCAGGCAAATCAGCCCCTCGCAATTATCATGGGTTCGGAAGAGCGTGGTGTTTCTAATGAATATTTAAAGCGCTCGGATGCACAGGTTCAAATACCCATACTTGGCGAAATTGATTCACTTAATGTTTCGGTTGCAGCGGCTGTGATGCTTTATGAAGTGGTTAGGCAGAGGCGTAGTTGATTAATCAATATCAAACTTAAGATTTGAGAAGTTCGATGAAAATGAAGGGGGATTCGTGCGATTTTTTATAAGAATATAGTAGTGAGAAGGTTTGGTGTTCGAGTGATTCCTTGAGGAAAAACCGTATCGGGAACTTTATCTCTAAATTCTGAATTGCTTGTTTTCGATATGTTCCGATAAACTCAGGACACTCAAGCATCTGCTATCCCGACTTGCAGTCACTAAAAATGAAGACAAAAAAAAGTCCCTTCGAAAAGGAACTTTTAAAATATCTTGAATCGGTCTTATTTTCTGGCTTCTTTGATTCTTGCTTTTTTACCTCTTAAGGCTCTCAGGTAGAAAATTCTTGCTCTGCGAACAACACCTCTTTTGTTTACGGTAATTTTTTCAAGGAAAGGTGAAGATAGTGGGAAAATTCTTTCTACGCCAATATTATTTGAAATTTTTCGTACGGTAAAAGTTTCAGTATTGCCACTGCCTGATCGTTGTAGTACAATTCCCTGAAAATTCTGTAATCTTTCTTTTTCACCTTCTTTAATTTTATATTGAACTGTAATGGTATCTCCTGACTTAAATTTAGGAAAATCTTTTACAGTGCTTAAATCTTCTACGTATTGTAATAACTCTTGCTTGCTCATCGCTTTTATTATTATGATGGTTTCTTCAAAAATTGAGTGCAAATATACGTCTATATTTTTAATTAAAAGCAATTCGTATTAAAAAATCTTGCAAATAATGTGAAGCTTATTCTTCTCGTAAGTTACCAACCGGATTTGCCTTCATTGCCTTGAGTATTCTATACAACATACTAACAAATGCGAATAGAATAGTGATGCCAATTGCAATAATATTGGCTATTAAAATTAAGCCCGGAAATTCCTTTGCAAATAAATAATTGATCGAAGATGCACTTGATTCGAGTACTTTCCTGATTCCAATTTCCTTAACTCTTGAGTCAGTGAGACTTTGATTTTATGAAACAAAATTAGTTAGGCGAAGTGATATTCCCTGCCCCTTGGGACAAAATGAAATAGAATCCATCATGATAGCCCGTCCGCTTGCGGCAGGGAGCTTTATTTGGTTGTAAAACTAATTAATCCGTAAATACCTAAGCAAGTAATGATTATTGCAGGCATGGTAAGATAGAGTACTACTTCTGATAATTTCTTTTCTTCCTGGTACAAGTCAGATATTCCTTGTTCAACGAATTCATCTTCATTTTTGCTTTAAATATTTCGGGTCGTTTTTGCTTTGTGCGTTCAAATGATTGCTCCAATTTCCATTCTTGTATCTCTTTCTCGTTTCCTGAAAGTAACACATCCGGCACTTGCCAACCTTTGTATTCCCTGGGTCTGGTATAGACCGGCGGAGAAATTAAATTATCTTGAAATGAATCAGACAGGGCAGAAGTTTCATCACCTAACACACCCGGAATTAATCTGATGATACTATCTGTAAGCACTGCCGCAGCCAATTCTCCTCCCGAAAGTACATAATTACCGATTGATATTTCTTTAGTGATCAAGTATTCTCTGATTCGTTCATCAACACCTTTATAGTGTCCACATAATAAAATTAAATTCTCACAGAGAGATAATTTGTTGGCCATTGGTTGGCCCAGCAACTCACCATCGGGACTTAAATAAATAATTTCATTATAATCGCGTTCCGATTTAAGTTTTTCAATGCATTTATCAATGGGTTCAATCATCATAACCATACCTGCTCCACCGCCAAAAGCATAATCATCAACACTTTTATGTTTTTTTAAAGAATAATTACGAAGGTCGTGTAAATGAATTTCTACCAGATTTTTATCAATTGATCTTTTAATAATAGAATGGTTAAAAGGACCGTCAAACATTTCAGGAAACAACGTTATGATATCAATTCTCATACTTTAAATTTTAGTTCACAAATTTACTATATTTATGCTGAAAATTATTATACTTTCAATTTGTAGTTCAATCTGTGTTATATTGTAAATTCAGGAAAATGAAAAATAAAAAAAGATTATTTTTGTTCCTTTCACTGCTGGTGATTACCATTGGCGTATTTCCGCAGCTCTCCGGTGATGTCTATTTTATTCAGTTTTCGGATAAAATTAATACACCCTTTTCAACCAATAATCCTTCTGAATATCTTTCAGAAAAAGCGATTCAGCGTCGTGTAAATTTTCAAATACCAATAACATCAAGTGATTTACCGGTAAATCCATCCTATATTCAACAGGTTTTAGAGACAGGCACCGAATTGGTTGCTACCACAAAATGGTTAAATGGAATTTCTGTTATTCCAGATAATTTTCAGGCACTAGATGCGATCCGTGAGCTACCCTTTGTTGAAAGCGTGATAAAAACACACAATGTAGCATCCGGATTAAAGAGTCGAATTGATTCTATAAAGTTCGTAATCAATGAGAAACATACCCCACTCAAGCATGAAAGCTTAAAAAATTCAACAAGTAATTTGGATTATGGAGATGCTTATCATCAAATAAAAATGCACAATGGTAATATGCTTCATGATCTTGGATATTTAGGCCAGGGAATCACCATTGCAGTATTGGATAATGGGTTTGAAAATGTTGATGCATTGGGGGTGTTTGATAGTATTTGGGCTAATAATCAAATTTTGAGCACTTTCGATTTTGTAAGGCGCCAAGAAATTGGCTTTAACACAACAGATCATGGAACGAGAGTGCTGTCCACAATGGCAGCGAATTCTCCAGGCAGAATAATTGGCACAGCTCCAAAAGCGGATTATCATTTAATCAGAACAGAAATTAATGATAGTGAATCACTGCTAGAAGAGTTTTTATGGATAAGTGGTGCTGAATATGCCGACAGTGTTGGAGCCGATATTATCACTTCCTCTCTGGGGTATTCTGAGTTTGACGATGCAATGCATAATCATTCTTATTCAGATATGGACGGAAATACAACTCCGATCACAAAAGTGGCGGACATGGCAGCATCAAAAGGAATATTAGTTATAATAAGTGCCGGTAATTCAGGCAATGAACCGTGGGGATATATCGCGGCTCCGGCCGATGGTGATAATGTATTAACTGTTGGGGGTGTTGATCGTTTAGGATTTGTGGCGGAGTTCAGCTCGCGAGGACCAACGGCGGATGGTAGGATTAAGCCGAATGTGGTGGCTTTGGGAGAGTCAGCAACATTTGTGAATGCTTCAAATATAATTATGACTGGAGATGGGACTTCTTTCTCGACTCCTATAATTGCCGGATTGGCTGCCTGTCTGTGGCAAATTAATCCACTACTTAGTAATTTAGATTTAAAGGAGATCATAGAAAAGAGTAGTAATCGTTGGGATAATCCTGATAATATGTACGGTTATGGTTTACCTGATTTCTATCTTGCCAGTGGATTTAATACTGCAATAAATGAAAATATGAAAGATATATCATCAATTCTTAATGTTTTTCCAAATCCGATAAAAGATAATTTCACATTGATTGTTCGATCCCCAAATAATGAAACCGCCGAAATTCGGATTCTTAATCTAAATGGAAAAATAATTTTCACCGATGAGAGGCAGTTAACGAATGGATTTAATTTGTTTTATTTCTCAGATATGCATTTCCTGGATAAAGGAATTTACATTTTGCAAATATTAAGTTCACATCTAAATGCTCATTTAAAAATCATGAAAGTGAAATAGGGTAGGGAGAGTAGTCTTCATTAAGTCCAAAATAGTTAGTATTTACCATTTAATTAGTGAGACTTTGATTTTGTGAAACAAAGTCAATTAGGTGAAGTGATATTCCCCGCCTCTTGTGGCGAAATAAAATATAACCCATCATGATACTCCGCCGCAAGCGGGCGGGGAGTTCCATTTTAACGATCTGATTAAAGTTACAAATGTAATAT
>PIVJ01000690.1 GCA_003353955.1 Bacteroidota bacterium | reverse complement strand
ATGGTGAATTAGTATTGACCGGTTTCTTAATTGGGACCGGTTAATATTTATAATAAAAGAAATAAAATGGCAGTAAATGTAGACATAGTTTATAAAACGGTATTACTTATTCTTAATAAGGAACAGAGAGGTAATCTATCACCAGACGAATTTAATAAAGTTGCTACGCAAGTACAGTTGGAAATATTTGAAAGCTATTTTGAAACTTTGAATCAGCAGGTCAGAAGACCTGATAATGATACAGAATATGCGGATCGCGTTAAAAACGTTGATCAGGACATATCTGTATTTAAAACATACGGTAATGCGGCTTATGTTCCAGCTGGAGGATATTTTACGTTACCAACAACATCGGGAGCAGGTGTAGCTACCCAAACACTTACAGGAAACGGTACAGCTATTTCTTTTCCTTTTACATCGATAACTTCTTCTCAGCTAGCAAGCAGCGTAATAGCTGTTACTATAGGCGGAGTATCAACAACAGCCTTCACAATAAGTGGAGCTAATATAATATTTAACAGTATTCCTGCAAATAACGCAGCTATAGTTGTTACGGCAACTCCAGAGGACTTTTACAGACTCGGTACAGTTATATATCAAAACGAAAAGGAAGTTCAACTGTCGCAACGTAACGATCTTTTGTACTTAAATTCAACACCTTTAATAGCACCAACAACAACTTACCCAATATATCTATATGAAAATAGTAAATTGTATTTATATCCGCAATCTATCACGTCGGATATACAGGTTAGTTACTTGCGAAAGCC
>PIVJ01000689.1 GCA_003353955.1 Bacteroidota bacterium | reverse complement strand
TCATTAAAGTATCCTAAAAATACATTTCTATAATATACTTTCCAAATATCATTACCAATGTGTTGTGCGCCAACGTATTTTCCTGCTAAGTTTTGCGACATATACACCCAAAAGTATGCTCCCCATCTCATTGCTCCATTTTGTGTAACTTTCATGACCTTCATATTTGGTGAGTAGTCATATGATAAGATCTTTTCAGGAAAAGGTTTTGTGGAGAAATCATGTTGAGATAATGGAGTCTCCATGCCTAAAGCCTCATGTGGTCTTATTGTGTTATATTCCTTTACAAACTTATTTAACAGACGCTGTTGAGATTTTAAGTCATATGCGGCAGGCTTTACACATGCGGCTTTAAGGTCTCTATGCATTCTCTCATGTCGCCCATTTTGTTCTGGGTGAGCAGGATCTGAAAATACTGGTAATACACCTATCTCTATAAACCAACACGACAGTTTTGTAAAGCGCTGAATAGCCTGCACAGAGCCAAAAGGAGAGCCGTTGTCTGTATGAATCTGAGTTGGTAAGCCATACTTCCTAAAAACATTTGCAAATTCTGCTTTTGCAGATCTGAAATTCTCTCTGTAATGACCTTTTGCAGCAAACACAAATCGACTCTTTGAATCTGCTATTGTTAAAGGATGACAGTATTTCTTATTACCCATTAAAAACTTCCCTTTATAATCTGCACTCCATACTTCATTACATTCTTTTGGATCAAATATTGGGAAGCATGGCTTAACTCTTCTTAACCTCTTTTGAGGGCATACAAG
>PIVJ01000688.1 GCA_003353955.1 Bacteroidota bacterium | reverse complement strand
TAATTCTATTCATACTTTTTAAACATTAACATATAAAGGAACGAATTCCATTTACTCATTAACCATATAAGTAATTTTTTAAATCTTGAATCTTTTTTCTTGTCAGTCATAATTATTTTTTTTTGTTTGTATTTTTGTTTTTTATTTCAAAATACCAGCGATGTAATGTATATCCAATAGATACAATCAACAGAGTTATTTTTAAAATTGTGTCTATTTGAGACATTGAAATAGCTAGTGTGCTAAGGTTTATTATATACATTTTCAAATCACCTATATTCATGGGTTAATTATTTTAAAGATTTTAGTTTTGATTTTTTTATTATAAATTTTACTCTATCATCTTCTGTTTTAAGTTTTTTCATTTCGCCACGTGTAATATTTAATTCAATAAGCATCTTTACTTGTTGCGATTTTGAAAGCTTTTCTAACTCTTTGTATTTTTCTGTTTTTGCTTCTTTAACGGTTTCATATTTCGGTATTAACTTTTCTAAATCCATATTTTCATAATCTTCAGCTTTATTTAATATGTAATTCACCCGTTCTTCTTCATTAGTAAGTTTTTTAAATTCACCTCTTGTTGCACCTAAATCTATTATAAATTTTATTTGCTCAGCCTTAGTTAAGCTTTTAACACCGACAGAATCTCTTTGTCTTTTAGGCACAGTTTCTTTGTAATACTTTTCTAACTTATCATCCATGTCAGATCTATTTTCTTCGGCACTTTGTAAAGACCATTTAGGAGCACCAAAAAACATAGCAACTCTTTCCCA
>PIVJ01000059.1 GCA_003353955.1 Bacteroidota bacterium | reverse complement strand
ATATATTCTTGAGCAAAACTTGAGGCTAATTAGGATTTATAAATTTAATACTCCATATATCTTTGGAACACAACTTGTAAAAAAGCTTTTCCTTCCCTCACAACTGAATCCTGATAAAGTATTGGGATCGTATTATTATAAAAATAATCTAAACGATGCTCATAAAAGAACTCTCCTGAAGGGCGTAGCCATCCAATACCTTCTTCAAAAGCGATATATGCAAATTCTGGCGAATATGGATTAAGCAGATTTCTACTCCAGGGAAAATTCTCATTCTCTGATTCTATCCCAAGTGGGCTAAATAAGGTTCCGATTATATCAGTTTGTGAACCAAGTTTATTAATCTGCATACCTTTGTATTCATCTTTAATTACATTACCGTAAAACAATAATGGTATTTGATGGTATTCTTTAGAGTGATAAGGATCGCGAGTATATGAATGATGGCTATGATCAGCTACAATAATAAACAATGTGTTTTCAAACCAATCTTTTTTTTGTGCTTCTTTAATATAATTTCCCAAGCTTTGATCAGTGTAATACGCTGAATTAATATACATATTTAATTCGTCACCCCAAAATAATTTACGTTCCATAGGCATATCAAAAGGAGAATGAGTGCTAGATGTAAAGATCATTGAAAAAAATGGTTGCTTTTCCTGATTAATTTCAGATAATTGTCGGTTGAACACAAATTCATCATGCACGCCTAATTTTCCCTTTGGCTCATCTGGGAAATCATAAATATCCCTAATTCGGTCAAAACCATTATGAATAATGAAACTTTTTATATTCCCATAAATAAGCTGACCACCAAAATAAAACGAACTCGCATAATCCCTCTCCTTGAGTACATGAGTCAAACACCTGAGATTTACAAATTTATCAGGCTGAACAGTGATGGATGATATAGGATGAGAGGGAAAGCCAGCCAAGATAGAAGACATTCCTTGTTCAGATCTTGAGCCCGGAGAATAAATATTGGTAAATAATATGCCATTCTCTTCCAACTCATGAAACTGCGGTGTGATGTCTGGTTTTCCTCCTAAGGATTCTATCAATGTAGCAGACCAACTTTCTAACATGATTAAAACAATATTTGGATTCTGGGTTTTTAAAATTGATAATGTAGTATCCTTTTCAACTTCAAATATTCTATTAACAATTTTCTCTGCTTCCTTTTGAGGGAGATATGCAAATGGATTTTTACCAAAATTCTTATAATTCTCAATGATACTTATATAAAGATTAAAACCTGAATTAACAGCGGCCAAATTCAATATATTTTTTTTAGAGAAATAAGATTGACTCTGATTAATCGGTATCTCCTGAATTCCACCTCTCATACCTAGCACAAGAAAAGCCGGAACCAGAATCAGAAGGGTTAAAAAGTTTAATAATCTTTTGGGCTGTTGATCAATTCTCGTATAGAAAAACTTATTATAAATTATAATAGATCCAATAGATAAAAATAGAAATATACCGATGAGCATAAAAAATTTGTCTGTTTCCGCTGAATTATATATTTCTGATGGGTGCTGTAAATACATCAATGCCTTATAATGTAATTTTGTTTTCCACTCTTCATAAATTCCTAATTCAGCTGTTGCGAGCAACGTATACAAAACCAACACTAAGCCTGTATATATTTTGTTTATAAATTCAAAGCAATTCTTGTTATAAACACTTTGCATTAAAACGATAACGAATGGAAATATCAATAGATAGGACGATGTAGCCAAATCAAGTTTGAATGCAAACCAAAATGATAATATCGATTCAAGAAAACTAACACCTTCATTTTGTAAGGTATTTAGATTAAAAATCAAATAAACAATGCGTATAATCGCAAAATACAACAACCAGAATAACAGTTGCTTAACAAGAGAAATTAAATACTTGAGCATTATAAAAAATTAATTGTGAGCAAAAATATAAAATTAATTCCAATAGGGTTCTTTAAAGCTTTAAATTTGTATAAAACTGAGTCAATGAGTATAATTACAACCCTGCTTAAGTTTAAATCCGCCCTACCCCCTAATGTTAAATTAATTGCAGTATCTAAAACCAAACCGATAGAAGTAATTAAAGAAGCTTATGATGCCGGTCAACGTATTTTTGGTGAAAATAAAGCACAAGATCTTACTGCTAAGTTTCCCTTGCTTCCAACAGATGTTGAGTGGCATTTTATAGGGCATTTGCAATCGAATAAGGCAAAACATATCATCCCATTTGTGAGTTTAATTCATTCGGTTGATAGTATCAAGTTATTGGGTGAGATAAATAAGCATGCATTAAAAAATAAACGGATTGTTGATTGTCTGTTGCAACTTCACATTGCAACAGAAGAAGCTAAATTTGGATTAACCCTGAAAGAAGCTAAATCGCTTATTGCGTGCGATTATTTTAAAACACTTAATAACATTAGAATTACCGGCGTTATGGGGATGGCTACATTTACTGAAGATAAAGAAATTATAAGGAATGAATTTAAACACCTAAAGGATTGTTTTACAGAATTAAAGAAATCCTTTTATGCCAATATCAAGTCCTTTAAAGACATTTCCATGGGTATGTCAGATGATTATCAAATAGCATTAGAAGAAGGCAGTACCATTATAAGAATTGGAAGTGCGATATTTGGAGCAAGGAATTATTAGATTAAAGGTATTTACTCCATTGGAAGCAATACGAAAATAGAACTCAGTAAAAAGCTTTATTACATTTATTAAATAATCCTTAAATCAGTGAGACTTTGATTTTGTGAAACAAAATTAATTAGGCGAAGTGATATTCCCCGCCCCTTGGGCGAAATAAAATAGCATCCATCATGACACCCCGTCCACTTGTGGCGGGGAGCTTCACTCAATATTTTCAATTTCAAATTGAAAACCTTTAATTGTTTTTATTCACAAGAAAATTATTTAATTTCGTAAACTTAAAATCCAGTTTTCATTGAAAGCTGATTTTATGGACCCGTAGCATAACTGGATAGTGCACTTGACTACGAATCAAGAGGTTACAAGTTCGAATCTTGTCGGGTTCACACTGATTATCAGTAAATTATACTCACATCAATTCTAATACATTTTATTTTATATACACATTTGTGCACATAAATTACTATTTAAGGTAAGCTACATACCGTTATTTACTGGGTTAAATTTTACTTTTCAATCTAAAATTCTAATAAATCACAATAAGGGCGTTCTTGATAAAACTATTACTTAGTTTAATTACAAAACTGTTTTATCTTCATCTCTAATAATCGATTTATCAAGCCAAGAACCACTTTCATCAAAGGAGTATTGGTCACCTGAGACTTTTGATACTGCCACTTCTTGAATGATGAATATGAATTAGCTGCAGTCATTTATTCCACATGGAACAACCCTCCTGCCTTTGTCGGAGACTTCGAAGAATATACAAGGTGACAATAGTCAGATCATTGCTCCACATACCGGATAAGCAACTTTTACCATTCCGATAGATTTCACTTCTGGAAGTTTACCTGTAAGACTACAATTTCTGGGGAGAATGTTTGACGAGCGCCAACACTCATCAAATGTTGTTTTGAATATGAACAAAAAACGATGAACCACCAGAATTATTTTCTTCTTTACGATAGAATGGATTAAGTCTAAGCCTGAATGCATACTTTTGTAAAAAATTAAAACAAACAAAAGATGGATAAAAAGCAACATATTAGTGTAAATGTTAATTCGGAAATTGGTGAATTAGAAGCTGTGATCATACACAGCATGGGTAGTGAAGTAGAAAATATGACCCCTGAAAATGCTGAACGTGCGCTGTATAGCGATATACTAAACCTATCTGTTGCGCAAGAGGAATATTCCACCTTTAGATCAGTACTTAAAGAAACAACACAAGTTTTTGAAGTTCATGATTTATTAAAAGAAATTTTAAAAGATGAATCGGTAAAAACTAAATTGCTTAATAAGGTTTGTAAATCAAATGAGCATTCCAATACGTTAGAATATTTGCACGATTTAAATCACTCTGAACTTGCTAAAAATTTAATTGAAGGAGTAGTACTTAAGAGGAATAATCTAACACGGTTCTTAAGCAATCAACGTTTTGCATTACGTCCTTTGCATAATTTTTTTTTCACGAGAGATTCGTCAATTGCTATTCAGAACGAAATACTTATTGGTCAGATGGCAAGCTCTGTGCGTGAAAGGGAAGCACAGATCATGGAAGCAATTTTTAAACATTCTCCGGTATTCAGAACTCAACTTTTTAATATAGAAAGTGTTCCCAATTCAGATATTAACATTGAAGGCGGCGATGTAATTATTGGAGGTAAAGATTTATTAATAATTGGAATAAGTGCCAGAACATCTACCCAAGGGATTGATAAAATCATTAAGAATTTCAAATTACAAAAAATTAAAAAGCATTTGATTATTCAGGAATTGCCAACTGACCGCGAATCCTTCATTCATCTTGATATGGTATTCACCTTCTTAAATTACGATGAATGCATGGTTTATGAACCTGTTATTATGCAACCCAACCGTTTCAAAACCATTCATATTGAAATTGATAACAGACAGGTAAATATTAATGAAGAGAGAAATATACTTGAATGCCTTAAGAAAATTGGCAGGGATGTGAAGCCCATATATTGTGGTGGCACTGCAGATTTGTGGACTCAGGAAAGAGAGCAATGGCACAGTGGTGCTAACTTCTTTGCATTAAGACCCGGTAAAGTTATGGGATACAGCCGTAATGTATACACCATTGATGAAATGAATAAAAATGCTTATGAAATTATTCCGGCAGCTGACATCATAAATAAAAAAGCCAGACTCGATGATTATGAGAAATGTGTCATCACTATCGAAGGATCTGAACTATCTCGTGGTGGTGGCGGTGCCCGATGTATGACAATGCCGATAAGACGGAAAGATTAATTATTCTGCAGAAATTTCTTTATTACCCTTTTGCATCTGAGATAATTGAAGCTACTTGACAAATCTAAAAAAAAATCTTTAATTCGTATTGTTCTCAAGCTAGTTACAATTACAAGCCTATAAATCCTAATCAATGATCATGAAATATCTTAAATCAGTGAGACCTTAATTATATTTTCAACTATTAAATCTCACAATTATAAAAAAAACAATAATTTTGTTTAAAAGTTTGTCTATGAAAATTGTATTCTTCCATACGCCTAAACCAAAGAAATTCGAATATAAACCTTTATATTATGATACTGAAAAGGAAGAGCGTGAGCAACGTCGGAAAGAACTAGGATTGGAAGGTGAAAGTTCTGATCATAAATCTTTTTTTCGTGGAGAGCTACAAAAAAAATGGCGAAATGGCGGTAAAGTGAATAATAAGAAGTCACGACTTAGAAGTGTGATCTATCTGGGGATATTATTAATGGCCATATATTATATTTTCTTTACTAATTTTGTTCAAAGATTGGTGAGTTTAATAACCATGAACTAATGCATGATATCATCAGATTACTTCCGGATTCTGTGGCTAATCAAATTGCTGCAGGAGAAGTAATTCAGCGGCCCGCTTCGGCCGTGAAGGAATTACTTGAAAATGCTATTGATGCGGGTGCAACATCAATCAAGCTCGTGATTAAAGATTCCGGTAAAACTTTAATTCAGCTTGTTGACAATGGCTGTGGAATGTCAATGACCGATGCCCGAATGTCATTTGAAAGGCATGCAACCTCAAAAATTAAGTCAGCTTCTGATTTATTCGCTATAAAATCCTTAGGATTCAGAGGTGAAGCGCTGGCATCAATTGCAGCAATAGCTCAGGTTGAACTAAAAACCAAGCGAGTTGAAGATGAATTGGGATCCCTGATTATAATTGAAGGATCGAAAGTGATTGATCAGCAACCTACACAATGTGCAAACGGCACAAGCATCGCGATTAAGAACTTATTTTTTAATGTCCCTGCCCGCCGCAATTTCTTGAAATCTAATCAAGTTGAAACAAGGCATATAATTGACGAATTTACGAGAGTTGCCATGGTAAATTCATCAATTTCGTTGTCCATGCATCATAATGAAAAAGCTGTTTTTCAATTTAACAATTCTACGTTAAAGCAACGTATATCAGGATTATTGGGAGCAAATTTTTCTCAACGACTCATCCCTGTTGAACAGGATACAGAAAGTATAAAAGTTTATGGATTTATTGGTAAGCCAGAATTTGCTCGTAAAACCAGAGGAGAACAATTCTTTTTTGCAAATAACCGATTCATCAAACACCCATATTTACATCATTCAATTGATGCCGCCTTTCAGGAACTGTTACCGAAGGATGCGTTTCCAAGCTATATTATCTTTATTGAAGTAGACCCAAAAACAATAGATATAAATATTCATCCTACCAAAACCGAAGTAAATTTTCAGAATAATAAAGTATTGTATGCAATATTACGTGCAGCGGTCAGGCAGTCGTTAGGGAAGTTTTGTATTACACCTTCACTTGATTTTGAGATGGAACAATCATTGAATTTCACAGACCCTCCAGAAGGTAAAGTAATTAAATCGCCCATCATAGCGACCAATCCGAACTATAACCCATTCGATAGTCAGACAAAAAGACCTGTTAAGCCTTTTACTAAACCAAAAGCAACAAATTGGGAATCGTTATACGCTGAACAAGCACCAACGGCCAATGATGATAAACTAACGAATGGAATCACGAACGAACAAAAGAAGATAACTCCAGAACAAGAATCACCGGAGGAAATTGCAGAAGTAATAAATGAAAGAATATTTCAGTTTAAGAATAGATATATTGTAACTGTTGTTTCTTCCGGCCTCATGATCATAGATCAGAGTCTGGCACATGAACGGATATTATTTGAGAGATTTAGCAATATGTTGGAAAATAACAAGAGCTCTTCTCAACAAGAATTATTTCCTGAAACATTAACATTCAGTGCTTCAGATGCTGAAATAATTAACGACATCAAGGATGAATTGGGGATTATTGGTTTTGCCATAAAATCGATGACAAAAAATACATTTGTAGTCACCGGGCGGCCTGCTGATTTAAGCGATCTTAATTTACGAGATGCGTTGGAAGGTATTATTGAAAACTATCATAAGAACTTGCTGGAATTAAATCTGAATAAGAAAATTAATTTAGCAAAATCAATGGCAGCCAATATTGCAATCAAAGCCGGAATCTTGCTAAAAAATGAAGAAATAAATGCTATGGTTGATGCGTTATTTGCATGTAAAGTGCCAACGGTTTCACCTTCAGGGAAAGCCGTATTCAGTATTATTTCAATGGATGAATTAGCTAAAAAATTTAATTAAGACTATACAAATGAGTTACCAGCAATTTAGACCTACCGGATTTAGAATATTACCACCTGTTGTAAAAAATTTACTAATAATCAATGGGCTGTTCTTTCTTGCCACCATAACTTCTCAAAATACTTTTAATATCGATCTAACACGTTATTTAGGCTTTCATTATTTCGCAGCAGAACAATTCAGTCCCTTTCAGTTTGTGACTTATATGTTTCTGCATGGCAGTATTGGACATGTCTTTTTTAATATGTTCGCCTTGTGGATGTTTGGAAATGCGCTGGAAAATATATGGGGTCCTAGGAGATTCCTAACCTATTATATGGTAACGGGAATCGGAGCTGCAGTAATCCAAATGTTAGTCACGTTTATGAGAATACAATCCGTTGAAGGAGCTTTAACAACAGATATGATTAACTTGGTGTATAGCGAAGGGAGTGGAATATTACAGCAAGGCATGAATTATTCTCAGGAAGGAATGGCTAAACTGAATCTGATGCTGAACACGCCAACCGTTGGCGCATCGGGTGCTGTGTTTGGGTTATTATTGGCATTTGGTATGCTCTTCCCAAATTCAGTAATCTATTTATATTTTGCCATTCCGATAAAGGCAAAATGGTTTGTAATGATCTATGGTGCGATAGAATTGTATTCAGGAATTGCAAATAATCCAGCTGATAATGTTGCGCATTTCGCCCATCTGGGTGGAATGATCTTTGGATTCTTCTTAATCAAATACTGGAAACGAAATTAACTGATAAAATGTACGCTCGAAATAATCCGCTCGAAGAATTTAAGTCCTTCTTCAAACAACGATCCTTACTCTCTCGTTTGATTATGATCAATTTGATCGTATTTATTTTTGCAAACTTAATGAATCTCTTTTTCTGGCTTTTCCAGGCTAAAACCGGATTGGCAGAAGAAAGTGGAATTTCGTTCATTGTTTATTGGTTTGCCGTCCCCTCCAATTTAAATGAACTGGCTTTGAAACCATGGACCGTATTCACTTATATGTTTCTTCAGGAGAACCTCATGCATTTATTATTAAATATGGTCATGCTTTATTTCGGAGGAAGAATCTTTGTTGAATACCTGAATAGTAAAAAATTATTTAGTGTATATATTTGGGGCGGGTTATTCGGTGCCTTTTTGTATATATTGGCATACAACGGTTTTCCTGTTTTTCAAAATGCGGTTTACCATTCTATTGCCTTGGGTGCATCGGCTTCTGTGCTTGCTGTATTAGTTGCTATTGCAACCCATGTTCCAAATTATACGGTTCCACTCATAATTTTTGGACGTGTTAAACTAAAATATGTAGCACTCTTTTTTATCGCCATATCAATGTTAAATATTCAAGGAGGAAACCCCGGTGGAAATATTGCTCATATCGGTGGTGCCTTTTGGGGTTTTTTATACATTTCACTTCTAAAAAAAGGATATTCATTTGATAATTTCTTCAAGCTCCCAAAGATTTCTTACGGCACGAAAGGCCCACGAAAGGCATATTCGAATCCGAATTATTCTAAGCGTGCAGAAACCGATGATGAATTTAATCGAAGGAAAAAGAAACAACAAAAAGAAATTGATTTAATTTTAGATAAAATCTCAAAATCAGGATATTCAAGCTTGTCGCAAAAGGAAAGAGAAATGCTTTTTAAAATTAGCAATAAGAAGTGAATTCCCTAAACCGCAATCTACCTTCACCCTTATTCAGCTATTTACTATAGCTGAATTGCTTAATAATTATTGCCTTAATTACAATTAATTTATCAATTTATATTAATCCAGCACCCATTTGGATATTTTCACCATTTTGTCCCCCTTAACCTTTTCTCTAAATCAGTCCACTTTATACTGAACATTTACAATTACCAAAAATTAAGAACAAAACTATCCGATCATTATATAATAAAAGCGAGGTCGAATTATTTATTACTTTTTTAAGTAATATACTACCTGAATTAGTACTTTTGGGATGAATTAATGACTATGAAATTCGGATTAACATCAGATTTTGTTCCTACGGGAGATCAACCTGAAGCAATTAAACAATTAACTGAAGGTATTAACCGAGGTGATTCTGCACAAACCTTGTTGGGTGTTACCGGCTCAGGTAAGACGTTTACTATAGCAAATGTTATTAATCAACTTAACAGGCCGGTTTTGGTTTTAAGCCATAACAAAACTCTGGCAGCACAATTGTATGGCGAATTCAAACAGTTTTTTCCTAATAATGCTGTTGAATATTTCGTTTCATATTATGATTATTACCAGCCCGAAGCTTATCTTCCTGTTACCAATACATATATCGAAAAAGACTTATCCATTAACGACGAAATTGAAAAATTACGATTAAGCACCACTTCAGCACTCTTATCTGGCAGGCGAGATGTGATCGTAGTTTCTTCCGTCTCATGCATTTATGGTATCGGAAACCCCGACGATTTCACGAATAATGTAATCCGATTAAATGTAGGCGATAAAATTAGTAGAGATGATTTTTTACGCGCGTTGGTCTCAAGCTTGTATTCAAGAAATGAAGTCGAATTAAATCGTAGCAATTTCAGGGTAAAGGGTGACACTGTGGATATTTATCCGGCTTATGCTGACATTTGTTATCGTGTATTATTTTTTGGTGACGAAATTGAAGAATTAGAAACCTTTGATCCGGTAACAGGAAAAGGGATAACAACACTGGAAGAAATGACCATCTATCCAGCAAACATCTTTGTCACTTCAAAAGATAAAATGAAGAGCTCGGTTATTGAAATACAAGATGATCTCTATAAACAAGTTGCATCTTTTAAAGATAATGAAAAGCATTTGGAAGCTAAACGCCTTGAAGACAGAGTAATTTATGATATTGAGATGATGCGTGAACTTGGATACTGCTCTGGGATTGAAAACTATTCCAGGTATTTTGATGGCAGGCAGGCAGGCAGCCGTCCATTTTGTTTGATTGATTATTTCTCTGATGATTTTTTACTGGTAGTGGATGAGAGCCATGTAACCATTCCTCAAATAAAAGCCATGTACGGTGGAGATCGTTCCAGAAAACAGAACCTAGTTGAATATGGATTCAGACTACCTTCTGCCATGGATAACCGCCCACTTAAATTTGATGAATTCGAAGCACTTATTAATCAGGCAATATATGTAAGTGCCACACCTGCAGATTATGAACTTAATCAATCAGGCGGTGTGATCGTAGATCAATTAATCAGACCCACGAGCTTGCTTGATCCGATTATTGAAGTGAGGCCAAGTCAAAATCAAATAGATGATTTATTAGATGAAATTAATCGGGTTATTAACAACAATGAGCGAGTTTTGGTAACCACACTTACCAAAAAGATGGCTGAAGAACTAACAAAGTACTTACTGAAGCTTCAAATCAAATGTCAATATATTCACTCGGATGTGGTAACCCTTGATCGTGTTGAAATATTAAGAGATTTAAGGTTAGGGAATATAGATGTTTTAGTAGGTGTAAATCTTTTGAGAGAGGGACTTGATTTACCTGAAGTTTCACTGGTAGCCATACTGGATGCGGATAAAGAAGGATTTCTTCGTTCGGAGCGCTCCTTAACGCAAACTGCTGGTAGGGCTGCAAGAAATCTTGACAGCAAAGTAATTATGTATGCTGATAAAATCACGAACTCAATGCAACTCACCATTGATGAAACCAATCGGCGTCGAGAGAAACAAATCGCTTATAATGTAAAACATAACATCACTCCTACTCAAATTGTAAAATCAGTAGAATCGATCATGAAGCAAACGAGGGTTGCCAGTTCAAAAACTTACTTTGAAAATGATGTGAAAACCATAGCTGCTGATCCGGTTGTAAAATATATGAGTAATGAACAAATTAAAAAAACAATTAAGCATAATAAGAAGAGTATGGAAGGTGCGGTTAAAGAATTAGATTTTATTGAAGCTGCCAGATTAAGAGACGAAATTATTGAATTAAAGAAACTTTTATAGAAAAACAGTTATAAATCATTCTTAGGATGCCTACTACAGACAACTAAAATCCGGGTTACTTTAATTGAATCCATTTTACCAACTTTAAATCCAATTTTACCGAAATAGTGAACATTTCCTACAATTTTATCTGGTTTTCCGTATTTCTTCTCAATATCTATTATAGAAGGTTGAAGAGTTAGTGGTATGTCAATCCTTGAACTCATACTCATCTCAGAATCTGAACCAGAAGTTGCTACTTTACCTTGGTAAAATTTATTAAGTTTTTCTTCACACTGCTTTTTTGCATCATCCACAACTGATAATATTTGTTTATTAAAAAACTCAGTATCAGCCAATATTTCCTCGCCAGTTTGAATGTTATTACATGCATTAATAAAAATGCATAATAATATCAAATTAAAATACTTAATAAATCTTCTAATTTTCATACGCTTTAAATTTGAAGTAACTAATCAGTATGCAAGTTAACAATAATCTTTAATGTGCTTTGTGCATTCTGATTATTTTTTATAATAGTAAGACCGTTGCATAACAAAGCAAGTTCCATATTTCTCAAAAACTCCTAAATTTTTGATATCCCCGATCGGTTTTACCATTTTATTATCACATATAAACCTTATTATCACCCTATTGTCTCTTAATCTTTGCTATTGGACGCAACTATCTCAGGACTCCAGTATAAATTATAATAAATTGCCTCCATTAAATCCTGAGTGTGCATCTTTTGCACTCCACGGTATCGAGCCACTCCACCAGAGAACCATCTACTGATCCCTCCAAAGGTACGTTCTACCTTAAATCTTGTTTTGCCTTTTAATACATTTGTTGGCATTAAGTATATATAGTCAAGAAAAAGATTACTTTTCAACAGAACTTGATGCAAATTATCACTACTATTTTGTTGGAAATGATAATTCAAACAATTTTAATTATGGATTTTCATTTCTCATTTCTAAATACACACATAAGTTAAAATTAAGTACAGGTATAAACTATTCCACTAAATCATATGACTCTCAGGAGGAAATTTTTAATTCAATCTCAAAACGTAAATATAATTTGAAATATTTGAACATTCCAATTATTGCAAATATTGAGATAGTTTCACATAAAAAATTATTTGTTAGCATTCTGACAGGATTTAGTTTTAATCATATTGCGGATTATAATATCAAAACTTACTACTTAAATGGAGATTTTGTAACCGATAATGATTTATTGGGTGATAAGAGATTAGGTATAACTTATATGCTTGGAACTACATTTTCAAAATCGATTGGGAAAAAGTTTATTTTAAACATGTCTCCAAGTATTAACTATAAATTAATTCCTGACCATAATAACCAAAGACCAAATTATAAAAATATCCCTGATGACAGATTATCATTAGGATTTAATATAGGAATTGAATACGTTTTTAAAAACACAGATAATGAATGAATGAATTACGGTTGCCAATCGAGTAGGCGGCTCCGCCACTAAATAGCAGCGGAGTATACCTCTCACACCACCAAGCATACGGGTCTCGTACTTGGCGGTTCATTAATCATCAACGAATTTTAAGATCACATTCTAAGAAAGGAATATAGCCTCGTTGTTTTAAACGAGAAATGGTTAGGCTTGTGCCTAAAATCGGGCTATATGCTATACGCCATCCTCCCTTTCTGCTTCGAGACCATGAGTAAGCCTGACCTTTCGGAATTACTAACCGGATAAGATTCTTCATCTTTCGATTTGGTTTCTTCCAATGATGCCAAATGCAATAACGTAAACGATTACGTATCTAGCAATCCAAATACTTCAATTTGTTGTAAATGGAAGCGTGTGAGTTTAAAGTAATTCAACCATCCATACATGAGCTTGTTTAATCGGGAGATACGTTCATCAAAACTGGAAGCTGTGGTCTTTCGACTAATGATTTTGATTTTCCTTTTTAATTCTTTAAGGCTGTTATGGGATACCACAAGTTGGTATTTACCTTTATCGCCTTTTTTGTAAGTAGAAACAAAACCATATCCTAAGTACTCATATTTATGAGGTTTTAGAATCGCACTTTT
>PIVJ01000687.1 GCA_003353955.1 Bacteroidota bacterium | reverse complement strand
AGTCCCATTTATTATGATTTTTCGTTTACTTCTTCTTGTTGTACTCTCGATGCTGCAACTTGTACAATTTGTGGATCTCTTATTACTACACCTTGATATAGTAGCATTTTTAAAACTAGCTCAGTTCTTTCAGAATTATGTAATTCAAAATTAGTAGTTCCAAAAGTACTACCTGAATTAAAGTTTGCAGCGGTTAAAGTTATAACTATTTGACCACTTAATCCTGGTATAGCTGTAGTAGGTATCGTTAACACATCGTCAACAACATATCCAGTTCCTGCAGATGTAATATTTACTGTAAAAACATTTGAAGAAACTGAAACTGATATTTCTAAACCAGTACCGCCAGGTGCAGAAACAGGTGTTAAAGCGAAGTTACCAGTACTAGCTGTCCCTTGAGTTAAAGCTATTGGACTTGTAGTATTAGTAGCTGTTAAACCTGTAGTATTTGCGGAAGAAGTAAGCGTACCATTCCCTACATTTAATAAGTTTGGCCCGTACACGTTTGTGTCATGAACTAATTGTCCTAAATTACCTGTAAAATAACCCCATCTAACGTCGGTTGGCTTCTTTACATATTGCATTTTAACATGTAAAGGATTAACTATTGTATCAGGATAAACTAAAGCTTTATTGTCTTCGTATAAATATATTGGGTAATTTGTTGTAGGTGCAGTTAAAGGAGCTTTTCTAATATTGTATATTTCTGCTCTACCTACTCTCTGCATTTCTTTATATGTTGCAGTATTTGGTTCATAAGTGATTGAACCTAATCT
>PIVJ01000686.1 GCA_003353955.1 Bacteroidota bacterium | reverse complement strand
AGAATCCATTCTAGTGGACTGAAATAGACCAACAATAGTGCAAATGAAAGCTGACACTCTCCCCTTTGATTTGCAGTATAAATGAAGACCCCCCCACTCAAGGGGGTTACCTATTACAGGGTGCATGTCGGCCAACTTGTTCAAACCCGCTTGGGAAAATATTTTCAAACCCATTTTTGGGCATGCACCTCAAACCGCATGGAGCATTTTCTGGCACATATATGGTATTTGTTTCCAGACATATGTGCATGCATGCAATTTCCATTAAACCCATCTGCATGCCTGCCACTTTTTATATAAACCCACTTTTTCCAGCACTGTAAACTCTTTCTTTACCTAAAATCAATACATTATTTGAACTCACAGAATGTGCATGTCCATAATATTTTCTGAACCCAACATGCACATGGACATTTCCTTGTGTTCATAAATATTTTGGCTTTCAAACCCACTTTTGGGCATGCACCTTTTTTTGAAAATATTTTCAAACCCACTTTTGGACATGCACCTTACATACAGAGTGGGGGGGTCTTCAGGGAATTTTAAATGTTTTGGCACCCAGCTAATTTTGAGGGGGGTGTAATGCGTAATAACAAGTTTGAGCTTTTCTGGTCATAAGTATAGCAGATGGGTCCTTATTAATTGCACAGAAGTTACTTCATTTTGCAGCATCCCTGTGGACCCTGGTTGCTGCCTAGCAGTGACTTTTCTAGTTATTATTTTTTTCTCCGGCTATAGAAATTGACCTCGTTTGACCTACAAAGTTGAAACTTGGCAT
>PIVJ01000685.1 GCA_003353955.1 Bacteroidota bacterium | reverse complement strand
TCGGAGAAGCTTGATGTAGTACCTGCCCAGGTCAAAGTGCTGCGTCACATACGTTACAAATATGCATGCCGGTCCTGTGAAGGAGTGGAAAGTGATGAAGGAGCAGTAAAGACAGCCAAGCTACCGGCTCAGATAATACCACAGGGCATAGCCACGCCGGGACTTCTGTCATATATCCTTATATCTAAATTTGCAGATGCGCTGCCATTTTACCGGCAGGAGAAGAAATTGACCCGGATAGGAATAGAACTTTCGCGGGCAACAATGTCCAACTGGGCCATGCAGGTTGGTAAACGATGCGGGCCGTTGATATCGTTACTGCGCAAAGAGATATTATGCGGCCCTGTGATAAACATGGATGAAACAACGGTACAAGTTATGAAGGAACCTGGCCGGGAAAATACAAGTACATCGTATATGTGGGTAGCTTTAGGTGGAGCACGAGGAAAACCGGGAGTGCTTTATGAGTATCATCCAACACGATCTAGTGACGTGCCGAAAGAATTTCTATCTGGCTATAGTGGATATGTTCAGACAGATGGATATGCCGGCTATAACTTCTTAGAGGAAAGACCGGATGTTGTTCATATTGGTTGCTGGGCGCATTCCCGCCGGAAGTTCATGGATGTAACGCGTGCCATGAAGAAGGGTAAAGCAGGCAGCGCTGATGTGGCATTGAGTTATATAAGGAAGCTTTATCATATAGAGTCGGAAGCGGCAACCGCCAATATGTCTCTGGATGAGCTTTATGCTCTTCGCCAGGAGAAGGCGTTGCCTGT
>PIVJ01000181.1 GCA_003353955.1 Bacteroidota bacterium | reverse complement strand
TTTTTAGGATACTTTAATGAAAACGAATTAAGAACTAAAGAACAAACAGTAAGGTTAGGAACCAATTTAGTGTAAACTCTAATCTTTAACTTTTGTAAACTATGTATCTTAACAAACATCAAAATGAAAAACTTTATTAAATTAATGACAATAATTTTACTTTTTTCAATTTAAATATTTAACATCATTATCATGAAAAGATCATTTCTATCACTGCTGTTGCTGAGTTTTATTTGCTTTTTACCTAACCAAGAAACGATAGCCCAAGACAAAAGTATGGAGGACAATACAAATGTCTGGCAATCTCCTGAAGAAGACATCCTCAAAATTCTGCATGCACCCCAATTACCGAGAACATCAACATCTCCATCAAGAACACATATGGTGCTGACAGATCCTATTATCTACCCAACGTTGTCAGAGTTAGCGGGACCTATGCTCAAACTGGCAGGGACACGTGTTAATCCAAAAAACAATTATTACCATGGAAGACATGGTGGCACTTCACCAAGAGTGCTCACAATTAATGATGGAAAAACGGTGCCACTGAATATTCCGGATGAAGCAGAAGTTATTTCAACTTATTGGGCCGTAGATGGTCAACGGTTTGCTTTGTCTGTCGGATTTGAAAATAGAATTGAATTGTGGATGGGTGATATCAGTGGCCATGTAGAAAAGGTACCAGACATAATTCTTAATCCCCTCATGGATCAAGCTGTCAAATGGCTTCCAGACCAAGAAAAAATTTTAGTCAGAAGAATTACTGATCGCGGTGCTGTGCCTCAAAAACCGTCGATACCAAATGGTCCTAGGATATTGGAAGATGCTGGTGCTTCTGCAAGATCAACATACGAATCAAGAAACCTACTGGAAACGGCCTATGATGATGAATTGTTCAGTTACTACTCGCAATGCGAATTGCTTATCTATGATACCAAAACTAAACAAAAACATGTTGTCGGGCCTACCGCTTCGTATAAATATGCGAATATTTCTCCGGATGGGAATTACTTATTAATAGAAAGATTGAAAAGACCTTGGTCACATGAAGTGGGATGGTGGCGATTTGCCAATGATATCGAAGTATGGAATCTAAATGGAAAATTAGTGACAACTGTTGTAAATCAACCTTTGGCCAATGAAGTACCCATACATGGTGTGATTACTGGTCCAAGATATGTATCCTGGCAACCCACAGCTCCTCATACTTTGTTTTGGAATGAAGCATTGGATGGAGGTAATCCAGTTGCAGAAGTAGAATTTAGAGATCGACTTATGAGATGGGAGGCACCATTCAATACCCAACCAGAAGAAGTTTTTAAAGCAGAGCATCGTATACAAGGAACTATGTGGGGTCAATCTGCCGGAATGCTCATGGTGTATCAGAGAGAACGCATGAAAAGATGGCGTTATGTCTGGCTTCTGGATGTGAACAAAGGCACATCCAAACAATGGTTTGATCTGGATGAAAATGATCGCTACAATGATCCCGGCTACCCGCTTTTTACACAATTGGAAAATGGTAAGTATGTATTCAAAGTGGAAGATGGTTCCATTTATTTCCGTGGACAGGGAGGCACAAAGGATGGAGATCGCCCATTTGTTGATCGACGCAATATTGAAACGGGAAAAATCGAAAGAATATTCCGATGTGCCACTGATAAATATGAATATTTCGTTGACTTTGCTGAAGAGCCCAACAGCTTCATTATGAGTTCTGAATCGTCTACGACCGTACCTAATTTCTATTTGGCAAAATTTGGAGAATCCATTGAAGCTGATGCTGGTGAAAGTACCAGAGTAATCACTAAACGCCCCATTACAAAATTTGAGGATCCAAGTCCTGAGTTGCGCCAGATAGAAAACAAGATTGTCCGATACCAAAGAAAAGACAGCATTGAATTAAGTTTTCAATTGCTTTTGCCTCCAGGATATACGGAAGGAACCAGAGTCCCTACTGTGGTGTATGCTTATCCTTTGGAATACTCTGGTGCTAAGACGGCAGGTCAGGTCAGAGGATCTTCCAATCGATTTATGCGTATTTACGGTCCATCACACAAATACTTTCTGATGCGAGGTTATGCCGTATTGGATAATACTGCAATGCCGATGGTTGGTGACCCTGAAACGGTTTATGATTCATTTGTTCTACAATTGGTAGCTGATGCTGAAGCGGCTGTTGCGAAAGCTATAGACATGGGCATAGCTGATCCAGATAGGATTGGCATCATTGGTCACAGTCATGGTGGCCTGATGGTTGCCAATTTACTTGCACACTCCGATTTGTTCTGTGCAGGTATTGCACGAAGTGGTTCATATAACAAAACAAATCAGCCGTATGGGTTCCAGGGTGAACGTCGTTCACTTTTTGAAGCAACCAAATCGTATATTGACTGCTCCCCTACATTCTTTGCAGACAAGGTCAATGAACCTATTTTGATTATTCATGGTGATGATGATTCTAATCCTGGTACACTTACTTTTCAGTCAGAGGTGTTTTATGAAGCTGTGAGAGGTTCTGGAGGTACTGCAAGATTGGTATTGTTACCATTTGAAGATCATGGCTATAGAGCAAAGGAATCAATCGAACATGTTTTGTGGGAACAAATGAATTGGTTTGACAAGTATGTTAAAAATCGTAAGATCACTGAAGAAACGGAATAGAAGCCATAAATATTGAGTACTTCATATCAATTTAAGCATTGACCCATTTAAGTGGATTACTGAATTCTTTTGGAATTTAGCAAATGTATTGCTGTTAAGCAGATAGATCAAATGTTAAAGTGAGTCGAGTAGGTAAAGGGGAATCTCACCCCTAAACCTCTCTCAGAACCGTACGTGATGCTCTCACATCATACGGCTCTTCTTAACCCAACTTGCAAATTTTTCAACAACAAAAAAAACATCAATTTTCTAATCACCTGATATTCAGGGGGTAGTTAAAATTATTTTCTTTTTTTTAAATGGATATATTACAGATAGTCAGGGCAATAGCATTTTTGCAAGTCATATGTGGTGACCCAAAGTCTTGTTTTGTGTTTTAAATATTTGTATGTTTGTTGGATGTTTATACGCGCAGTACAAAAAAAGGACAAGAACAAATCCAAATCATATACTTACTATAGGCTAACACACTCATATAGAATTGGCAACAAAGTTCGCCAAAGTGTTGTGTTAAACCTTGGGAAGCTTGAGAATGTTGACAAGGCAGAACAT
>PIVJ01000684.1 GCA_003353955.1 Bacteroidota bacterium | reverse complement strand
CACCCGCCCGGCACTTTTAATGTTCTCCACTACGCTATGCGCATTTTCTGCGGCAGGGCGGACGAGCATTGGCGCACGGTTGGGAGGAAGATCATTCGAGACCAAGGAATATGTCACGACCATCTTCGCCCGTGTTTTCAGTGTTCTCTCAGGACTACGAAATCGGTATTTTCGCGAGCTGGGATGAAGCTCTTGCGGACGGTGTCGGCAGCGGTGCCTTATCGTTTTATGCGAGCTACGGTGATGAGCTCGCCAGCTGCGCCCTCCTGGGCGCCCCCTCGGATTTTGCGAGCTACGGCGATGAGCTCGCTGGCTGCGTCCTCCTGGGCGCCTCTTCGGATTTTTCGAGCTACGGCGATGCGCTCGCTGGCTGCGCCCTTCTGGGCGCCTCTTCGGAGTTTGCGAGCTGCGGAAATGAGCTCGATGGCTGCGCCCTGCTGGGCGTCTTCTCGGATTCGGCGAGCTGCCTCGGTGCGATCGTCGAAGGCGGCGCCAAGGCTGGCGCCCTCTCGGATTCAGCGAGCCGCTTCGGCGCGCTCACCGGCAGCGCCATGCCTGGCGCCTGCTTCGATAATGCGAGCCGCAGCGGCGTGCTCGCTGGCAGCGCCATGTCTGGCGCCTGCTTCGATGTTGCGAGCCGCAGCGGCGTGCTCGCCGGCGGCGCCATGTCTGGCGCCTATTTCGATGTTGCGAGCTGCGGCAACGAGCTCGCCGGCGGCGCCATGTCTGGCGCCTGCTTCGATGTTGCGAGCTGCGGCAACGAGCTCGCCGGCGGCGCC
>PIVJ01000058.1 GCA_003353955.1 Bacteroidota bacterium | reverse complement strand
GGGAGCCTTGATCGTTTTCGTAGAATCTTCCTCCGGAATTGACTACTTCAAGTTGCTGAGCATTACTTATAGAGAATTGGAGAATGCAGAATAGAAATACTTTGATTGTCCTCATATGCAAAGAATTAATATATCATTATGGCCAAAATCGGCTTAATAAATACAATTAATAATCAACTACTCATATGATGACTTGCAGTAAAAGAGGTAAGCACAAAAAAATAATTATAGGCAGTAATGCAAAAAAATAACTATAGGCAGTAAAGCAAAAAAATAATTATAGGTAGTAAAATAAAACATAATCATAAGCAGAAAAGCTAAGCAAATTTCAGTTTAGTGCATCATATGTTCATAAAGTTCGTACGCAAGATAAGAAATTATAATCGATTATCAAAATAAAATGATAAAAAAATGAGATTCCAGCCTCATTTCTATTCACACGAATAACTTTATTAATAGCCGTTGTGCATTTAGAAAGAAGGTAACAAAGGTTGCTCATCAAATAATAAATATTCGCATATCTAACTGAACCTCAAACAATAAATACATAAATAACTTTATTCAGAGTTACGAGATTATTTTAACGAATTTGCAAAAATTACAGATTGATTCACTTTGTTTAAAACAAATAAGAAAATCAAGAAAAAAAATTGAAACCTTATTTTCTCAACTGAGTGATCAATTTATGATCCGAAGGAATTATGCCAAATCTTTTGAGGATTTCAAAACAAGAATAGTGTCTAAAATATCAATTTTGACGATGATTCAATACCTCAATAAATTTGTTTTCAACAGACCTATTAATGAAGCTCCCCGCCGCAAGCGGACGAAATATCATGATGAATTCTATTTCCCCCCAAGGAGCGGGGAATATCACTTCGCCTAATTAATTTTGTTTCACAAAATCAAAGTCTCACTGATTTAAAACGAAATTTAGCCTAGGTTCACAATAGGTAAACATATTTTTTTTATGAAAAGCTCGATTTCAAAATGAAATTACCCTTGTAAGATGTAAAAACCTACCTTTTTAATTTAAATTTGTAATCTCAAAGAAAATACAATGATAAAAATAAGTGCTGTCATCATAACCTTTAATGAAGAAAAAAACATCGAACGTTGTCTCAATTCATTGAGTAAAGTATCTGATGAAATCGTAGTTGTTGATTCATATTCAACTGATGGGACTAAAGAAATCTGCCAGAAATTTGGAGTAAAATTTATTCCACATCCATTTGAAGGCTTTATTGAACAAAAAAATTGGGCAGCAGCACAAGCATCATTCAGTTATGTCCTTTCATTGGATGCGGATGAGGAACTTTCTGGGGAGCTTACAAAAGCTATTCTAAAAGTAAAAAATAGCCCTCCCAAGGATGGTTACTACATAAATAGACTTACAAGTTTAGCTGGAGAATGGGTAAAACATTCTGGTTGGTATCCAGATCGGAAATTGCTTTTATGGAATCGTACAAAAGGAGAATTTAAGGGTCAAAATCCACATGCTGGATTTAGACTAAATGCGAATTCAAGTACTGAACGACTTCATGGAGACTTATTGCATTACTCCTTTTCTAGTTTACACGAATATTTTTCTATTTCGCAACAATATGCTGAAAATGCTGCACAAGCTATGATTAAGAATAATAAGACAATTAACTTATTTAAGATTTTAGCCAATCCTTTTGTGAAATTTATAAAAAATTATCTTTTCAAACTTGGTTTTACAGGAGGGATTACTGGTCTAATTATTTGTTTCTCCACTGCCTATTTTACATTTCTTAAGTATGCCATTGCTTACTACTACAAATCACATTCTAAAAGAAACACTTAAAATACTCATTCCTTTTCTTCCGTACCAATATCTTCATTCTCCCAATACGGGTCATCATCATCTAAATCATCGTCACTCCAAATATACTTTTTGGTTTTTGGCCCTTCATTGCGAGTAAATATGGCAAGCACAATACCTGCCAAAAATCCCATTAAATGCGATTCCCATGAAATATTTTTCTCAGGGAAAAACGCTGGGAATATCCCCCAAATCATACTGCCGTATAAAAATATGACGACAAATGAGATAGCCATTAAACGTGGGTTTTTACGCACAAGCCCACTTGTAAATAAATATGCAGCTAATGCATAAACTACACCGCTAGCCCCAATATGGTAAGCGTCGCGTGCTAAAAACCAAACCCAAACATTGGTAATTAAATAAACCAGAAAAAAAATCTTATAGGCTATTTGACGATAAAAGTAAAACAGGCTGGCGCACAAAACTAAGAGTGGAATGCTGTTTGCAACTAAATGTTCATAGCCCGAATGCACGAGCGGTGCAGTTATAATTCCAGGGACTCCTTTCAAACTCAATGGGTAAATTCCAAGAAAAGACAGGTCAATTTTAAAAACAATTTCTGTTAACCAAACCGTCCAAATTATTATTATAAACAGGGATGGGAAATATAAGCTCTTAAGGAATTCTCTGTTCTCGACATTCATCAGGTGAAGTTAAAAAAAATATGTTATTATGACTTTCTTTCGTATTTTTGGATGACAAAAAGTTTGAATATGGATTTATCATCATTAACAGCAGTTTCTCCGATTGACGGACGTTACAGGAAAGCCACCCTTGGGTTGGAAAACTATTTTTCGGAAGCAGCACTTATCAAATATCGCATTTTTGTGGAAATTGAGTATTTTATTGCGCTTTGCGAACTTCCTTTACCTCAGCTCAAAAGTTTCGATTCAAAGCATTTTAACGATCTTCAAAACATCCTTAAAAACTTCAACGAAACTGAAGCCCAACGAATAAAAGATATTGAGAAAACTACCAACCATGATGTAAAGGCTGTTGAATATTACCTCAAGGAAGAATTTGACAAATTAGGTTTGACAGAATTTAAAGAATTTATTCACTTTGGTTTAACATCTCAGGATATTAATAATACTGCCATTCCCTGCTCTATGAAGGATGCGCACAATGAAGTACTTGTTCCGATATTCGATGAGTTAGAAGCGAAATTACTGAAATTGGCAACTGAATGGAAGGATATAACTTTATTAGCTCGAACACATGGTCAACCTGCTTCGCCGACCAACCTTGGCAAAGAGATTTATGTTTTTTATGAGCGGATTCAAAACCAGCGAAAGCATTTTGAAAGCATCCCGATCAATGGGAAATTCGGTGGAGCAACCGGAAACTTCAACGCACATCATGTTGCCTATCCCGAAATCGACTGGATCAGTTTTGCAAATGAATTCTTAAAAGAAAGCTTGGGGCTTACCCGATTGCAAACAACTACCCAAATTGAACATTACGATAACCTGGCTGCCTACTTCGACAACCTAAGAAGAATTAGTACCATCCTCATCAATTTCAATCGCGATATCTGGACTTATATTTCCATGGAATATTTCAAGCAGAAAATTAAGAAAGGGGAAATTGGTTCATCGGCAATGCCGCATAAAGTTAATCCCATTGATTTTGAAAATTCAGAAGGAAACCTGGGAATTGCAAATGCCATCGGCGAACACTTATCTGCGAAATTACCAATCTCACGTTTGCAAAGAGACTTGACAGATTCAACCGTTACGCGTAATGTTGGATTGCCCATTGCTTATATGCTCGTCGGGATAAAATCCACCTTGAGAGGATTGGATAAATTAATCATCAATAAAGAAGAAATTAATATTGATTTAGAGAAAAATTGGGCAGTGGTAGCAGAGGCAATTCAAACCATTCTTCGAAGAGAAAATTACCCAAATCCATACGAAGCACTTTTGGGATTAACCAGAACCAATAAATCCATCGATAAAGATTCTATTCAGGAATTTATCAATGGATTGGATGTTTCCGATAAGGTCAAAAAAGAACTTCGTGTCTTAACTCCACAAAATTATCGTGGGGTATTTAATCTATAAATACAAATGTTCATGAAAATAAGTGGGTTTAGCTTCATTCGAAATGCAGTTAAATTTGATTACCCGATTATTGAAGCAATTACTTCAATACTTCCTATTTGCGACGAATTTGTTATTGCCATTGGAGATTCAGATGATGAAACCCGATCTTTAATTGAATCGATAGATTCGCCCAAAATTAAAATTATCGATACCATTTGGGATGACTCCTTACGTGATGGCGGTAAGGTGTTGGCCAAAGAAACAGATAAGGCTTTTCGCCAGATTTCAAAGGATAGCACCTGGGCGTTTTATATTCAGGGCGACGAGGTCGTTCATGAAAAGTATTTGCCGGTGATTAAAGATGCGATGGAAAGATGGAAGGATGATGACCTGGTAGAGGGATTGCTTTTTAAGTATTTACATTTTTATGGCTCCTATGATTATGTAGGGAACTCCAGAAAGTGGTATCGAAATGAAATTAGAATCATCAGAAACCTTCCTGAAATAAAAGCTTACAGAGATGCGCAAGGATTTCGGAGGAACAATAAGAAAATTCAAGTCAAACCCATCGATGCATACATTTATCATTATGGCTGGGTAAAACCACCTGAAGCACAGCAATTAAAACAACGCACGTTTCATAAATTCTGGCATTCGGATGATTGGATGGAAAAACACATTCCTAATGTTGAGTCTTTTGATTATTCTCAAATTGATTCACTTGAAAAATTTAAAGACACACATCCTAAAACAATGCAAAGAAGAGTTGATAATATGAATTGGGAATTAGATTTCGATCCTCAACTCAACAATTTCACCTTCAAATCGCTCCTACTCCATAAGTTTGGAAAATGGACAGGTTGGCGAATTGGTGTATACAAGAATTATAAAATTATCTAAATCCTACTTATACAAATAAGTAAACAAGAGCTTAAAAGTTGCATGCGATTGTGCCCGATTATGGAAAAATGAAGCTCCCCGCCACAAGCGGACGGGGAGCTTCATTTTTGGAGGCCAAAAATACAATAAATGCCGAAATGTCGACATCTAAAATCTAATCGTTGCTCTATTAACTATTTATGTTCGTATTTGTTATAATTGTTAAAAGCCAGATTAAGGGATAAATTATATTGAAATGCAGAAAAACTTCAACTCTACGCTTAAATACATTATCGATCAAATAATTATTCATATTTTTGCACAAAATTTTTAATATGGATTTAAGTAAGATTTTGTCGATTTCAGGTAAACCCGGACTTTATAAACTTGTTACTCAAGCTAAATCCGGAATCATTGTGGAGTCATTAATTGATGGGAAAAGATTTACAGCCTTTTCAAGTGAACGCATAAGTTCGCTGGAAGAAAACAGTATATTTTCCGAGAACGAAGATATTCCCTTAAAAGACGTTTTTAAAACACTTTTCGAGAAATGTGAGGGAAAATCAACAATCAGTCATAAGTCAGATGCCAAGCTAATTAAATCAACTTTTGAAGAAATGGTACCTGATTACGATCAGGATCGGGTTTATGTTTCAGATATTCGTAAAGTATTGCAATGGTATAATCTACTTGTCGAAAAGGAGATGCTGAATTTTGAAGAGGAAGTTGATGAAGAAAAATCTGACGATAGTAAGGACGAAGCAAAAAGCGACAAAGAAGAATCTACTAAAAAAGAAGATACTGCAAAATAAAGCTTAATCCGTCACTAAACGGATTTTTTAAATCCTAATATGAAGAAGATACAAGATTGTAAAGTACTTGGAGTCAAAAATCTTAATGACGACACCTACATTCTTGAATTAACCACTCCTGAAACTCCTGAAATAATTGCCGCCGGTAATTTTGCTGAAATAAAAGTTGATCACACTCCCGATGTTTTTCTAAGACGCCCTTTATCAATTTTCGATGTTGATTACACCAATAAGAAAATCAGCTTCTTTATTAAGATAACAGGAAAAGGAACGGCATTATTGAAAGAGGCTGAATTGGAGCAGAATATAAATATAATTTATCCACTTGGAAATTCATTTAAGCCTGAGGCGAATGGGAATGCCCTTGTTATTGGTGGAGGTTCTGGAATTGCACCTTTACTTCTACTAGCAAATGAATTAAAAATTAAAAAGTCAGAAATAACATTCCTTTTGGGAGGACGTAAAAATACCGACATTCACCTCTTTAAGGAATTTGAAAAATACGGAACAGTTTTAATAACTACTGAAGATGGTAGTTTAGGAGAAAAAGGAAGAGTTACAGATCATAGCATTTTTAATTCAATAAATGGGTTTACTAAAATATACACTTGTGGACCAAACCCTATGATGAAAGCCGTTGGAGAGATTGCAAGCGCAAATGATATTCCTTGTGAGGTATCTCTGGAAAATATGATGGCATGTGGTTTTGGAGCATGTCTCTGCTGTGTTACAGAAACTCACGAAGGGAACAAATGCGTATGTACCGAAGGACCAGTTTTTAATGTAAATGATTTGAAATGGTAGATTTGAAAGTAAAAGTTCATGAGCTGGAGTTTAAAAACCCGGTTACTACAGCCTCCGGCACTTTTGGTTTTGGAGAAGAATTCGAAGAATTTATTGACTTAAACCGATTGGGAGGAATCTTTGTTAAAGGCCTGACATTGCATAACCGAGAAGGAAATCCATATCCAAGAATGGCAGAAACGCCATCTGGAATGTTAAATGCTGTTGGTCTTCAAAATAAAGGCATTGATTATTTCATCAATAACATTTATCCGAGGATTAAAGAATATGATACAGAAATTATCCCAAACGTCAACGGTTCAACTGTAGAGGATTATATTGAGGTCACCGAAAGAATAAATGAAATTGAAGATATTAATGCCATCGAGTTAAACATATCTTGCCCCAATGTTAAAGAAGGTGGGATGTCGTTTGGTATTAGCTGCCCTTCGGCGATTGCAGTAACCGAAGCTGTACGTGAGGTGTATGACAAAACACTTATTGTAAAACTTTCGCCAAATGTTACTGATATTTGTGAAATTGCCAAAGCAGTGGAAGGAGCCGGCGCAGATTCAATATCCCTAATTAATACTTTATTAGGAATGGCCATTGACCCACACACCCGAAAACCAATTCTATCAACACTCACAGGAGGCTTGTCCGGCCCTGCCGTAAAACCTGTTGCGATTAGAATGGTTTGGCAAGTTTACAATGCGGTAAAAGTGCCAATTATTGGAATGGGTGGCATCATGAATGCTGAAGACACAATAGAATTTATGCTAGCAGGATCTTCAGCCATTCAGGTTGGAACAGCCAATTTTATTGATCCAGAAGTTTCTATAAAAATAATAGATGGAATCACTTCTTATATGGGTAAATACAAGATTGATTCAGTCTCCGACTTGATCGGTGCAATGGATGTTGAAGAATTATATTAACCTGAGTTCGATTTTGACTATCAATTGGATTCAATTATAAAGTATTACTTACTACTGTATTAGATAATTAAAAAGCTATGGTTTAAATACTCTGTGGTTTTAACAGAATCTCGTATTCTGCCTCAATGTTTCTAAACTTCTAAGTCCTGTAGAATAAAGAGCACTGTTAATCATTTTTGTGATTATTTCAACACCTTTATACTTTTCTTTAAATCAGTGAGACTTTGATTTTGTAAAACAAAATTAATTAGGCGAAGTGATATTCCCCGCCCCTTGGGACGAAATAAAATAGAATCCATCATGATAGCCCGTCCGCTTGCGGAGGGGAGCTTCATTTAAAAAACTTTTCTCATTATTAGGGTTGCTTTTTTGTTGATTTAGGGACCAACTTAACAAATTAAAAAATTAGTCATGAGTTTCAATTATTGTCTCGACAACGTAGGATTTATAACAAGAAATAGCATGAATGAAAGAAATAATTAGTAATCCAGAATCTGGTTTTACTGGTTTTATGAGATGTGATGAAGGCTCGGCAGGCGCATTTTGTTTTGTGTCTTATGAAAAGCAACTACTTAAACCTGACGTTATAACAAAACAAAGAACACCCCAGAGTGCTTTTTATTATTCAGTTTTTTTTAATTTAGTTTATTTCACTCTTAAAACTTCCAGAAAACTCCTCCCACTTTTTAGTAAGAAAAGCATCCTTTGAAAAGAAATGAATAATTGGCTCAAATGCTTTGGGATCCATATATCCCGGAACTACTGTTAGTAGCTCAGATTCTTCATTAAGAAACGCATAAGACGGATAGGACATTCTCCCATTTAATAATGCTTGTGCTAATTGATGTGTTGATCTTTTTTTATCCGGATTTGGATTTACGTATTTATCTCCCTTGAATGTAATTTCTTCGTTACCTTCTGCATTAAATTTAACGGCATAATAATGATCGTTCATAAATTTAGCAATTACCGGATTGGTAAAAGTATTGGCATCCATTTTTTTACACCATCCGCACCAATCGGTATAAACATCAACGAATATTTTCTTTTGATTTTCAGTCTGTAATGCTACTGCTTCTTCAAAACTATACCAGGTAATTTTATCATTATCAGTTTTTTGTGCTGATATATTTAACGTTATAAAAGATAGTGCTATTAGTGTTATTAGCATTTTCATGTTTGTAATATTAGTTAATAATCACGCGATCTTTCAATTTCACGTTTTATGTCTTTTTGTTTTAAACTTTCTCTTTTATCATAAGAGTGTTTCCCTTTTGCAAGTGCTATTTCAAGTTTAGCAAGGCCTTTCTCATTAATGAATAAATATACCGGAATTATTGTAAATCCTCTTTCGTTTACTTTCCCTAATAATTTTTTGAGTTCTCGTTTATTAAGGAGTAATTTACGATCGCGTTTGGGTTCATGGTTATTGTATGTGCCCATAGTGTATTCGGCAATATGCATATTTCGAACAAACAATTCTTGTTGTTTAAATGCACAATAAGCATCTGCTAAATTAACTTTCCCTTCTCTAATTGATTTAATTTCAGTACCGGTAAGTTGAATTCCGGCAATGATCCTTTCAACTAAATAGTATTCAAAAGATGCCCTTCGGTTTTTTATTTTAATTGAGCCACTCATAATAATTCTGTCTTTTGCAAAAATAATACTATTAACCGATGGGATTTGTTAAAAAATTGTGAATTAATATGTTAGTTGGTTATAAAAAAAGGGCTCCTTCATATCAGGAGCCTTGGTGTTACTAATAAAAATGGTATTACTTAACATCTCCCAAGATTAACGGAAGGCCATCTTTACTATTTCCAACGATTACTACCTTGGAATTTTGTGATTCAGCCAATCTAAGTGTGGCTTCAATTCCTTTGTCGCGTAAGATTTTATCTGTTAAACTAGCACTCAAAATACGGTTAGCTACAGATTTACCGTCTGCTTCAATTCGTTGTCGCTCTGCTTCTTTTTTTGCAATTTGAAGTTTAAATTCATATTCAAGAGATTCTTGTTCTTGTTTTAACTTACCTTCAATTGCATTTTTAATGGTAGGGGGTAATACTATCGAACGAATCAGAATTTGATTAAGCTGAACATGTTTTAGATCTAGCAACTTTTTTGTTTCTACATAAATTTCATCTTGAATTGACTCCCGTTTTGTGGAGTATATCTGTTCTGGTGTATATCTACCAATAACACTTCTCGACGAGGCTCTCATTGAGGGAATAATAACTCTTCGTAAATAATCGGTTCCGATATTACCGTGCAATAGCCCTAATTCAGCGAATAAGGGTTGATACCATGCTGAGACATCTACTCTGATCTCTAGTCCATTGGAAGATAATACATTTAATTCCTCTGCTATTTCCTGTTGACGTGTTTCATAAACATACATCTTGTTCCAGGGGGCTATAAAATGAAATCCTTCGTCATATGTATTCTCTGTATCAATTCCACCTCCAAAGGTGCGAAATAAAACTCCTCCGTGTCCGGCATCAATAGTTATAGTCATCCTGCTCCAAAAAATAATTAGAAAGATAACTGCCATAATTATGATTCCTACGGGAAGAATTTTTTTTATGTTAATTTCTTCTTGTTGTGCCATAATACTTTTATTTATTTGTTTGTTAATATTTAGTTTAGTAATAATTTGTAATAGCTAACAAATGTACTAAAAACAATCTATTTTTGCATTAATTATTATGGATTAAAACGTAACAAAAATTCAAGATGCAAGTGCAATTTTCTGATCAAAGCTATTTAAAAGGATTAGACCAAGTGTTTTAAAGTGTAACTTTTTTATAGGTGAATTAATCTATAATTTTTGCAAATTCGTTAAAATAATTTTGTAATTTTGAACAAAGCTGTTCGTGTATTAATTACTTGGAGTTCAGTTAAATATATGAGTGTT
The DNA here is from genome assembly GCA_003353955.1 of Bacteroidota bacterium. Lineage (GTDB taxonomy): Bacteria > Bacteroidota > Bacteroidia > Bacteroidales. Next base: position 3,251 of record PIVJ01000058.1, on the reverse strand, counting down.
CATTATTCGATGAATAATTTTTTTATCTTTCTTCTAAATGCACAACAGGTTAATTTATATTTTATTGGTCATATGGAACACTCATTGCATACCATATATATAGAATGAATACCTGAAATTATAATCATTCTCGTGTGTGTTAAACTCTTTTTATGGTCGTTTCATCAACAATAGAATTATTAATAATTATTGCATATTTTTGCTTTTATGAAAATTTTGATTCTTAATGGACCTAACCTTAACTTACTCGGTAAAAGAGAACCAACAATTTATGGCGAATCTTCTTTTGAGGATTACCTTGGTAAATTGAAAAATAAATTTCCAACGATACAATTCGATTATTTTCAAAGTAATATTGAAGGAGAAATAATTGATAAACTTCACGAAATCGGATTTACATTTAATGGTGTAATTTTAAATGCGGGAGCTTATACGCACACTTCAGTGGCAATTTCGGATGCAATAAAAGCAATAGAAACGAAGGTTATTGAAGTGCATATTTCAAATGTGCTGAAGCGAGAAGAATTCAGGCATACTTCATTAATTGGATCCGCAGTACATGGATCCATTAGTGGATTCGGGCTGGATTCCTACCGTTTAGCAATCGAGAGCTTTTTATAATTAGTATTGAGTGCCTGACTTTAACTGAATATTCTAAGGCCTACTATTCCGATAACTATTAACAGAATAAAGAAAATCTTAATTACCTCTTTTGATTCATCGAATAATTGGATTCCGAGAATTACCGTACCAATAGTACCAATACCTATCCAGATCAAATGCGCGATTCTAATCGGTAGCGATTTTAACGCAAGAGGAAGAAAATAAACACTTATTGCCATTCCGACGATCGTTATTACCGAAGACCAGAATTTGCTAGAACCTTCTGAGTATTTTAGTGCGATGGCTCATACTATTATTTCAAAAATTCCAGCTATAAATAATAAAAACCAAGCCATTACTTCGAGAACTTGTTGGCATCTAATTGAGAGAAGTATTTCTTTTTCCACATAAAATGTTCAAACACAATATTTGAATTATAAAGGCAACTTACTTGTCGATGAGAAATCAGCTTTCTTTTTGCACGGGTTGTTCTTAATCTTCGATAAAAGAATATGTGTGCTCTCATTACCGCCAGCGAATCTTTATAGTCTCCCTGAGAGAGAAATTTCATCCCAGCAACTGCGTCCAAAATTAATCGGGCAATAATGGTTCGGATTACCCTGCCATATGGTAAGTTTTTGTACATCAAAATAAAATTATTCCTGAAGTTGAGGTAGGTTTTTTTTGATAAAGACTTGGGTAGTGTGCCGCCTCCAACATGAAAAACCGTCGAGTCCGGACAGTACATTATTTTAAAACCTTCATTTTTTAAACGCCAGCACAAATCAATTTCTTCCATATGCGCAAAAAAATCGCCATCAAATCCACCATATTTATTAAATAGTTCTGCCTTAACGAAAAATGAACTACCCGATGCCCAAAATATTTCACATACATCGTTGTATTGGCCTTCATCTTTTTCCATACTTTGGAAAATTCTTCCACGACAAAATGGATAACCATATTTATCCAGAAATCCTCCTGCAGCTCCGGCATACTCAAACATTTCCTTTTCGTGATATGATTTAATTTTTGGTTGGCAGACGGCAATGTTCTCATCACTTTCCATCAGGTCGATTACAGGATTTATCCAGTTCTTGGTAACTTCAAGATCAGAATTAATGAGCACATAGTATTTTGCTTTAACGTGCTTTAACGCATTGTTATAACCCGAAGAAAATCCACTATTTGTTTCGTTCTTGATAATCCTAACTTGAGGAAATTCAGTTTCTAATACCTTAATCGAGTCATCAGTAGAAGCATTGTCTGCAACAATTATTTCAGCATCATCAATGCTAAATTTAACAACAGATGGAAGAAACTTTCTTAAAAATTCCTGACCATTCCAGTTAAGTATAACAACAGCGATTTTTCTCAATTCAATAAATAATTAATTTATACCGGTTTATTATATTTCCATCGTCGATGCGACCAAAGCCAATTATCGGGATGGCTGTAAATAGATTCTTCCAGATGGCGAATGTAATCATTTATGATTTCATTTTCGGAACATTTGGATGGTGAATCAGTAATTAAGTGAAGTTCCACCTCATAAAATCCTCTCTTACTTCTTTGAATATCAAAGTAAATAACAGCAAGATTAAGTGACTTTGCAATTTTTTCTATTCCATTATAAAAGGGTGTTTCTTTGTTTAAAAATGTCGCCCAATAATTTTGATCGCTTTTTACAGGGCTTTGATCGGCAGCCATAATGCTTGCTGTACAATCGTTTTTATGACGCACAAGATTTCGGTAAATCTGGGTGTAATTGATTGGTTCAAATCCAAATCTACTTCTATTCAAATTTATAAATTTGTTAAAGTAGGGATCACTCAGAGGCTTGGCAGGCCCGAAAACCTTAAACTGATTTCGCGATGCAAGTAAAGGTCCCAGCCATTCCCAATTCCCGATGTGACCAAGGGTGGCAAGAATGCTCGTATTTTGTTTATATAAATTATCAAGTATTTCAGGATTTTTTATAATGATTCGTTCATTCAACTTTTCAGCAGAAATCCTTTTTAATTTTAATACTTCAAGAAAAATATCGATAAAATTCCGGTAAAACTTCTTAGCAATTAATCTGATCTCATTCTTGTTCTTATCAGGAAAAGTTTGTTGAATGTTCTCAAAAACTACATTCTTTCGGTATCCGATAATATAAAATAAAATGAAATAAAAGAAATTGGATTTTAAATACAATAATTTGAACGGAAGTATAGAAATAATCCAGCTAAAAAACAAAAATAATGGACGAAGTATTATCATATTTACAAAAGTAGTCAATACAAAAATACCTTCAATTTTTAATATAGAGGTTGAACTTTAAGTTTTCTTTTAAAGAACGGAAAACAGGAGTGAATCGATTAATTTAACAGCTATAAAAAATGAAATTATTTTTTTATAAAGTTATTTTGATGATTTATTTTAAGAATTGAAAAATATTGTACTTTTGCAACGGAGAAATGGCAGAGTGGTCGAATGCGGCGGTCTTGAAAACCGTTGAAGGTCAAACTTCCGGGGGTTCGAATCCCTCTTTCTCCGCTTCTATTCGCATACAAGTCTTGAGGGAGAGATAAATAAAGCTAAATTCAAGAGTGTTCCGGGACGGGAACGTGACGGAGATAGATCAATCCCAATAGGTCAAGACA
>PIVJ01000683.1 GCA_003353955.1 Bacteroidota bacterium | reverse complement strand
AATTTAGGTAATTTTGTCATAATTTATGATGGCTTACCGCTTGAGATCCTGTGATTTCATTACTTCCGTTAATTAGGCTTAACGAAGGACCGGGGACGTGCACAGACTTTCTTTGTTTCTGGGGGGAAACAAAAGTCTGTACTCGTGATTGAAGCCCAGAACGCCCTGTTCATTAATTTTGGGGTTCGTGCTTCTAGTATTGCTTGCTAAGCGAGCTATGATCTTTGAGTTTTGGTACACACAGTATCTGAGCAGGTTGTCAGCCATCATGTTCATTTCTAGGTCATAGTATTCTCACGCCGTTCGTTATTGAGTAATGTACATAACGTTGTTTACATTGTTATTTACAAAGGGCCTCATTCCTAGCTACTTGAGGGTCCCTGGTGTATAATGTGTCACCCTTTCAGGGTCAGTGGTATTTACATCTGTCACAGGTCTATTGTTTTGCTATATATATATATTTGCATTCTTTGATATAGAAACTGATTTGCAGACCTCCCCAGGAGGCTATTTTTGATACCTTTGTTATACTGCCATAAATGTTCTCTTTCAGGGAATAGCTCAATAAATTGAATGTATTAATGTTTATAAGATTTCTGTGTCTGCTTTATGAAATCTTCATTGCCTAACTAGTAGTAATTAACTTTAGTAAATAACTTTAGTTTAGTTACATGGGGTCTCCCACCCTTCCTCCCATCCCACCACGGTCTCGACGTGCACAGACTTTCTTTATAGCAAGCTAGGGATAGGATCAAGCCTTTGGTGGGACCTTCTAGGGATAT
>PIVJ01000682.1 GCA_003353955.1 Bacteroidota bacterium | reverse complement strand
TCGACATTTTCAATGCATTGGTCAGTAAATGGTGGCATGTTTTTTCGTTAATAGGGGGATTTGAAGTTTGTATGAACCATATGTGACCCGCCACCACGAAATGAGTCGGATGTCGCCAGAAATCGATTTTGAGTTAATGATATGACCAGATAGAGGGCAAATCCCTGGGCAGGATGCAAAAAACCGCATCTTTCTAGCACTAATATTAGCGAAGTTATGGCAGTTTAAAGAGCCGATTTTCCTGAAATTTGCTATAATTTATGCAAAATATGCTAATTTGCTGCAACTTAAATGTTGATTATTAAAGGAATGGCTTATGTTATCATAAATATGTATACATTTTCTTGATCAGCATATTCATATCTATCATATTAGACATTAAAACTTAAGGTATGTCACTCAATAAAAAAATTCATATTTAAATTAGCTAATTAAAATGCAAATTCAGATATTGAATCAGAAGTTTCATCTTGCCAGAATGATCCACTATTGTTACTGGATAAGTCTACTCAGTTTCAGAGATGTAGATGAAGTATTCTAGGTGTTATTAAGTTTTTTCTGTCTCCTGTAAAATCAACTTCTGCTACATGTGACTCATTTCGTCGTGGTGGGTCACATATATCAAATGTATTTAACATTGTGGATCCCTCTAGGTCACATTGACCTACATACCAAGAGGTAGGTCTCTGTGACATACTTTCTTAGAAATATAGGTCAAACTCACTTTTACATTCATTAGTCATGAAACGGTGGCACGTTCGTGCTGTGTTTGATGGCATTGA
>PIVJ01000681.1 GCA_003353955.1 Bacteroidota bacterium | reverse complement strand
CAAATATAGGTCACCCATATGGGTGATATGACTCATATAATGTTCAAATCCATCCAATACAGCACGAACGTGCCACCATTTTCAGTCTTAACCATTGAAAAATACAATGAACTATATTTGCAAGAAAGTAGGTCACAGCGACCTCCGTTGGGGCACTAACATAGCCAAAAGGTACCAGAAACATCAACAAAATTGAAATCTGGCCGTTACTGTTGAAATGAGAGGGTCAAGAAATTAATGGGCTAATACATTAGAAAAAAACGTTTTGACCTATATCTCTGAGAAAGTAGGTCGCAGTGACCTAATTTTTGGTATGCACATAAAGGTTATCCATATGGGTGATATGAGCCATATATCGTTCAAATCCATCGATTACAGCACGAACGTGCCACCATTGTTGACGGCGGACGACGACGACAGACGATGGACGGACGACGGACACATGCTGACGACTATAGTTTATCTGGTTTGAAAACCAGGTGAACCAAAAATAGGAAACAGGGCTAACTGATAACCTTTTAGGCTGAAAATGTCTGGCAATACGAAAAATATTACGCATATTTTCCATGGAGACAAAAATCACAAACAGTCTTGTGGTTGCTATGGCAACATTAGAGGAAAATTCGGAGAAATGTGATCCTAGCCCTTCTCCTTGACTCAGGTGTAAGCGTGTAGATTTGCGATTTGCATTAGTATGGGCATAGAACCACTTTAGACTTCAACAGCAAGTAAAAGCAACGGATTGCGTTGGTGTTTGTGTCAATATAGGATCATGGGGGTTGG
>PIVJ01000680.1 GCA_003353955.1 Bacteroidota bacterium | reverse complement strand
TGCAAATGTATTTTGGGTGCTAATTTTGTTAATTATCCGCATATTTTTGTTTGCCATAGCTCATAAAATGGCCTTTACTGGCATACAAAATATAAGGCTGATGTGACCTACTTTCATGAAGATATAGGTCAAATTCCATTTTCAATGCATTTGCCAGTAAATGGTGGCACGTGTTTTCGTTAATAGCCTGTTTTCGCCAACCTGACGAAATACGAAGTTCGAAACACGAAATCCCATGTCACCCCCAGGATGAAATTAATTTGTGACAACAGTGTGTGTCACAAATTCCGCGTGATGCTTGTGCTTCATTTAGCATAAGTTGTAAGAACGAACAAGTTATGCTGTTCTCTGAATTGTATAATTTCCATTTCGTAGCGATTAAGTGGACACGAAAGACAAATTTCCATCTCAATTCTACATAGTAACGTGTGCGTCCTTGCATTTGATGGTCAAGGACGCCCAAGAATGAGGCAATCATTGTGATGTAAATCATCTCCTGAAATAAATTGCACCCTGGGGGTAAGAACGAATTTCGTGTTTAGTACTTCGTAGTTCGTCAAGTTTGCGAAACCTCGCTAATAGCTCACATCGGGCCTCACATCATACCCTGTATTATAAATACATTCTATAACCGCCTTGCTCATCACCATGTAAATTACTGAGCACGAGTTCACCTTCCCATCGAGTCTTTTCGTATCGGGAGAGCTTCACGTATATAATATCAGAAATGGAACCAGCATCAGGTAATTCTATGGAAATATCATAGGTATACACACGTAAATGAT
>PIVJ01000679.1 GCA_003353955.1 Bacteroidota bacterium | reverse complement strand
GTTTCTGACATACAAACATGTGCATTAGTATGGGCATAGAACCACTTTAGACTTCAACAGCAAGTAAAAGCCACGGATTGCGTTGGTGTTTGCGTCAATATAGGATCATGTGGGGTTGGGTTTTGCACCAATTTAGGATATGATTAAAGTTTAATGGTGGCTTTTGATGTTGGTGTGACGCGTACTTACCATTAGGCCCCATACAAAAATATGAGCTTTATCGTCCCCATCTGCGCCACATCAGAATTTTTTGTATTTGTCTTCAAAACATGCAAAAATGGAGCATAGATTTCAGAGCTAAGTAGTTGTGTATGCGCTCCCCACGCCTGTGACTGAACACAGCATACCTATAAGGGATATGAGGGCATCAGCACCCCACAGTGTTTGCCATGATTTGGGTTGTAAACATCATATTTGATATGCACTGTGTCCTTCATACAGGAGTTCAATAGATCTATAGACATGGAACTTCTACCTGATATAGCGGCAGTAGAAGGGTCTATGCTGATCAGAATCATGATTAAAAAAAGTCTAAAAGAAAATAAAATGTCACCTACCACACCACATTTTTATCAGAGGTGGATCAGGCCTATAGTCACATGGATGCTGGCCAAAATAATTTTATTTTTCACCAAAATCAACTTTTGTATGAAACCCCAGCAGGTGAAGTTTGTAACAAAACTGACATGATGCTGTACCATTGACACACATAACCAACAATATTTTCATTCAAAATAAGGATGTAGATAAACATAGACATGTATCAAAATCAATGGTCTCCATAAG
>PIVJ01000678.1 GCA_003353955.1 Bacteroidota bacterium | reverse complement strand
AGCGGGAAAAGCACTCGCCGTGGAGGCATTACCAAAACCGGCAATGGGCATGTACGCAAAGTACTGACTGAATCAGCCTGGTGTTACCGTTTCCCTGCCCGCAAGACGGCGCATCTACAACGGCGAGCCGAACAGACCAGCGAAGGTGTACAAGCCATTGCCTGGAAGGCGCAAAAACGCTTGTGTGGTCGCTACCAGTATTTGCTGGATCGAGGGCTTTTGAAAGTCAAAGTGTGTACCGCGATAGCCAGAGAGTTGGTGGGTTTTATCTGGGCAATAGCCTGTGAAGTCATGGGTGAAAAGACAAGCCAGGCGGTGAGTTGAGCGAATGAAAAAGGCCGGGACACATCGAGCAAGAGGGGACGTTGTGACCGATAGCTTACCGGTAGAATCGCTCGGCTTGGAATCCAGGCAAATTTCTTTGCCCGTCATCGTCGCCTCCTCATGCGCTATGGATCTCACAACGCGGGCTGAACGCAAGGACTACTCACTCGTTCCTCGTTGTGTTCCTCCTGGCGTTCAGCCCGCTTATGTAAGCTCGGCGCACTGCGAGGCGACGATGACGGGCAAAGAAATAAGTCGACAACTAAAGTGTAAAAAACGAAATCAACAAAACAGCAACGAACTTTTTGGACAGAGTACGGGTAGCCAGCAGGAGAATCCTCGAAGGCCCTATGAGGCGTCCGGGCAACCGGAACGACCCTCGATCTTAGAGAGAGGCAGCTCCACGACGAAGACATGTCAGGCGGTTCCGACCCGCGAATATCAGAGTGATCTACCGTCGTTT
>PIVJ01000677.1 GCA_003353955.1 Bacteroidota bacterium | reverse complement strand
AACGAAATATCGCTTTTTTATAAATTATATACATGCAAACACACACACACACAACACACACACTTTTTATAAGTTTACTTTCGAGTGAGTAGTAGTAATTATCTATTAGTACACACACACAGAGTAATTTTTTCAATAGCTGAGACTGTGTTATCATTTATTTAGTAGAGAGGGACAGAGAGAGAGAGAGAGAGAGAGAGGGACAGAGAGGGAGAGAGGGACAGAGTGAGAGGGAGAGAGAGAGGGAGAGAGGGAGAGGGAGAGAGGGACAGAGTGAGAGGGAGAGAGGGAGAGGGAGAGAGAGAGATGGAGAGAAAGAGAGATGTGTAAGCATTCACTCACTCACCTAATCACTCACTCACTCAATCATTCGCTCAATCAATCACTCACTCAATCACTCATTCACTCAATCACTCACTCAATCACTCACTCATCACTCAATCTCACTCAATCATTCGCTCAATCAATCACTCACTCAATCACTCACTCAATAATAATAATTAACGCGGGTTCGGCAGCTTTTTTTTTTGATTCAGTGTATGTAGTTGACACACACACACACACACACACGTACATACATACATACACAAAATATTCCAAAAAAAAAACAAAATGCTTGTTTGAATCATATCGCTTACCTTCTGTTCTGCTGCCTCTGGTGTGCAGGTTTAGAAATTCGTGGTAGACAATAAAACATGCATAACTGGTCGATCCTGCCGGCTGTCCATACGCTCCTTGAGCTCAAAGATTAAGCCATGCAAGTGGTTATTATAACCCTACAGTTTAA
>PIVJ01000676.1 GCA_003353955.1 Bacteroidota bacterium | reverse complement strand
AGTTTGTAACAAAACTGACATGATGCTGTACCATTGACACACATAACCAACAATATTTTCATTCAAAATAAGGATGTAGATAAACATAGACATGTATCAAAATCAATGGTCTCCATAAGGAGTTCAAATGCTCGCCCCTAATCCCAATCTTGGCATATTTTCAAACATTCTAGCTCACATTTGTATGACAACACACACATTGTAGGCCGTGTACATATACATTAAATAAGGGCCTAGAGCCACCTTAAGACTTCAAACACAATATTTCGTTCCGGCAAAAACAAAAACTTTCATGTCAAAATCATGGCACGGGAGGCCGTTAACCATGTTAGCTGTTTCTCATCAGCACCCGCCTCTAACATTTGGAAATTTTGATAAATGTTTTTTTTATTTTCAGGTTTTTTTCAAATAATTAAAACTTCTGTAAAGATATTTCTGATCTTTTGATGTAGAATGATAGAATGGCCTAGAATATGTGTTTTGAACATCTGTTTGTTTCACTATAGGTGACATGAGTATGAAATAAAAAGGACTGCCTGTCCCTCCTTGAGCATGCAAGGCCGATATGTACAGGCCATTTGAGTTATGTGCACATAAGATGGTATCAATCAGTGTCTAATGAGCAATGCATTATAATAAAAAGATATGAAAATAAAAAAACACTTCCCGCCTCCTTAAGAATTTTGAAAACTTCTGATGAGAAACAGGGAATTTATTTTACCTGGCCTAATGGACTTTACAGTCGATATCTATGTGTTGACACAATATAAAAACAAATTGTGACTGAT
>PIVJ01000675.1 GCA_003353955.1 Bacteroidota bacterium | reverse complement strand
GAATGGCACTTAATTAAGAGATGGCGATTTAGTTTTATGAGCTAATTCACTGCAAACAAAAGAGAAGATTGGCTGGAAAGGGTAAAATGTTTGGTGTGAAACAACCATCTACCACTTCCGAGGCCAACCTTCATGGGTCACTCTAATCGTGCAGCAGCTCAACATCAACGCAGTATTGCCAAACAGGCAAAAAAAACCGATGCCAATCAATTTTTCAACGTACTGACAAGCCCGGAACTGCTTGATTTGGTTGAAGCGCAATTGCCTGAGCATAGGGAGAGCAAATACCCGCCGACACAAGTTCTATCGATGTTTTTAGGGCAAGCAATGAGTTCTGATCACTCTTGCCAGAAGGCCGTAAACGAAGCGAATGTTAGTCGCGTGTTAAATGAGCTATCTACAGCCAGCTCCAGTACGGGAGCTTATTGCCTTGCTCGGCAACGTTTGCCGCTGGAGAGGGTGAGAAGCTTAGCCCGACTAGTGGGAGAGCTACAGGGGGCGCGAATACCCCATGCCTGGTTGTGGCGCGGTCGACATGTAAAGCTGGTAGATGGCACCACGATTGCTATGCCAGATACCGAAGATAATCAGCTGCACTACCCGCAACACGGAAATCAAGCACCGGGAGCGGGTTTTCCACTAGCCCGTCTGGTTGGTGTTATGTGCCTGTCTACAGGGGCAATTCTCAATGCCGCTATGGCATCGCATAAGGGCAAGGGTACTGGCGAACACAGTTTGTTTCGAGAGATAAAGGACGTGTTTTGCGAAGGCGATATTATGTTGGCTGAT
>PIVJ01000180.1 GCA_003353955.1 Bacteroidota bacterium | reverse complement strand
TATCAATAACCAAAAATATAAGAATTAATAATTTTTCAGTTATAATAGTATTTGTATATGCAATTTCCAAATACATATAAGAGTAATTTAAACAACTATTGTATAAATTGAACCGTTAGCGGTAATATTAATCCTTCATAAGATTGATAGTAATAATTATGAATAGAATATTTTTAGTTGGATTATTTATTTTGTGTACAAGTATTCATATGTCAATTGCACAAACAGTGGACTTGACATCGGTTGATGAATTCTTTAACATAACTTCATCTTTAAAGCAAGGAAAAGAAGTTTCAGAAGAACAGTGGAAAGATTTTGACAATTCAATTAGCTACAAGAAATTTGCTGAAAGCGAAAATAAATTTCTAATTAATACTATAAAATCTTCAATACAAATTGTTTTTGATAACGGTAATGAAGCTGAAAAAGATAGTATTTTAAACATTTCGAAAAAAGAAATGGCAGAAAGCAAAACTTTGATGATGAAAAAACTAATCTTGACAAATTACCTCGATATACGTGATAATTATGATTCAATTAAATCATTCAGGGAAAATTACGATTTTAACGCTTTAGTGGAAAAAGCAAAACAAAGATTAAGTTCATTTCTCAGGAGACCAATAGGTTCGACTACCAAATTTAAGCCTGTTTATTTCTTTTTTCTCAATGCAGATGGTAAGGATGGGGAAGATGCAATATTTGTTGACTTTAACTTAGTTTATAAAATAACTGAAGATCAGCGTATAGATTTTCTTGCTCATGAATTTTTTCATAATTATAGGAGAAAATATGAAAATCATGATTTCAATTACAAATGTGATTTAAATTTTGGCATTGACATGATTCAAAATGAAGGAATTGCAGACCGAATTGATAAAACCGAAGGCTATAAAAAGTACTATGCCAATGTGTTAGGATTACCCGAAATGGTTGAAACTATGGTGGATTTATATAATCAAGCAGAAGAAGATTTAGAAAGATTACACAATTTGATTTTGAACTACTCAATTAACAAAACATCAGAAAAGAAAATGGTAGATGAATGGATAGAAATTGTAAAATTTAATGGACATCCGATTGGATTTTTTATGGCGAACCAAATTGTAAGTGCAGGTTATGAAAATGAAATGCTTAAAACTTTTTATAATCCGTATGAATTTTTTAATCTTTACAATAAAGCAGCTAAAGAACAAAATCATTTTCAGTTGAGTGATGAATTTATGAATTATTTAAAAGATATAACAAAAGAATACTACCGCTAACACCATGTAAATTCAATTGCTCGTAATGCACAATATGACAGCTTTTAACTTTGTTTCTAAAATCACAAAATCCAAAACAATTTTGGAGAAATGTAAGGTGCAAAATTCTTTTGAATTTTGCTTTGCACAGATTGTTAACTTTGCACCTTGTAGTGCGCAACAGAAATTTGCATGAAACGTTATGCCTTATTAAAACGAACCGAGTAATTACTTGAAAATGAAAAAAACTATCAAATTTACAGTCTTATTATTTTTTATCTTCTCACAGGTTTTGACCGCTCAGAATTCCACTTTGAAATTTGATTTCTCAGCTGTGAAAGACTTAGTGGAATTAGTAAAAAGTCAAGAAGTTGATACCGTAAAAATAAACCACTTATTAAATACCGAACCATTTGAAAAGCTTTATATCTGGTCAATTAACGGTATCGAAAAAGACAAAAAAGATTTTAGACAAATATTCTATCATGCATTATTAGACTTTGAATTGAATGAAAAATATCAAACAAAGGATTTTACAGGTAGACTAATTGGAAGAATTATTGAAAACATACAATACGCAAAAGAAAATCCAGATGAGCTATTGAAAACAATGGAATTTCTAAAAAATGAATTGGTAGTTGATTCAATAGTTAATAAAACTTATGCTTATTGTCCTAATAAAGAAATAAATGCTAATTACAAAGTGTATTTCTTAGTGGGATTAGCACAAGGTGTCGGACCAGAAGGCTTTATGATAATTGACATTGCTAATATTAAGCCAACATCAAATATAGCAAATATAGAAGATTGGATTTCTCATGAACTTTTTCATAGCTATCATAATTATATTCCTACTGTACAAATAAAAGATACGCTATACTCAAGTTTAAATAGCATTTTGGATGGATTACAACAAGAAGGAATCGGTGAGATTTTGAGATATGGAGGTGATGAAATAAGTGATAAGCAATATGAATTAGCGAATGCATTTTTAATGAGGTTCAATTATAAATTAAAAAGGGCATTTGAAGCTAATTCATATGCCAGCTTCGAGGAACTTTATAAAACACTTTATGACCCATATACTCATAAAGTAGCAACAATGATGGCTTTTACAATACAAAAAGAATTAGGAAAAGCTTCTTTAATTGAGTGTGTTGGTAACAAAAAGGATTTTTTAATTAAATATCAGCATGCAGCAAAAAAGATAAATGATTTTGATAAAGTTTGTCAATTTGACAACTCTGTAATAAATTCAATAATTGGATTGGAATGGGAATTGATTGAACCAAGGATTGAGGAATAACAAGGCATAACAAAATATATAAAAAATACGGGTAAATATTAGCTTGAAAGTTCTTTCGTACTTGGATTTACCGCAAAATAATTTCTCACAGAGAAATTATTTACTAGATTAGCGTTCAAAATTAATTTACTATGAATGAGCCGATACAAAAAAAGTTACTAAAACCGTACTGTTTTATATATCGGTCGTTGGCGGTAATTGAATGAAGACAATATTTATAACAGGAATCAGTAGAGGACTCGGAAAGGAGTTATTTGAACTTTTTGTTTCAAAGGGTTACAATGTTTACGGTGTTTTAAGAAACAAATTGGAAGCTGAGAAATTAGCGTATAAGTTACCTGAAAATGGAAAAATAATTCTAACCGACTTATCATCTGACAAGTCAATTAATTCCATTCAGACAGTCCTTGGTCAGAATCCAATTGACTTGTTAATTAACAATGCAGGAATAGGTGGAAAATCGCATTTGATTGACAAAATTGAATCAGAGGAAATTTTAAACCTTTTTAATATTCATTGTCTCGGAGCATTCAGGACAACAAAAGCATTAAAAATAAATCTGCTGAAAGCTAAAGAACCAATAGTCTTAAATATAAATAGTAGGTTGGGGTCAATTTCGCGTCAAAATAAGCGGGTATATCAAGATTTGATTGTAAGTTATTCGTACCGCATTGCCAAAGCCTCCCAAAATATGTTGACGGTAAGTCT
>PIVJ01000674.1 GCA_003353955.1 Bacteroidota bacterium | reverse complement strand
GGTATTTACCTTTCTTGCCTTCGATTATTTTTGATTTATCAATTGCATTTAAATTGATACTTGCTTTTATTATTCCTGCCATATTATAGGGTTTTATTTATAAAGTAATTATTAGGATCAAAATCCTTGTTGTTAAAGAACAGATCGTATATTTCAGATGCTTTTTCTACCTTTTCAAAACCTGTTTTGTAAAAGTTGTCTGAGCAATCATATATACCGATCTGACCTGTATTCTTATCTATAGCCATAAATATCATATCATAGCCAAATAAGTTCTTATATACATAAGCTTGTGAATCATAGTTGTATTTTTTAGCTGACCAATGAAACTTTTCTAAGTCTGCAGTAGTCTTTAAATCAATAACTAATTTTTCATTGTGGTTAACAATATCAGCTTTACCTTTCCACCAGTTACCTGCTAATTCGCAGACACCAGGAACTTCAAACTCATTGCCTTCAGCATGTATAAGATCACGACAAACTTTATTGTTCATCATCTTCTCAACTAATGCTTCTACCTTGTCAACCTCATGTTGTAACAAGCAAACTTCTCCACCTGTTATTTCTTTATAAGCTTTAGTATTACGTGAGCTAGCTTCTACTATTTTAAAATTCTTGATCTTGTCTGGTTCAAGAATAGCAGTATGGAAGTAGCCTCCGACAAGAAAGTGAGGAGCTGATTCAGATGGCTTTTTAAAATCAAGTGGATTTGTCATCAGTGTTCTTATATCTGAATTAGATATAAACTGTCTGCCAAACTCACCATAATAATCATCATCGTTCTTCAGCC
>PIVJ01000673.1 GCA_003353955.1 Bacteroidota bacterium | reverse complement strand
AGGTAACCCAATGAGTTTATCTCCAAAGCCAGTTGCTTACTATCCTTTAGGAGACCAAGATGCTTTTAACGGTGCAAATTATTTAGTGCCTAATAGTTCACTAAAAGATTATGTTTTTGGGTTTTCTGCTACAAGTCAAATAATTAATTTTTCAACTATTGATTTAGGAACGACACACACTATTTCAATGTGGGTTAAATTTACAGCAACAACTTTTGCTAATATTATTACAGGAACAGGCGGCAGTGCTTTAAGATTAAATGCACCGAATAGAATATATTATTTAACGTATGGATACAATAGTATACAATCATATTCTATTATACCATATAATGAATGGCAAAATATAGTAATTATAAGAAACGGCACTACTATTGAATTTTATGTTAATAATTCACGAGTTTTAAATAATACTTCTTTTTCAGGTAATAATTTTACTTTTAATAAAATATTAGGATTAGACAATAATAATGACTTATCTAATTTACAGCTATGGGATACAAATTTATCTTCTACAGAAATTGAAACTCTTTATAACAATGGCTCACCTATAGAAACTTTAGCTTCTATACCTCAAAACTCTAATCTAAAAGCTTGGTATAAGCTCGACGCAAGTGAGGTTTATAATAGTTCAACTACAGAGTGGAGTATAGATAATAACCAAAATCCTTCAGCTTATCCAACTTCTTTAAAGTTTGTGGCTTCTGAACTTGATCGTATAGATATGCCAAGTGATACTATATTAAACCCTTCTTCTAATTACACTTTTTCTATTTGGTTTAACCCAACTT
>PIVJ01000672.1 GCA_003353955.1 Bacteroidota bacterium | reverse complement strand
AGATTCCGCAGTTCATTCTAATACAACACAATACGCTATACTGGCAGATTCTGCAGTCTTAGCAGATCATGCAGTCCATGCTGATACGGCTCAATACGCACTATTAGCAGATTCCGCAAACCACGCCATCCAGTCCGATACCGCTCAATATGCGCTATTCGCAGATTCCGTAAACCATGCTATCCATGCTGATACGGCTCAATATGCGCTATTCGCAGATTCCGTAAATCACGCCATCCATGCCGATACCGCTCAATATGCGCTATTCGCAGATTCCGTAAATCACGCCATCCAGTCCGATACCGCTCAATATGCGCTATTCGCAGATTCCGTAAATCACGCCATCCATGCCGATACCGCTCAATATGCGCTATTCGCAGATTCCGTCAATCATGCCATTCATTCTGATACGGCTCAATACGCGCTATTCGCAGATTCTGCAATACAGGCAACATATTCCGATTCCGCAAACCACGCCATCCAGTCCGATACTGCTCAATATGCACTATGGGCAGATTCCGCAGTTTTAGCAGATCATGCAGTCCATGCTGATACGGCTCAATACGCGCTATTCGCAGATTCCGTAAATCACGCCATCCAGTCCGATACCGCTCAATATGCACTATGGGCAGATTCCGCAGTTTTAGCAGATCATGCAGTCCATGCTGATACCGCTCAATACGCGCTATTCGCAGATTCCGTAAATCATGCCATCCATGCTGATACGGCTCAATATGCGCTACTGGCAGATTCCGCAGTTCATTCTAATACAACACAATACGCTATACTGGC
>PIVJ01000671.1 GCA_003353955.1 Bacteroidota bacterium | reverse complement strand
TCTGTTAAACAGACAGTTTACGGCGGTCACGAGATCTCTCACATACTATTTGAAGAGTCTGATAATTCTTATAATATATTTATAAAAAAAGTAGACGAGATAATGCCATGGAAGAAATTCAATTCAAACATGGCAATATCCGTTGAATATGACTTAGAATATTAATGCGGAGTGTATATGACTTTATCATAAAGCCGGTAGGCAAAAGGTATGATAACGAGGTAAAGGTTGGAGAGCATACCCTTATAACAAATAGCTCTATAGAAAGCTTTAAGCATGTTAACAATATTGCTGAGGTAGTTGAAACACCAGTTGCATTCGCAACTCCTATAAGGAAGGGTGATTTAATTATGGTACATCATAATGTATTCAGGGTATTTTACGACATGAAAGGAATCAAAAAGAACAGTAGGTCTTTCTTAAAAGACAACTTATTTTTTTGTGCGGTTGATCAAGTGTATTTGTATAAAAGAAAAGATACTTGGAAATCATTCGGAGATAGATGCTTTGTTGCACCTGTTAAGAATAAAGACCTTTTAAGCACAGATAAAGTAGCTGATCTTATTGGTATACTTAAAATAGGTAATAGCTCCTTAGAGGAGGCTGGAATCAATCCAGGAGACATAGTTGGGTTCACACCAAATAGCGAATGGGAATTTGTTGTAGACAATCAAATTATGTATTGTATGAAATCAAATGATATTGTTATAAAGTATGGACTCGATAGAAACGAAGAAGAATATAATAGCCGCTGGGCGACTAGCGATTGAAGAATTAGTAAAGGTAGCAAAAG
>PIVJ01000670.1 GCA_003353955.1 Bacteroidota bacterium | reverse complement strand
AGCGGTCATTTTAAACAGCTTCCCGCAAACATCTAGGGGGGCAGCGAACGGAACATCGAAAAATCATGTGCCTGCCATGCGCAGCGGCGGAGACGATGTCGTAATAGAAACTCACAACGTCGAACGCTTACCCATGCGTGGCCATCAATAGGCCCTCATAGAATAATACCTTACCAACATAGCAAAAACCGATTCAAGAAACCTAAGATCATAATCATTCTAGACAACCTTACCTTGATTTTGTACCCGCAGAATCTCGCTGTTGGCCACCAACCCTTCGTTTTAGCCACGGAATGTCGGAAAGGTAAAGCTCAACGATTTTTGAGTCGATTCCAACGAGACAAAGGCCCATCGTCATCCCCTATTTCTTTTCGTATATTTGATCCAACCGGACTTTGCCATGTACGTTATCTTCGTCGATTTTGATTTCTCCAGCTCCTTGGTTCGTTCCTCACGGTCCCCCGTGCAGCTCCTGAGGAGCCTCGAAGGGTTAATTTCAAACAGCTTCCCGAAGATACCGAGGGGGGTAGAATTCTAGCGAAGAATTCGTATTCTAAGTAAACAGACAAATCGAAATTTTGAATACTAAGTAAAAACCCATACTAACGAATACTTGCGACACTTCTTTCATTTTATCATATGTTGCCCCCCTGCTAACTGCGGATAGGTGTAACCCAGTGGGTATAGAGATAATTACCGTAAATTGCACAGTTTTGCGGGCTACCCAGCCGTAAACTAAAACGCGTGGCTCCGCCCTGCTCCACTCCCTAGCGGTCCTTCCACCAACGGGGGG
>PIVJ01000669.1 GCA_003353955.1 Bacteroidota bacterium | reverse complement strand
CACGGGGATAAATGACAAACGCGTTTTTTTTCATAAACGGCCCACATTTGACCAATTATGGCCATATATCAAATGTATCTTTACATTTTGGGCACCTTTTACCCATATTGACAAACATATCTAGAATTAGATCACTGCGTCCTAATTTCTTTTTTCAATGCATTATCCATTGCATCCCTATCATACATGTATGTCCCTTCTCCATTTGTATGTGACTTTCACTTCTATACCCCAAATTAGAAAACTGTGACATACTGTCAACAGGTGAGATTCAGATCCTACGGGTCTATATTTTAAAAATAATACGTCCATCTTATGAATTGCTATTCAGGGTGATCCACAAAAAATGTCCCGGTGTGTTTTTGGTCGATTTTTCGTTTAAGTTTAAATGAAATTGCATTCATTTTGCATATACCCAACGTTTTGACGCTGATCACCCAGCCAATTACGTATTGGGCCACTTTCCCGTTCGGACACGGCGGCCGCATATTGTGCCAAGGCCATGATAAATTGATTGTAAGTTTAAGGTCCCCCTCGTCATTAAGGGGGCAATGTGGGTTCAGTGCTGCTGTTACCAAAAAAGTATATTTTGGTCCATTGTACAAAGCAGGGATGGGCAACACAAGAAATAGGTTTATGACATATAACCACATTGTATAAGGATTGTAAAAGTGTAGCAGATTTCATTTTTAGTCATCTTACGTAACAGGGAGATTGAATTTCATTGCTGAAAACGGAGGTAGAGAAAATCACCACTTTTTCATATTCAAATTAAAATAGCATTTTCATCATTCAAG
>PIVJ01000179.1 GCA_003353955.1 Bacteroidota bacterium | reverse complement strand
AAAAAATGAGTGTAGTAAATAAATTTATTGATTCTGAAAACTTCGCAACAGCAATATCTGTTTACGATGATGTTAATTTATTGATTAAATCTCCAGATGGGTTCTATCAGTTTAATGGTATATACAGAGAGCAAGTAGGAGGGTTTCTTTCACCTGAAGTAATATGCCCTACTTGTGCTTTGCCTTGTGGAGAAGTCGCAGGAGAATCTTCAGATATAAGAGGCACTTTTTTAGCAGAAATAAGTGGAGGCACAGATATTGGAGCTGTAATTGTTTATTCTATTGTTGGAGGTCAAATTCCAGATGGCGTTCTATCTACATATAACGGACAGACATATAATCAACTTACATATATAGGAAATAACCAAGGTCCTGTTGGACTTAATACCCCATCTGGACAGCCAACTTATTATGGATCGCCTAATAGCACGCCATCGACCACGCCACCAATTCTTGTTTATAACATACAAACAGATGGAACATATGTGTCTTCTGGAACTTCTCAAGCTATTACAGTCAACTCTAATCAGCTTGACTTAAGAGGCGGTGGAACAAGGGTATATACTCAGGTTATACCTAAAGACATATCAAGCGCTAGTGTTCTTAATATTGATTATTACGCTCCTATTCAGGGTACGTTTTTTTCTTTTCAAACAGACTGTCCTATACAGTTAGATAGTTTCCTGGGTTCTAGTGTTCAAGCAGATGATACTTGTGGTGCTGCAACAATAAATTATTATTTTGCACAAAATGCAACTGTTTCATCAATTCAGCCAACTGTGTTTGTGCCTGAAACACTTACTACTCCAGGGATTGGGAACTATGTATTCCTAGATGGTGGAGCTATAAATGCGATAAACAATACGGCAACTAGTCAGTTTGTAATATTAGCTGACAATACATATATTGAAATACAGTATGGTATTGTTATAGCTACTGGAACATGTACTCCAGCAGGACTTCCATGTGGAGGGACTTTGACCCCACCTCAAGGACAAAGAGGCGTATATCAATTAGATATAGATGCAGGAACTACAGTGTCAGATACTGGAGCTATTCTTATTTATTTTAACCCTCAAAACATTCCTGATGGAATAAGAGTATTATATGATGGTGTTTTTTACAATAGACTATCAAGCGCTTCAGATGGAAACTTACAGTCTACTAGTAGTGTGGCAAATGCCTTTACTATACTAGGAAACCCTACAGACACTTGTGTTCCAGCTACACCTAATACAAGTGTTTATAACGCTTTTAATGGCTATGACTCAAATGGATGGATAGCAGACAACCCTTCTACTCGAACTATAACAATTAATCAGGGAGATGATATTAGAGGAGGTCAATCTCAATTTAACCTTATGGTTATACCTAAGCCAAACGCATCACCAGGTACTGTCTCTATAGAGGTTTTAGGTCCATGTGCAAGTACAGGATGGAACTTATCAGTAGAGTGTCCTACGGCTTTACCTAGCTTTACGGCTAATGCTATTGGTTCTAGTACTTTCTGTCAATCTGCAACAGGGACTTTTTTCTTTGCAAGATTTCAGAATGCAGTCAATACTTATCCTGTTCTAAACAACCCTATTTTCTTAGACCATGATGGAGTGACTAGAGCTACCGACCAAAACTATATAATGGATAACGGTACATATATTACAGTAACAAACGGAGTTGTAAGTAACATACAAATTTGCACCCCCCCAACGTAAAAATAAAACATGGAAAATTACACAGTAACATATAGTGAATCAGTAAAGGGATGGCCTTCTTTTTATAGCTACTTCCCTGATTTTATATTAGGAATGAATCAGTATTTATATACCTTTAAAGGTGGAAATTTATACAGACATAACACCAATGAGAGACGTAACAACTATTATGGAATTGATTATGATACAACCCTTACAGGTGTTTTTAATCAAGAACCTACTACTGTTAAAGTTTTTAAAACAATTGAATTAGAAAGTGACGACTCATGGGATATAAGTTTAGTAACTGATTTGGGAGCAGGTTTTATGCCTCAGGCAGATTTCGTAAAGAAAGAGGGTAGCTTCTTTGCTTACATTAAAAGAATATCAGGTACAGAGAACTTAGCGTTAAGATCTACACAAGGAATAGGTAAATTACTTTCTTCAACAGGTGCGTCAACTGGTATAATTACGGTTGAATTTAGCACTCCAACATCTAGAATAATATCTATAGGTGATGAGTTAAATTTTAGTACTCTTATTTCTGCTCCTAACAACTTCAGCTCACCTGTAGCTGTAGGTCCTATAACTTCAATTAGTAGTGATAGAAAAACGTTAACGGTTGATGCATCAAATTTCTTGCCTATTGGATCTACAATACCTAATAATGCATATATATTAGTGCTTAAAGACCCTGTTGCTGAGTCTTATGGAGCTACAGGATATTACATGGAATTTAAAATAACAAACGACAACACATCTGCTGTAGAACTGTTTACTGTAGATTCTCAAGTATTCAAAAGTAATCCTTAGTTTTTTGTATCTTTGCGTAAATGAAATTTACTATAAGAGAATTAAATGAAAACGACTACGACACTATTTTAACTAAATGGTGGAAAGATTGGAGATGGACACCACCTCCAAAAGATTTTCTACCAAAAGATGGGAAAGGTGGGGTAGTTGTTTATGACGGAGAAATACCTGTTTGTGCAGGTTATATATATATAACTAACTCAAAAGTAGGATGGTGTGATTGGATTGTATCTAACTTTGAATATGATAAAAAAACTAAAAGAAGAGAAGCTTTGTCTTTTTTAATTGAAGTTTTAACAGAAACATTAAAGCTTAATGGATGTAAATATTCTTATGCTTTATTAAAGTCAGACTCTCTTATTGATATTTACAAAAAAAATGGGTATATAAAAGCAGATAGTTATAACACAGAAATGATAAAAACATTATAATATGGCAGCATTTACATCAATAGCAGCAGCAACTATAGCAGTAGGAGGTCAAGCAGCAAAAGGTTTCATGGCAAGTAGCGCAGCCAAAGAAGCAGCAAGAGAAGCAGGTAGATTAGAAATTAAGCAGGAAGAATTAGAGCAAGAGTCCGTAGCTAGATTAGAGCAAAATTTCTACGATGCAATTAGAGCAACTACAGATATTTACGATAAACAACTTCAACTTTCAAATGTTCAAGGTTCTCAGATATTAGAAGCAGCTCAAGAAGGGGATCAAAGAGGTGTTGCGGCAACTGCAGGAAAAGTAAAACAAGTCCAGGATATTGGGACAGGACAAATTGCTGATAAATTTGCGATGCAAAAATTAGACATTGA
>PIVJ01000668.1 GCA_003353955.1 Bacteroidota bacterium | reverse complement strand
CCAGAAATGGCTAAATATCAAACGTATTTGACATTTTGGACACCTCTGGGTCACATTGACCTAAATTTGAAGAATTAGGTCACTGTGACCTACTTTCATGAAGATATAGGTCAAACTCCATTTTCAATGCATTAGCCAGTAAATGCTGGCACGTTTTTTCGTTTATAGAGGTATTTCAACTTTGCAGGACTCATATGATACCTATAAATTACCTTTACTTCCATGTCCAAAATTAGGTCGCTGCGACCTACTTTCTCTGAGATATAGGTCAAAACAGTTTATTTTTAAATGGACCCTCATTTGACCAGAAATGGCCAAATATCAAATGTATTTGACATTTTGGACACCTCTAGGTCACATTGACCTAAATTTGAAGAATTAGGTCACTGTGACCTACTTTCATGAATATATAGGTCAAACTCCATTTTCAATGCATTGGCCAGTAAATGGTATTTATTTGAAGAGGTATTTCAGCTTTGCAGGCTCATATGACACCTATAAATGACATTTACTTCCATGTCAAGATTTAGGTTGCTGTGACCTACTTTCATCGAGATATAGGTCATAATGCGATTTTTTGAAAATGGACCCTCATTTGACCAGAAATGGACTAAATATAATCACATTTTGGACACCTCTTTGACACAATGACCTACATTTGACCTACTTTCATTGAAATATAGGCCAAACTCCATTTTCAATGCATTAGCAAGTAAATAATGGCACCTTTTCTCTTTGTGGCCTACACCAGTACATTGTAAATTCAACAGGTGAGACACCAGATCCTATGGATCTATATTTTT
>PIVJ01000667.1 GCA_003353955.1 Bacteroidota bacterium | reverse complement strand
AAACCAAACAACGAGTTCAGATGAGTGATATCATTAAGGTAGCGATGCAGGTTATATGGATAAAATTACCGATTTTTCAATTTATGCATTTATGTGTCCTTCATGATCGTATTCATCGTTTCCGCCTAGTGCCGTCACGTTTATCATCTGTCAACGCCTACAATTAACAAATTAAACTCGAATAATTGAGCCATCTGAACTCAATATAATCAGAAATTTTGCCATTTCTCGCACTTGCTGTGCTGGTCATTTTGACATCTTCGGCGGAATATAGCTTCATATTGGCTGGTCCGATCGGGCTGAAATTTCGTGCACATGTCATCTGGGATGTCTAAAACAAAAGCGTGTCTCAGAATTTTGATATATTGACTCTGTTGAGAATACCGACACCAAACGTTCATAAGGTCATGATGCGCCATGTGATAGTCAAATAGTTAAAATGTTTGATGCTGTATCTCAGCGTTTGGGCACTTTATCCAAAAAGTGAGACACGCTTTTGTAGGCCTCTTCGCATAGTTTAAGATGGATGGAGCATAAATCCCATACCACTAATCGTTTGTGACTTATATTCGCTGATGTCTTAAAATTACGAAATTCCTTATGAAAGTGAATAGCGACCTTAATAATTGTGCGATTAGATTAAAACCTTTGTCGGCAGTTAGGGAATTTAATAGCCTTTTAGGGGATATATGGTTTGCTATAGCTCTGATGGATAATAAAGACACTATTGCACAAAACGCAACAAGGAAACACAACCTGCATCGCTACGGCATGCGTAATGTAAATTTATCCTTAATTCCCCGTGT
>PIVJ01000666.1 GCA_003353955.1 Bacteroidota bacterium | reverse complement strand
CCTCGGTGATCGAGAAGATCCAAGCACTGGCTCAATCATCTACGCCAGAGTCTCGTCTTCCAAACAACGTGCCGATCTACAACGTCAAGTCAACGAGCTCACGCAAGCGTACCCGCGACACCGAGTCATCACCGACGTCGCATCAGGCATCAACTTCAAGAGACCTGGGCTGCGTGCCCTTCTGGACTCCGTACACCGGGGAGGTGTCCAAGAGGTTGTGGTCATGCACCGTGACCGGCTTGAACGCTTCACCATTGACCTACTGGAGTACATTTTCTACCAGAAAGGAGTCAAACTCGTGGTTCACCGTCAAGGCGACAACCCCGGAGAGTCTACTCAGCAACTCGCCGAAGACCTTATGGCAATCACAACAGTCGTTGTGGCAAGCCATCACGGAAAACGAGCGGCGGAAGGAAGAAGGAGACGCAAGCGTGCGAGAGAAGAAGAAATGGAAAATAGAGCGCAGCAAGGTCAAGAAGGTGTACAACCTCCCCCGAACCAAGACGCTACGTGTTTACCCCAACCACACAGAGCGAGAGACACTCAAGCAGTGGTTCGGGGTGGTGAGGAGAGCCTATAACATAGGTGTTGCTGTCCATCAAGCTGTGGAAAAGAAAGAAGGCGAGGTGTATGAAAGAGTGAGGGAGAAAGCACTCGAAATCACGCGTGACAAGCAAGGTAGGCCCGTCATCAAGGCAAAGAAGGGGGTGATTTACCACTTGACGCGTGGATGGAGCAGTGCAAAGAAGCAAGTGTGTTGAGTAATAGGGTTTTGGGGTAGCGAGTCAAGATGTCCTTAAACCCTGCA
>PIVJ01000665.1 GCA_003353955.1 Bacteroidota bacterium | reverse complement strand
CACCGAGAGAATGGTGATAATGGGCTTTTCTGCATAGCATGCAAAACACTTGATCCGTCCTTGTCGGTTCGACCCGGCCGGAGCAGAGGGGATTCTTACAGTGTTGGCCGTCGCCCAGCGGTTGGCTTCGCGCAGAGGAAGGCTTGGCGTTCAGCAGAGCTAGGACGGCAGTCAGGAGAAGTCTGACTTCCGCCCGGCCCTTGCCGAACGCGTGCGTCGTAATACCTTACCAACAAAGCAAAAATCGACTCAATAAACCTAAGATTCTTTGGGTTCAATATAGTTCTCTATATGGGGGGGTTGTTTTACTACAAAGATCATATTCATTCTAGACAACCTTACCTTGACTTTGCACCCGCAGAATCTCGCTGTTGGCCACCAATCCTTTGTTTTAGACCTTGGTCGCTTTTGGTTTCTCGCAGCTTCCTTCCTCACGGTCGCCATTGTCAACGATGAGACTGATTCCTGCATCACCAGCTGGCCTTGGGAGAGACAGCGCAACCAGTGGGCCGTCAGCTACCATATGGACCGTCCCCCGCAAAGCTTGATGTAACTCATTCTCCTGTAAGTTAGCAACGTAAAAATTTGGTTTCATAAGTAAATATTGAAATTGCACAATGACGAAATTTTTCACTAAGTAATTCAAAATTTATCTTTTTTCGCTGTACTTGCGAATGGTGGATACACATCAAACCAGACAGTATAAGAGATAATTACCGTAAATTGCACAGTTTTGCGGGCTACCCAGCCGTAAACTAAAACGCGTGGCTCCGCCCTGCTCCACTCCCTAGCGGTCCTTCCACCAACG
>PIVJ01000664.1 GCA_003353955.1 Bacteroidota bacterium | reverse complement strand
GTAACAGAGTTGCGGCTCCGTGCTCATGATCTAGGCCAAGTGGTAAATTTCTCCTTCTTTCGTGTTTTCCGAGGGAAATCACGGTTGTGTGATCTTGGCTGAGCTCCCTCCTACGCTCGCCATTTGGTGCCAGGACGAATACTCCTGATAAACCGGCTTTTGTCGGCATATAGACCTAAATATATCACACTTCGCTGACATATACAGCTAAAACTTCCTCTCAAGACGCAACCGAAATCCACGGTTTCCGTGCGGCTGCTGACTACTGTGAAAGCGCAGTTGACTTGCTGGTGAAAGACCATGCGTCCTGGGTTGATTCCTCTGGATTTGTGACCATTTGTCAGGTGGTTGTGCGAGAAGCGGGATGAATCCTGTGATCGAGTGGTCCTTGGGCCCTCGTTAGCGTGCGGCAAGGTAATTGAACCAAGCCTGCATACGCCATTTGGTTCGTTGACGCAACAGCAACAACAGCTGTACTCCCAACTGCTGGGCAACCTCAAGGTTATAAACCAGATGAAAAGGCCCTTATTTAAAAACACCAGAGCACACGCTCCGTCCGAAGCGCAAACGCTTCGTCCGTCGCTTAGTGCTCTGGTGTTTTTAAATTCTATATGAGATATATTTATCCACTTGATCATGAGCAGCTCCTTAAGCCGCAAGCGTCTCATGCACAATGTGTGTGGGGGTGGGGTAACAGAGTTGCGGCTCCGTGCTCATGATCTAGGCCAAGTGGTAAATTTCTCCTTCTTTCGTGTTTTCCGAGGGAAATCACGGTTGTGTGATCTTGGCTGAGCTCCCTCCTACGCTCG
>PIVJ01000663.1 GCA_003353955.1 Bacteroidota bacterium | reverse complement strand
CAATAAATAGTGGTTTAATCTAATTTTGAATGTTTAACATCAATTTCGGTCATGACCTTGACCTCTGACCTTGGAGGTCATGTCACCAATAAAGTCCCTGACCCCATAAATAGGGGGGTAGGTAACCTTACATTCCTTCTCTGGTGCCCAGAAATGCCCAAACTAGGATTTCTCAAATTTTTGAGGCCCCCCACCCACCCCCTGGGGGTGGGGCCAAAAAAATAATATGCCCATGCACATCCCTGGTACCAACCCTAGTAATGTGCAAAGTTTGGTGGAGATCATTGCAATAGTGTAGGTGCTAGAGGGACTTGTGACGGACGGACGGACGCACGGACGGACGCACGGACGCACGGACGCACGGGACCAATATATATATCTTGCCGAAAGTTTCTTTCGGCAAGATAATTATAGTTGACAATATTATATTATGTACTGAATATCACAGAAAAGGTTATATTGCAATGTCAAATATGGCACAATTATTTGAATGCTTCACTGAACAGATGAGTCTTTAGTCTTCTTTTGAAGACCTCCACAGATGGGCTCTGCTGTACATTGGCTGGTAGAGAGTTCCATAATCTTGGTGCATTGGCTGAGAAGGATCTGTCCCCAGTGACTAGCTTTGTTCTAGGCTGTGCTAGTTGAAGATGACTAGAGCATGCAGATCTTGAAGACCGAGGTTGTTCCCTGATGGTGAGCAAATCTCTGATGTAACTTGGGGCCTTGCCATGCAGGGCTTTGAAAGTCAGTAGAAGAATTTTGAATTTAATGCATTGTTTCACAGGCAGCCAATGCAATTTTTCCAA
>PIVJ01000662.1 GCA_003353955.1 Bacteroidota bacterium | reverse complement strand
CTTATAGCCTTAGCTTTGCGAGCTTTAGCACTTAATTTCTGTTTTGCCGCCATTTTCGTTACATTCTATTACATGGTTATATATAATTACACAGTTTTTTGAAAAGCTACAGGCTTTGTGAAATTTTTATTGCATAATAAGAGGTATAGGGCTATTATGCTATTTTGTAAGAAAAAACCTACGACAGAATCAGTTTTCAAAAACCCAGGTCCCCCTTCGGATTTAGGGTTTGGTAAAAAGGTTTTGCCTTTTCCCTTGTGTTTCGGATCAGGGGTTAGCCTTTGGCCGTGAGCGTGTACCTCAGAGCTATGTCCGGCCTGGACCTAAACCTCACCCGTCCATTTGATCCTGATCGCTCCACCGTTTGCAGACGGTTTACGTTTGCTCTATGATAATATATGTGAATAACAAATAACAATAATACTTATGAAAACATTTGAAGAGAGATACCCACAGCATGACAACCCGGAATGGATGATCAGAACCTGGGCTCAGGAGGAGGAACTAGAACGTGCCAAGTCGGAACACGAGGATTTCATCAGGAAGTTTAATGATCTGTTGATCGGCTGATCCTGACCACGGGAAGCGTGCACCCCACGGGGTGTATAGCAACGCGTATAGCATTTTTGCAGACGGATCGCGTATAGCATTACAGACAGATCACGTTGTGATTTAGATAATATATGTGAATAAAGAAATTAATAATAATAACTAAAATAATATATCAAATGTTAAAATTAAAATTTAATCAAAATTTCAAAACAATTCAATTAATTCTTAATCAATCAATTTCTATAAAAATATATAAA
>PIVJ01000661.1 GCA_003353955.1 Bacteroidota bacterium | reverse complement strand
CCAATACGCAGATTCTCACGATGCCCAATGTCCTCCCACGTTCCCCTACCGTGCCTGGACAGGAGCCCAACACCGGACCCGGTCATGATGGGGGCGGCCAGGCCCAGCCGCCACTTGAACCATTCGGTGCCCGACGATTTCCCCCCCAAGCAGCGGCTGCGGCGGCGACGGTCGCCGACGGAGCGACGGGCGCGGGACCATCCGTCGACGGAGAGCGTCTCCCCGAAGCAGCGGCCGCGGCGGCGACGGCCGCCGCCGCGGCACCCCTTGCACCGCCCCCCGCCGCGGGTGGCGACCAAGCTGTGTCGCGTGACGAGTTCACTGCCCTCCAATCTCAAATTGGGGGTTTGATTGACCTCGTTCGCGGCGTGGCGGCAGGGCAAGCACGTGCGCAAGCGCCACAGGCAGCGCAGCAGGCGGCAGATCTTCGCACGAGTTTCGATCACGCCGCCACCGACGGCGGCGGCGGCCACGGGGGCAGCCGCGGCCACGAAGGCGGTGGCGGACACGGCGGCGGTGGCCACGGTGGCGGCCGCAACCACGACGGCAGCGGCGGCCACGGGGGCAGCCGCGGCCACGAAGACGGTGGCGGCCGCGGCCACGAGGGCGGCGGTGGCCACGGTAGCGGCCGCGGCCACGAGGGCGGCCGTGGCCACGATGGCGACCGCGGCCACGAAGGCGGCGGCGGTCACGGCGACGGCCACGGCGGCGCCGACGGCCGCGATGGAGTCGGGGGCGGCCGCGACCACGACGACGGTGGCTGCTGAACGGCGCTTCATCTACGTCGGCGAGACCTCCGACCGCATCGGCTT
>PIVJ01000178.1 GCA_003353955.1 Bacteroidota bacterium | reverse complement strand
TGCTATGGTTCTTCAATGGATATGCAAATTTTAACTGATTTGTTTGGCTATTATGCAAATGCAAGTCAGATTCTGGATTTAGATGTGGCTTATGCCGAAGAAGTTCTTAATGCACGTGCAAAACTTGTTCCTCCTCAGATAGGCAATGATGGAACATTACAAGAATGGAGTGAAGATTATGAACAGTTGGAAGATAAGCATCGTCATTTTTCCCATATGTATGGATTATATCCTTGGAATGTTATTTCTGCTAAGCGTACACCTCAGTTTGTGGATGGATGCAAAGCTGTACTTGAGCAACGAGGTGATGGAGGAACAGGATTTTCGAGAGGATGGAAAATGGCGCTATGGGCAAGATTATATGATGGAGAAAGAGCACATAAGGTATTCAAAGGATATATTAAGGAGCAAGCATATCCTCAGTTGTTTGCTAAATGTTTTACACCACTCCAGGTAGATGGTACTTTTGGTGTCACCGCAGGCATTACTGAAATGATCATGCAATCTCATGAAGGAGTGATAGATTTATTACCTGCCTTGCCAGAAGAATGGAAAAATGGAAAAATGAATGGATTGTGTGCCCGAGGCGCTTTTGAATTGGATTTGATTTGGAAAGATGGTCAAATCACTCATGCAAAAATACTGTCGAAAAAAGGACAGACTTGCCATATAAACCTAAAATCTAAACTGAAAGTTACCACTAATGGGAATCGCGTTCGCACGAAAGTGAGAGATGGGATCATGGAATTTGAAACGATAGCAGGGGAGCTTTATATTTTAGATTAATATATGTGTCAGGGGATATTCCCCCAACACTATTTAAATTTTTCTATTCGTACCTCAAAGCATCAATAGGATTACTTTTACCAGCTTTTATTGCCTGATAGCTAATGGTTATAAATGCAATAGCAAAAGAAGCAAGAGTAGCAGCTAAAAATATGACAATGCTCATTTCTGTTCGATATGCATACATATCAAGTAATTTTGTGCCCAGGAACCATGTAAGTGGCCATGCAATAATATTTGCAACTATGATCCATTTTATAAATTCTTTGGACATGATCATGACAATTCCTCCAATGGATGAACCCAATACTTTACGAATACCAATTTCTTTGGTTTTTTGTTCAGCTAAGTAAGAGGCCAATCCAAATAGTCCAAGATTTGAGATCAAAATGGCTAAAATTGCAAAATATTTAAATAAGCTTCCAATTTGTTCCTCTTCAGCATACATTTCACGATATCCATCTTCCAGGAATGTATAAGCGAATGGATATGTGGGAAATAACTCATTCCATGTTTTTTCAATAAAGTCAATAGTTTCCTGAGTGTTGCTTTTATTTATTTTCATCAATAAAAACCGACCATTATTTTCATTGTTGAAAATAGCCAATGGACTTATTTCCTGACTCAAACTCTCAAAATTATAATCTTTAACAACACCAGTTATATGAAAACGATTATCCTCTCCCCAATCTACCCACTTGCCAATAGGATTTTCAAGACCCATTACTTTGACAGCATTTTCATTTAATACAACAGCTGTACTGTCAGTGCCATAACCTTCTTCAAAAAAGCGTCCTTCAGCCATTTCCATTCCCAATACTTTGTCAAATTCATTATCAACGAATGTAATTCCAATCAATATATCTTCTTCTTCTGATTTACCATCCCAATTCATACCTCCAGTATTGCTACCTACCATATATGGAAGATTATTTGATCTTGATACAAACTCAATTTTTGGATTTTGAAGTAATAAAGGTTTTATTGTACTAAATTTTGAATTTACTTCACCACGCATTAAGATTGAAACTACATTTTCTTTTTCGAAGCCAATATCTTTTTCTTGTAGATACTTTAATTGTTTAAAAATAATAATAGTACCAATGATAAGTACAATAGAAAGAGTAAACTGAAAAACAACCAATACTCTTCTAAAGTTTGCACCTGATTTTCCTTTATTTACAAAGCCTTTTAACACTTTTATAGGTGAGAATGATGACAAATAAAGTGCAGGATAACTTCCTGCTATAAATCCGGTAAATAATGTAAGAATAAATAATCCGCTAATGATTATAGGATCCGCGAAGTTAAATGTCAGTTCTTTTCCTGTCATTAGATTAAAGGAAGGTAGTACCACTGAGACAATAAGAATGGCAAATAGTAATGATAAAAATGATGTTAGTACGGATTCTCCTATAAACTGATTGATGATATGCTTTCGTTCAGCACCCATCACTTTACGCAAACCAATCTCTTTTGATCTGATTGTGGATCGGGCAGTTGCCAGATTCATAAAATTTATACACGCAATAAGTAGAATAAAAGCTGCAACAAGTATAAACATGTAAATAGTGTTGATCATACCTCCGCCACTATATCTATATAAATGAATTTTCTTTAGGGGCCATAGCCATAATGTTGTGGTAGTTTCAGGGTCTTCTCTAATAATCTGAAAATAGTTCTTGATCTTGGTATTTACATCTTCCATTTTCATTCCATCAGCAAGCAAAACATAAATTGCAAATGAATTCCATCCATATTCTGTAAGACTTATACCACGGTCATCTTCCAGATGTTCAAAAGGAATACAAATATCAAAGCGTAGTGATGAGTTTTTTGGTAATTCTTTAAAAACAGCAGTCACTTTTAAGCTTTTTGTGTCATTAAAGATTAAAACCTTTCCAATGGCACTTTCATCTCCAAAATATTTTTTAGCAATTTTTTCAGAAATAACTACGGAGGAGAAATCATCATAAACCGTAGTTGAATTACCTTCAATAATATCCACTGTGAATACTGAAAAAAGTTCTTTGTCCCCGTATATTATTTGTTCAGAAAATTTCTTTTCCTCATAACGAACAATCTTTCCGGAAAATGTATATCTGAATGCATCTTCAATCTCTGGAAATGCGCCTTTTATATCCGCTGCAAGTGGCGCTGGCATGGCAAAAACATGAAGTGGGCCTGTAGAATAATATTGTGTTTGGCCTAAACGGTATATTCTTTCTACTTTCTCATGTGGATCATCATAGCTAAACTCAAATTTTACCCATAAAAGGATTAATATAGCACATGCCAGACCAATGGCTAATCCTATGATGTTGATAAATGAATAACCTTTCTGACGAAGTATGTTTCTTATTGCTATAGTAAGATAGTTCCTGAACATATTATTAGTTTTATTTTATAGACGATGACTGTGATTAATTGTTACATATATTATGTCAAATCAATAGCGTCCTAAACGTTTTATAAAAAAACAAAAAAGAGAGAAAGAATCTCAGTAACTCAAAATACCTTTGAGGCTTTCTAACAAAAAAACTTTCTCTCATGGCAAATATAAAT
>PIVJ01000177.1 GCA_003353955.1 Bacteroidota bacterium | reverse complement strand
AAGAAAAACCCAGACAGGTGTCTGCCTTTGGCTAAGGCTAAGAGTTTAAGTAAAGCAGAAAGGGCTAAGACAGCAAGAAAAAAGAAGGCGTCAGGCGGTAAAAAGCAGTTTGTGTCAAATACAAAAAAAGCAAAAGTAACTAAAAAATATACTAAATAATGAAAAAATCATTAAAACCTTATTTTACAGCAGCAAAGAAAAGCGGAGTTAATCCTGAAAAAAATGGATTACCTTCTGAAAAAACTATTAAAAATAGTGCATATTCAAAGTGCGGTAAAAAATAATGAAATGGCAGATAAGAAAAAGATGGCTTGCAATAAGCCTACTGCTTCTGATAGAGCAGGTAAAAAGAAAATGGTTAAAGGTTGTGAGTCAGGAAAAGAAAAGCTTATTCACTTTGGAGCAAAAGGATATGGACATAATTATTCAGCAGCTGCACGAAAGAGCTTCAAGGCACGTCATAAATGTGGAACAGCAAAATCAAAGTTAACTGCAAGATACTGGGCGTGTAAAAACCTATGGGCTGGGAAGGGTGGTTCAACAAAGTCTAGTCCTAAAACTAGACAAGGAAAATATTAGTATATTTGTAGAATAAATTTTAAGTTATGAGTTGTAAAGGATTAATCGGAGATGCATTAAAAAAATGTTTAAAGGGTAAAAAAAATTTTCAAGAAAAAATTGATAAGGGTTTGGCTAAGTATCAAAAAAGTAATACTCATCCAAATTTGACAAATGTACCTTCTTATGATACTATCAACATAAAGAATGTAGCTATTGATAAAATACTTAAAAACAAGAAAAAATAAAAATGGGTAAAGCTTTTATAAAATTAGGTTTATGGATACAAAAAGTTTGGTGCAAATTTCAATGCAGTTGGAACAATTTGTTAAAATCTATAAGTTTTAAAGAAATTCAAGAATGTTCTTATAAATTTTGTTCTTGTTCTCATAAAAAAGAAGACGTAAAATGAAATCAAAAGGATTCGGAGACACTGTAGAAAAAGTAGCTAAAGCAGTTGGAGCAGACAAAGTAGCTAAAGTATATGAAAAAGTAACAGGAAAACCTTGTGGCTGTTCTAAAAGAAAAGACAGTTTAAACAGAAATTTCCCTTATAACAAATAAAAAATGGCTTATCAAAAATTACAAGCAGGTAGAGCTGCGCTGGTTACTCCAAGTGACACTGATTTAATTCCAAGTGTATCAGGAGGAACAAATAATGGATGTGCTTTATACATAGGCACACCTGGAAATGTTAGAGTAAAAACTGTAGGAGGTGACGATGTTATCTTTACAGGTGTTTATGCAGGACAATTTTTTCCAGTAAATGTCTTGCAGGTATTCGCATCAGGAACTACCGCAGGAGAAATTGTAGCATTATGGTAGGATATACGCAAAATAACAGTGCATTATTAGACTTAGAAGTGAATTACATACTTATAAGAGAATAATGACTATGCAGGATGCTAAAATATACGCTATAAATTCTCTAAGTCTAGCTGTGTCATTCACTCATATTGAAATGGCTTTAAAATTAATTCTATTAACAGCTTCTATAGTGTATACGGCTCAAAGAATATGGATTAATTATAATGAAAAGAAAAATAAATAAAATAATCATTCATTGTTCAGCAACTACTCCTTCAATGGATGTGGATGCAAATACAATTGATGAATGGCATAAGCAAAGAGGGTGGTCAGGTATTGGCTACCATTTTTTTATTAAAAGAGATGGTAAAATAGAATTTGGAAGACCATTAGACCAATCAGGGGCGCACACCAAAGGTCATAACCAAAATAGTATAGGTGTTTGTTATGCAGGTGGCGTAGATTCTAAAATGTGTCCAGAAGACAATAGAACAAGTGAGCAGATAGCAAGTTTTCTTTTGCTGCTTAGATTTCTTAAAAATACATTCCCTAAAGCCACTATACATGGTCATAGGGATTTTTCACCCAAAGCTTGTCCAAGTTTTGACGCAACTAAAGAATATAAAGGATTATGAAAAAAATATTTGCATGGTTATCAGGAAATGTTATAAAAGAAATTGGGGACGTTATTGATAAGCTTACTACAACTGAAGAAGAAAAGCTTATAATAAAAAAACAAGTTCAAAAAATATTAGAAGACGCAGACAGCAAAGCGCAAGAGCAAGTGACTGAGCGCTGGAAGTTCGACATGCAGAGCGATTCTTTTTTGTCGAAGAATATAAGACCTATGGTTTTAATTTATTTAACCGTAATTTTTACAGCTTTATGTTTTACTGATGGCAACATAGGTGAGTTTAAAATAGCTAAGGAATATATCCCTATTTTCCAAACACTTCTTGTAACTACTTATGGAGCTTATTTTGTAGGAAGAACCTGGGAAAAAACCAAACAAAAAGATAAATAATAATTGATTACCTTTGCCTTATAAACTTAAATAAAAAATAATGAAAAATTTAGAAAAGAAAGAATTACAAAACTTGCAAGAATTAAATTCAAATTTTGTAAAACTTAAAACCCAATTGGGAGATTTAGAACTTCAAAAACAATTAGTAATTGAACAAGTTTCTATCATTAAATCTGATTTTGCAGATTTAGAAAAAAGCTTAATAAAAAAATATGGTGAAAACTCTGTGATTAATTTACAATCAGGAGAGATTACCGAAAAAGAACCAGAAAAATAAAAAAAAATGGCAAAAATTAGCAATACTTTATCGTATCCCAATCAATCACCAATTGAAGGTGCGGATTATTTAATAGGAACTGCTGCTAACTCAACACCAATTGATAGGCAGACAAAAACTTTTACCCTACAAGGTATTGCTGAATTTGTTATTGACGAGGCCTTTGATGGTTGTTCTTATAGGCTTCCTATATTTACAGCTCCAACATCAGGAGAGGAATCTTTTAAGTTAGTTAATTCTTTATTTTATCAAGATGCAGCTACTATAGATTCAAAAGATCCATGTGAAGCTCCTGCAGGCTCAATAGTTTATTTAGATGACGGAAGTGGAATAGGTAGCTTAATTGTTGCTGAAGATGTAACTATTGGAAAACAAACAATTGCAAATGGATTAGTAAATGTAAACGGAGGAATTTATTTTGCTTCTGAAGTTTATGATGCCAGTAACACTGTTGGTACAGGAGAACAAGTTTTAGTTTCTCAAACCGATGGTACTGTCGAATGGCAGAACTATCAAGGTTCTGGATTAGAATTTCAAGGAGCATGGAATGCTGACACAAATACACCTGATTTACAGGCTATATCTTTAATACCTGACAACACTGGAAAGTATTGGATAGTTTCTGTTGAAGGAACAACTCCTTTAAACACACAGGGTGGTGGAACAATTACTGATTGGGAAGTTGGAGA
>PIVJ01000660.1 GCA_003353955.1 Bacteroidota bacterium | reverse complement strand
TAACAAAGAGTATTCAACCCAATGCCATCACATCTATCGGCTCCGTCCTGGTTCAGCATGGCGTTTCCATCCAGCGAATCTTCTTCTCACAACCAGAACACCAAAACGTAGGGTAACTTTTTTGCAACCCGAACTATGGCCAAGAACACACCTCAAGTCAGAGAGCGGCGACTTTACCTCACACCCCACCTAGAAACGTAGGGTAACTTTTTTGCAACCCGAACTATGGTCAAGAACACACCTCAAATCAGAGAGCGGCGACTTTACCTCACACCCCACCTAGAAACGTAGGGTAACTTTTTGCAACCTGAACTATGGCCAAGAACACACCTCAAGTCAGAGGGCAGCGACTTTACCTCACGCCCCACCTAAACAAGTCTTTCTCCTGCACCGTTGGCTCACCAGATTGGTTTGCCTGGCTGGAATCTGCCTCCAGTTTTCGCTATCAGACAATGCAGTGCATACCAGTTTTTGCCCAATACACCCGCCCCATGCGACCGATTTCCCTCCGCAAAGAGAAACGACGCCGTGGCTATCTCTGGTATGCAAATCTGCGTGTCCACGGCATCTTATATAAACGCTATGTCGGTCGTTCTTCTGATCTCACTATTGAATGCCTCGATTTGATCGCATCGGATCTCAACCAACAATGGTGATTCGACCAACGCCATCTAACACGCTCTCATTCCTTCCGGTAGATAATCGTGCGCTGTATGCCGAAGACCACAAAGAGCAGAGAATGCAGAACATGGCCCTAACACTCTCTGCCCTGTCGACGGTCGTTCGTGGCGGCGCTCGAGTTGCACTCCTGCAG
>PIVJ01000057.1 GCA_003353955.1 Bacteroidota bacterium | reverse complement strand
ATCGTTTCTCTAACCACCGGACTCATAATAGAATTAGGACCAAAAGATTTAAAAAAACCAATGGAAGAAATTCACGTACTTTCCATTTACTACTTAATATCATTCATAGTAATCCATTTGGCAGGTGTAGTAATAGCAGAATTTACTGACCAAAAAGGAATTGTTTCAAGAATAATTAACGGCTCAAAAAGTGAAGATTAAAATGTCGAGTAGGTAAAGGGGAATCTCACCCCTAAACCTCTCTTAGAACCGTGCTTGAACCTCTCGATTCACACGGCTCTTCACAATCAAACCTAAAGCGTGAAACCATATTTCCAATGAGGAAATAAATAGTCGACCCTGAAAAAGCACATAACGTGTTGATAACTAACATCAAAATGTGGATAATCTACTTTAAGGAGCATGCTTTATATTGCAAGATAAAGACTATTTTTATAAAAAAGCTTGCAATATGGTTGGAAAAATAGAGAAGGCACCTCAATTGAATATTTTCAAAGTCCCCCGCCATAATAGGTTTTGGCAAGTTTATAAAGTATGCTAAGATCTAAAGCTTCTCGTAGTTGACGATAGAAGTTGTTTTCAGGAACTCGGGAAGATAATTGAAAACTTGAAAATAGCTTCTCTTGGTAATGCTTCTTTCCTTGCATTTTTATTTACAATTTAGCTAAGTATCGCATGTTTACATCCTTGTTTTTGCTATATTTGTTAACAACTAGCGGTGAGTTGCGCAACAGGCAAACCGTATATAAGAAATTGCTACATTAGCGTTTATTGTATAAAAGTTAAAATAATAATGACATTAATAAATCTAAGATTAAGTATTATGAGAGAAAAAATTACTTATTTATTATTAATTCTTGGGATTCTCTTGTTTTCAAATTCATGTGGTGATGATGAAGTTGAAGATGAAGTAGTACCTACGGAGGAAGAGTATTCAGGAACAGCATCTGTAACCAGAGGTCTGGCGGTCACAATCACTTCAAACCTATATGCTTTAGGGCAAAGAGTAGCTGGATTAGGAACCATAACTGCATCAGATGGCACAGTTTGGACAGTACCAGCTAGTGTAAATTATTCAGATGATTCATTTCCTCTAGCTCCTGATTTACATAATCCGGATGGTACGCAGTATGCAACAGCGGCTGAAGCATTATCAGCTTTTATTTCGTCCGATATTATTGAAGTTGATGCCTCCGGAGAAGTAATAACAGCCTATATATTTGCAGATAATTATTTTGAATTATATGTTAATGGTGTTGCTGTTGCAAAAGATGCTATTCCATTTACCCAATTCAATTCACATATTGTAAAATTCAAAGTTTCTACTCCATATACAATAGCTATGAAAGTAGTTGACTGGGAAGAGAATTTAGGAATAGGTTCAGAAAGTCAAGCAACTAATTACCATCCAGGCGACGGTGGAATGATAGCAGTATTTAAAGATGCCAACGGAAGTACTATTGCTACAACGGGAAGTGAATGGAAAGCACAAACTTTTTATACATCCCCAATTCAGGATTTAACTTGCCCAACTGAAACAGGAACAACGCGAAGTACATCAAACTGTTCTACCGAAGATGCTACCGATGGAAGTAATTTTTATGCATTACATTGGGAAATTCCTTCTGATTGGACATTGGCAAGTTTTGATGATTCAGATTGGCCTTCAGCCACAACATATACTGCTTCAGAATTAGGCATGAATAACAAACCATCGTACACCAATTATCTCGATATTTTTGATGATAATACAGATGACGCAGAGTTTATTTGGTCTACTAACGTTATTCTCGATAATGAAATAATTGTTAGATATACTATCGAATAAAAACTATTGCCAACATCAGTAGTCGTTGCACAACCCTATAAAATTAAGAGTTAGAAGATTGGTAAGAATAGTTGAGCTTGAATTAGCCCTTCTGAGGGCTTTTTCTTTTTGTGTCAAATTTGCAATTGATAATATATTGATTGCTTACAGATCAGTAAAATCAGTCGTAATTGGTCAATCAGGAAGTAACTGACGGGTACGGCTTAAGGCTAGGCTATTTGTATTTGACTCAATCCTGACTGATAATTTTAAAAAATCTAGTGACATTGACTTATTGGTTGATTTCTCAGGAGCAGACCTTTACGACTACGCAGATAATTATTTTGATTTAAAAACATCTTTGGAAAAATTACCTAAAAGAGAAATAGACTTACTTGAGGATAAAGCTGTTAGAAATCCATATCTAAGAAAATCCATCGACTCATCTAAACAAATGATATTATCTTAAAGGCAGATAATGATGTTGAATTAGATTAGTTCAAAAACAGTAAATTTTTATGCTAATAAAGAAATAGGTTCGATCTTATAATGTTGCGGATTTCATTATTTTTATAACATAGATTAATCATGGTGATAGCCTGAATTTCTCCCAGCCATTATTAGTTTTCTGATAAGCGATTCGGTCGTGCAAACGATTCTCTCTTCCTTGCCAAAATTCAATGCTATCTGGATTTAATATATAGCCCCCCCAATTGTGTGGTCGTTCAAGCTTTTTTGCTTCAGTCGTTCTATAATTCTCAAAATCATTGTCTAATTTCTGCCGACTACTAATTACCTGACTTTGATTGGAAACGATTGCTGAAATTCTGCTTTCTAACGGTCGGGAGTAAAAATAGGTATCAGACACTTTAACGCTGGTTTTGGTGGCTATTCCGCCAATGCTGACTTGTCTTTCCAGCTCCTTCCAAAAGAAGAGTAAACTTGCCTTAGAATTACCTCTTAACTCAACTCCTTTTTTACTGGTAAAATTTGTGAAGAACGTAAAACCATCCTGACTAATTTCCCTTAATAATACAATACGTGATGAAGGTTGTCCATCCGAAGATACCGTGGATAGTGTCATTGTCAACGCCTCATCCTTAATTAAATCAATTGCTTCATTTAACCAATACTGAAATTGATCAATTGGATCGGTAGCCATTAATTCTGGTTTTATAATTCCTTTTTTAAAATCGTGTCTGAGCTGATGTAATTTTTTATATTGAGACATACTATTTACAATTTATTAATTCAGTAATTATTGGTATCAACTTTATCGCAAAATATAATACATTATTCATGTTAGAATTATTAAAATTGCTAACTTGGCTTTCAAACCAACATTTTTTTTATGTAAATATAAACAAACATGAAATACACATGTTTTTAGTTTGAGACACCAAAGAGTTTTATTTAACAATCGTGGAAATTTAAGAACATAAAGATGATTAAACTTCGGCTTATTTCGCGCAAAACCCGAACCCGCACAACACCTTTCGGGAAAGTGCTAATTTTAACGTTGATAGTTATTATTTCCATTTTTACACTTAGGGGATTGAATAAATTCCTATCCGTTACAGACAGCGTTTCCAGTAAAACAATGGCCGTTGAAGGTTTTCTTCC
The DNA here is from genome assembly GCA_003353955.1 of Bacteroidota bacterium. GTDB lineage: Bacteria > Bacteroidota > Bacteroidia > Bacteroidales. The sequence goes on along the minus strand of PIVJ01000057.1, from coordinate 10,784 downwards.
TGACTATACGCTAAAAAACGTACTTACAACTTTTTATAACGGTGGGTATGAAAAAATGATTATTATTGGCAAACCAATTGGGCAAGGGTACTACCTGTCAGGATATAGTACTTCAGCAGATTTGATGCGAGGTACATTAATAGAAATGGGACTTGACAGCAACCTGATTGTGAGCGTATCCATACCCGGAAATGTTATTAGAGACCGCACGTATTCTACCGGTCTATTGTTATTTAATTGGTTTAATACATCTGATCCCGAATTAAAAAATGTAAACATTTACACCTTTGGGGCACATGCCCGCAGAAGTAGATTGTTATTTAAGAAGGCACTTGGCGATGATTATGAAATTGGAATTATTTCCGGAGAAGACCTGAGTTATGATCAATCGAAATGGTGGAAATCAAGCAAGGGATTCCGTACGGTTTTAAATGAATCTCTGGCTTACTTTTATGCCAGATTTTTCTTTTATCCTAATAAAGAACAGGCATTAAAAGATTTGGAATTGGGTTATTTTGTTGATGAAATTCAATTTCATCGAAATGATAAAGACATTGCTTTCAGCAAGGCTGAATCGAGTCCAATGACAGACAAGCAAATTAAAACTTTTGTGAAACTAAATTATTTTTCGCCCAATCCGAACTATAAAGTAAAAGGTACATTTGTGAAAGATACGGCACATTATCAATTTGAAATGAAGACTTCAACAGATCGTTTGCCCCTTTATGCTACTTTTGGTAAAATTCACTTTCAAATTGATTCAGTTGATTATGTAATTAGTGCCTATCAAAACGTAGCATTAGTTAAACGAGCGGGTTATGAGCATCACCTTTTTATTCCATATCGGGATTTAACATGCGGTGAGGAGAGTTATGGAGGTGGCAGGTATATTGATTTTTGGTATGATGGATCGACAAAGCAGGTTGAATTAGATTTTAATCTGTCATACAATCCTCTCTGCGCCTATAATCACCGATATTCTTGCCCCATTCCACCTTTTGAAAATCATTTAAGTGTTAGGATAGAAGCAGGAGAAAAGACTTATGAAGATCATTAGAAGAAATATTTCCATGAGAAAATTTGATATTTCAGTTTTATACGTTGAGGACGATTCCGTAATTCGGGAAAAGTTTAAGAAAATACTAATTCGTAAAGTCGAAACACTTTATGTGGCAGAAAATGGCTTAATCGGCCTCAAAATGTACGAGGATCACAAACCGGACATGATCCTTTCGGATATTAAAATGCCTGAAATGAATGGACTGGAAATGATAGAAAGGATTAAGAAAACAAACAAAGATGCGAAGGCAGTTATTATGTCGGCGTTTAGTAATCCTAACTACTTTCTGCAAGCCATCTCAATCGGCGTTCAGGGATATTTAATTAAACCGGTTGAAACCCGTCAGCTTTTCAAAGTTATGAAGGAAATTGCTGAGAAGGTATTTCTAGAAGAAAATATCAAAGGCGAAGAACATAAACGAGAACACCTTGAGGATACTTTAAAACAAAGCGAATCTGTACAAAAGGCTGTAACCTATGCCACAGAAGAATTCCTCAGATTTGATTTTAGTGAAGATACTTTTAAAAAAGTACTTAAAAATCTAGGGAAAGCCACTGGCGCAAGTAGAATCTCTATTTTCGAGAATAAAGAGGTGAATAAAGTATTGGTAACCAGCCAAATTTTAGAATGGACCAATAAAAACATCCGTCCGAAAATTGACAATCCCTATCTACAAGATTTTCCATACGTAAAAGGAGGATATAAGCGCTGGGTAGAATTACTTAAACAAGATAAGCCGATATACGGATTGGTCAAGGAATTCCCCGTTTCAGAACAGGAGAATCTTCGCAGTCAAAACATAATCTCCATAGCAGTACTTCCCATATTCATTCATAATAAATGGTGGGGATTTATTGTTCTTGATGATTGCTTAAAAGAACGAATTTGGACGGATACAGAAATAAAAACCTTTTCTGTAGCTGCCGACATAATTGGTGCAGCGATACATCGAAACCAGGTTGAGAAAGAATTACTGAAGCTAAATGATGAATTAGAAATTAGGGTTGAGAAGAGAACCAAGGCTTTGCAGGAACAGATAAATGATCGTAAATTGATTGAAATTTTACTCCGTGAGAGTGAAGAGAAATACCGTCAGATCTTTGAAAATGCCAACGATGGAATTCTATTGAGTGTTAATGGTGTTGTGAGGTTCATCAATCCCAAATTATACGAAATTACAGGCTACCTTCCGAAAGAAGCAATTAACAGACCCTTCACAGATTTTGTGCATCCTGAATATCGTGATTTGGTTTTACAAAATCACATCGGTCGATTAAAGGGGTTGGATGTTCCTGAGCGCTACGATATCAAAGCATTCAATAAAAAGGGTGAAGGAAAATGGTATGAAGTAAAATCGGCCTTAATTACATGGGAACAAAGTCCTGCCGTGCTAACCTTTGTGGCGGATATAACGCAACGAAAGGAAACAGCCAATCAATTAGCCGAATTAAATCAGCATCTGGAAAAGAGGGTTCAGGAAGAATTAAAGAAGATTGAAGTCCAACGACAATTATTAATTCAAAAATCGAAACTGGAATCATTAGGGGAACTGGCTGCAGGTATTGCTCATGAAATCAACCAACCTCTCGGTGGCATATCAATGGCACTCGATAATATGCTGATTAAAATTAAAGACAAGAGCTATACTCCAAAATATCTTATCACCAAAATCAGCCAAACTTTCGAAGATATAGATCGTATTAAAACCATTATCGACCATATCCGTTCTTTTTCCAGAGATCAGGAAAAGTTAGAAGTGAGCAAAGTAAATGTAAACAATGTAATTCATAATGCATTATCGATGTTAAATACGCAATACGCTAATCATAATATTAATTTTATACTGGATCTGGAAGAAACAAATAACTATATCGCAGGAAATCAGTATCGACTTGAGCAAGTGTTGTTAAATCTATTATCGAACGCGAAACATGCTGTTGATCAGAAAAAACAAGAACTTGGAGAAAGCGTTAGTTATAATAAAAGGATTCAGATCAGTAGTTCCAGTAGGGATAAAAACCTGATAATAGTGGTGGAAGACAATGGTATTGGGATTTCAGCTAAGCATATGAATAAAGTTTTTGACCCGTTCTACACAACAAAAGAAGTAGAAATCGGGACAGGATTGGGACTATCCATTTCCTATGGTTTAATAAAAGAAATGAATGGAGATATTAAGGTTGAAAGTAATAAAGATCAATTCACAATTATGACAATCACATTACCCAAGTATAAATCGAAGAAATAAGCTGGCGTATGAAAGAACTAAACATTTTAATACTTGATGATGAACAACGAGTAAGAGATGAGATTGAAGAATTTTTGGTGGGTAATAACTATTCTGTTTATAAAGCAGATGCACCTTCCGAGGCATTCTCTGTGCTAAAAAACATCAAGATTGATATTGCCATAGTTGACATTAAACTTCCTGAAATGGATGGCATCTCAGTGATGAAGAAAATTAAAGAGGACGATCAATCTATTGAAGTGATTATGATTTCAGGTCATGGCGATATGAATAGCGTGATCGATGCCATGCGTTTGGGTGCAAGTGATTATTTCCCAAAACCATTCCGATTAATCGAGATTAACAATGCCATAGAGCGTACCAAACGTTTTTTAAATCTAAGCAAAAAGCTCAAGGAGGTAGAGGCGAGTAATACATTATTATCAAAAGAATTGCATGCAAATATTGGTCAACGGTTGATTGGTAAAAGTAGTGCGATAAAAGATATTGTAGATTTGATGTCGAAAGTTGCTAAAAGTTACGATACGTCAGTTTTAATAACGGGCGAAAGTGGAACCGGAAAGGAGTTAATAGCAAGAGGAATTCATTATTTAAGTACCAGAAATAAAAGATATTTTCATTCAGTAAATTGTTCGGCTATACCGGAAAGCCTGTTTGAAAGTGAATTTTTTGGCCATACCAAGGGATCATTTACAGGAGCAACCGAAGACAAAAAAGGTTGGTTCGAGATTTCAAATAATGGCACACTTTTTTTAGATGAAATAAGTGATATGCCTTTGAACCAGCAAGCTAAATTGTTACGTGTTCTGGAAGAAAAGAGAATAAGTAAAGTGGGATCGCACATTGAAGTTTCAGTGGACGTTAGAGTGGTTGCAGCTTCAAATCGAAACTTGGAAAACATGAGTGAGAAAAAAAAATTCAGGTTCGATCTTTATCATCGTTTAAGTTCCTTTGTAATTCATATTTCTCCACTCAGGGATCGTACAGAGGACATTCCAATTTTATTAAATTACTTCATTCAGATTTACATCAAAAAGATGGCAAAATCCATAAAAACCATTGATAAAAAAATAGCTGAGGAATTGATCAGATATTCTTTTCCGGGGAATGTGAGAGAATTAAAGAATATGGTAGAACGAGCCGTAATAGTTTGCGAAGGAGATGAACTTAAGATTAGTCATTTTATGTTCGATCGGAATAAGTTAAAAACAAAAGCTAGTATTCAGGACGAAAGTCTCAACCTTGATATGGTCGAACAGCAATTAATTGTGAAAGCATTGGAACGCTCCGATTATAACAAATCAAGAGCAGCCTCCTTGCTTAATATTTCATGGCAATCACTTGATCGCCGTTTAAAAAAACATGGTATTAATGGTAAAGGTTGATTAGTCTAATCTTCCTTTCTTTTAAATCGTTGGAACAGATCCTGTAACTCTTCTTCAAATTTCTTATTGGCATCTATTTGATGCGCTAATTTTTGATTAGCCACACCCAATGCTTCTTCAAGTTCATCTTTTTCTTCTAAAACAGTTGCTACTTCACTACCCAATTCCCTCATTTCTTTTCGAATCTCTTCAATTTCATTATCGTTGGACGATGACACTTCTTCTGCTAATATTTGTTTTTCTGACTTTAGAACATCAAAAGATTTCTTTATTTCGAGGGCATTATTCTCAAGTAATAACTTTTCCTCGGCATATTTTTCCATTTCATCCTTCAATTTATCAACTTCCTCTTTATGCTTATTTTTTAGCTTAAGCATATCATCATTAAAACTATCAGGCTGGGTATTAGCCCATTGAGATTTATTAAATAATATGATGGCAGTAACGATAAAAAGCAATAATAAAACACCACATACTTCAAACAAAATCTTGTAAATTTTCCCGGTTTTTTCGAGTGTATTAATTTTACCATTTAATTTTGAATTATCTGTTAGCAGTAGATCTCTTATATTTGCTAGATTCAATATTTGTGTTTCCAGACTTATGGTAGTTGGTGTTCCGGTTAATAGTGAGTCTAATAGTAACCCATCTAATATGACTATCTGCTCCAGTTTATTAGATAAATTAACCATATTAATCCATGTTCGAGAGGTCATTGTATCTTTTATCTGCCTATACTCTTGGTAGAGCTGATTTCGTTGTGTTAACAAATCGGTCTCCTGAGAGATAACGTTTAAGGATACAAATAATACAAGTATGCCAGTTAAAACAGTTTTCATGATGGAGTAATTAGATGAGTAAATTTAATCATAAAATATTTAAAATGAACATAGCCGAATATTCAAATATCAGATGACATAACAAACCTCTCTCACAGCAATTGTTAGTTGAAGAATTAGTGATAAGAAAATTGGTGGTTAATCTTAAATTTTTAGAAATTGTGCAGGAATAAAAAGACCACCCGAAGGTGGTTTATTATTTATTTCTTTACAGCATCAACGATGGCTTTAAAGGCCTCCGGATGGTTCATCGCCAAATCGGCTAAAACTTTTCTGCTGAGTTCTATATTATTTTCATGGAGTTTTCCCATAAATACTGAATAAGACATATCGTATAATCTTACTGCGGCATTTATTCGTTGAATCCATAATCCGCGGAATGTTCTCTTTTTGTTTCTTCTGTCACGGTATGCATACAATTGTCCCTTTTCATAGGCGTTTTTTGCAACCGTCCAAACATTTTTTCGGCGACCAAATTGTCCTTTGGTCTCTTTCATTAATTTTTTTCGTTTTGCCCTTGCGGCAACAACATTTACTGATCTTGGCATTTTTTTAAATTTTTCACTTTAGCGCCTCTATCGAGATCTTTCAAGCTAAAAGTAAGTTAAACATTTTGCTACTTTAGAATCATTTTTCTTACATTCTTCTCATCTACAGGGTCAACAATGGCAAAAGCGGTTAAACTACGTTTTTGTTTTTTTGTCTTCTTCGTTAAGATGTGACTTTTGTAAGCATGCTTCCTCTTAATTTTTCCTGATCCAGTCACGGTAAACCGTTTTTTAGCACTGGATTTGGTCTTCATTTTTGGCATTAATGTCAGTTTTTAAATTATTATTTATTAATAGTAAGCGCTTCCGCTTATTTTTTCGGACTTAAAATCATGATCATTCTCTTTCCTTCAAGTTTTGGAAGTTGTTCAACTTTCGCATATTCAATCAACTCTTGTGCAAACCTTAATAAAATGATCTCTCCTTTTTCTTTGTAGACAATGGATCTGCCTTTAAAAAACACATCCACTTTTACCTTTGCTCCGTCCTGTAAAAACTTAATGGCATGTTTTAATTTAAAATTAAAATCATGTTCATCAATGTTGGGTCCAAGTCGGATTTCTTTAACAACAACTTTCGCAGTTTTAGCTTTAATCTCCTTCTGCTTCTTCTTTTGCTCGTAAAGAAACTTTTTATAGTCGATCACTTTACAAACAGGAGGATTGGCCGTTGGTGATATTTCAACTAAATCCAGACCTAAATCTTCAGCAATATCCATTGCTTCTTTAATTTGATAAATACCGACGGTAACATTTTCGCCAACAACCCTTACAACGGGGGCAGTTATGTATCTATTTACACGGTGAGGGTCTTCTCTTCTTTTAAATACTCTCCGTGGCCTTTGATGGTAAAAACTTTTAGCTATGGCTTTGTCTCCTATCTTTAATTAAACTTGTGAAATAACTGAATTATTCAGCAATCATTTCATTTACTTCGTTATTTACTAATGCTGCAAATTTTTCAATGCTCATTGTTCCCAAATCTCCCTCTCCATGTTTCCGAACAGAAATAGTTCCTTTTCCTTCTTCCTTTTCTCCGATAATTAACATATACGGAATTTTTTGGATTTCTGCATCACGGATTTTCCGACCCGTTTTCTCACTTCTCTCGTCAATGAGGGCGCGAAGTTCGTAATTATTTAGCAAATTTAAAACTTTTTTTGCATAATTATGATACTTTTCACTGATTGGCAGGATAATAACCTGCTCCGGAGTGAGCCAAAGCGGGAAGTTCCCGGCACAATGTTCCAGCAAAACAGCAAAAAATCGTTCCATCGATCCAAAAGGTGCACGGTGAATCATTACCGGGCGATGTTTTTCATTATCACTACCCACATATTCCAGGTTAAAACGATCGGGCAAATTATAATCCACCTGAATGGTTCCCAGTTGCCACTTTCGTCCAATGGCATCTTTCACCATAAAATCCATTTTCGGGCCATAAAATGCAGCTTCTCCAATTTCAATATAATGATCAAGACCTTCTTCCTGGGCGACTTCTAAAATTGCTTTTTCAGATTTCTCCCAGTTTTCATCAGTACCGATATATTTTTCTTTATCGTTCGGATCTCTAAAAGAAATTTGAGTGGTAAAATTCTCAAAATCCAATGCCTTGAATATATGCATTACAATGCGAATCACAGCTTTAAATTCATCTTTTAGCTGTTCAGGTGTACAAAAGATATGTGCATCATCCTGAGTAAAACCTCTTACCCTGGTTAATCCGTGCAACTCGCCACTTTGCTCATATCGATAAACCGTACCGAACTCAGCATAGCGAATTGGTAAATCTTTATACGATCTGGGTTTTACTTTATAAATTTCACAATGGTGCGGACAATTCATGGGTTTTAAGAAGAACTCCTCCCCTTCGTTTGGTGTACCGATCGGGCGGAATGAATCCTCTCCGTATTTTTGATAATGCCCCGAGGTTTTATATAAATCAACATTCCCAATATGCGGACAAAATACGGGCTCATAACCTGCCTTGCGTTGAACTTCTTTCAAAAAATCTTCTAGTCGTTCACGCAACATAGCTCCTTTGGGTAACCATAATGGCAAACCTTGACCTACATTTTGTGAGAAAGCAAATAATTCCAGTTCTTTTCCTAACTTTCGATGATCACGCTTTTTTGCTTCCTCAAGTATTTCTAAATAAGCCGTTAATTCTTTTTGCTTCGGAAAACTAATTCCGTACAAGCGGGTTAACTGCTTACGCTTCTCATCACCACGCCAATAGGCTCCGGCTACTTTAAGAACCTTTACTGCTTTTATTACAGAGGTACTTGGAATATGTGGTCCACGGCATAAATCTGTAAATGTTCCCGACTCATAAAAACTAATTCCGCTGTCTTCCAAATCTGCTATAAGCTCAAGCTTGTATTCATCTCCCTTTCTAGTGAAAAAATCAATGGCGTCCTTTTTAGAAATTTCTTTTCGGTGAAACGTTTGCTTTAATCGCGCCAACTCCAGCATTTTATCTTCAATCTTTTTGAAATCAGCATCGCTAATTACCTGATCACCTAAATCAATATCATAATAAAAACCCTGTTCAATATTTGGTCCAATCCCAAATTTTGATCCCGGATAAAGTATCTCAACTGCCTCCGCCATCAGGTGAGCCGATGAGTGCCACATCGCAGCCTTACCTTCATCATCATCCCATGTATAAAGTGTAAGTTTAGCATCGGTGGTAATGAGACGATTAGCATCCCAAACTACATCATTAACGTTGGCTGCCAAAACATTTCTGGCCAAACCTTCACTTATACTCATGGCAACATCCATGGCAGTAATCGCTTCTTCGTACTGTTTAACTGAATTATCAGGTAACGTTATTTTAATCATAAATGTTATTTACATGTCTTCGAAAACGGATGCAAAGTTAAGGAATTATTAATTACAGACGAGAAAATTGTTTCGGTTAAACTTACCTGAATTTCGGCAGAATTCCCTTGTTTTTATTAATTTTTCTTGATTGACGAACACCGTTTTTCTTACTTTTGTCCCTAAATCATTTAAAAAGTTAGAATGGCAAAATCGTTCGAAAAAACCAATTACAGTTTACGATCATTAGTTAGTGGAAAAAGATTTGGGGACACAGGCTGGATGTTGGATGCCCCTGATGAGGAAGTTCCCGGTTTAATCCGTGCGGAGTATGAGAAGAAACAGTTAAATATAAAAAATGCCGGTTTTGGGATTTACCGATTTTCCGATTGGTTGCCAGTCCAAAAAATGCTTAATGGTTCATCTGCCCCTATATCATACAAAAGCGAAACCTTGGCTGACTACCTTGGATTATCAAACTTATACATCACTTTTAGTGGTTTTTGGCCTGAAAAGGGAGTGACAATGAAAACCTGTTCCTTTAAAGAGACAGAGGCTTATTCTGTGTGTGCACGACATAATCCACATCAAAATAAAACCTTGGTTGTTGCATCAGCAGGTAATACTGCCCGTGCCTTCGCCCAGGTTTGCTCCGACAACGAAATCCCTTTGTTGCTTTGTGTGCCTGAAGACAATCTGGATGCGCTTTGGTTTGATGCTCCTTTAATCGATTGTGTAAAATTAATATGCCCCAAGAAAGGAAGTGATTATTTTGATGCCATTCATTTATCAACTATTGCTTCCGGTATGGATGAATTTTATCCGGAAGGGGGTGCAAGAAATGTTGCCAGACGAGATGGAATGGGAACCACGGCCCTATCTGCTGCAACTTTTATTGGCCGGATTCCAGATTATTATTTTCAGGCAGTTGGAAGTGGCACCGGTGCCATTGCTGCCTGGGAAGCCAACTTAAGGTTAATTGAAGATGGTCGTTTTGGTAATCATAAAATGAAACTCATGGTTTCGCAAAATGCACCATTCACCCCCATTCATGATGCCTGGAAAGCCGACTCAAGAGCAATGCTTCCACTGGATAACGACTTAGCCAGGAAGCAAGTTGAAGAAATTGATGCCAAGGTTTTATCCAATCGCAAACCACCTTACCCCATTGTTGGAGGATTGTATGACGCGATGAAAGATGCAGGTGGTGATGTACTTTTAGCGACAAACGAAGAAAGTAAAAATGCCGCAAAACTTTTTAAAGAATTGGAAGGAAATGATATTCATCCGGCAGCAGCAATTGCCTGCGCAACTTTACTAACCGAGACGAAAAATAATAAGGTTGAAAAAGATGCTACAATTATGCTCAATATAACCGGAGGAGGAGAAGAACGATTCAAGACCGGGCGAGATCTGTTTTATTTAAAGCCGGATTTGATTTTCGATATCAATCCCGATGAAGCTGAGGTTAAGAAAGCGTTGATTGAATTATTTTAAGCAAAATAATTTAGTGTCTTACATCTTTAAAATCATATTTTTAGGAAAGATTTATTAAGGTCACTTAATTAAAAGTTTCGGCTGTCCTAATTTAGCTTCTGGATCTATAGATTTTTTATAATGCTTGCTAACTATAAGAACCAGATTCTTTAAATATTGTTTTTTCCTCTTACTCAATATTTTTTATGCCCTTAGTTTTGCTGCACCTGACAAGCACTCTTCGATACTGTTTCTCTTTAAGCAACTCAGGGAGTACATAGTGCAAAATGAGTACAACGATTTGGGACAACTCATTGAGAAGAACCTGCATTCAAACATAGCGGGCGACCTCAACAGTGGCTTCAAGCAATCCATCGACTATGCTTACAATATACGAGGCTGG
>PIVJ01000176.1 GCA_003353955.1 Bacteroidota bacterium | reverse complement strand
TTGCGGCCAGTCTGCATAAATTATTTTTTTCTGACATATTTTAACTGCAATATGGCTGGTTACCATAGAAAAATGATATTTCAATCCTGTTGAGGTGAAAAGTTTGAATGATCTCAACAAAGAATCTACTTTTATTATTGTAATACCTTCTACAATGGAATCAGATATTCAAAAAACTATCTATAGCTCCATAGCTACAGCATTTTCATAGTTCCAGGGCATCCATTGGGAAGGATTTTTGAATAGCGACGTAGAATATTTCTGAAGGGCAACCAAATATTTAAACGGATTGATCTTCATCAAATTGCAGGTATGGATAAGACTCATAAATATATCTCCGATATCTGCACCATGCTGGGTTTTATAAAACAGGGCATTTTTTCTATGAAGAATTGCTCGCTTCAATGCCTGTTCGCAAATATTATTATCAAGGGGGGCCTCCGGGTACATGTAAAAACCTTGTAAGTTCCGGCCAGTGTTTGATCATATAGGTGATGGCACGCCCTAAACCTGAATTAGGCTCAACAAGTTTGGCGGTAATTTGTTTGTTGAGCCAAATGTTCAATTTTTCCATTAAAGGAGCACTGTGAAGTTGATGCAATGCCAGTCGTTCCTTGATTGACATTTGTTGATCTTTTGCTTTGGCGTCTGTTTTATAAATTTTAGCCAGAGTTTCGATAACATAACGGCACTCGTCCGGAAAACTGGATACCACATCTACAAAACCGCGACGTCCGTGCGTTAAGCAATTGGCCATGATTATTTCAAAATGTTCCCCTGAGCCGCCTGTCGCTTGAGCTCATTAAATGCAGGATAGATAAGGTCTGCTGCTGATTCTGTTTTGTCCCACTGGGTGGAGGCTGGAAGAGGTACGCCCAAGCTTTCCTGAAGTTTTTCCATGCGATACCATGGAAAACCGCAACCATACTTTAAGATGGCGATCATAGCCTTGGCTGTTTCATCATAATGTTTACCGACTATATTGCCAGGTGCATTGGCTGTAAAAATTTCACCGCACAGATTGCAGCGCAGTTTTTCAAGATCAGATATTGTAGCCTGTAAAGGTGCCTGGGCACTTATCCTTATAACAACACCGGGTATTTTTAATTTATAGGCTTTTCCTTTGGGACATAAAGGGCAAGGATCTTTATGTTTAAGATACGGATGAGAAATAAATTCTCTATCCGCTCCGGTATATTTATTTGCACCCGTTCTTCCGTGGCCCTTTGGTTTTTTATCGGGTTCGTTGTCCTGAGTTTTATCAGAATTATCTTCAGTATCCGATTTGTCATCGGATGGGCTCTCCTTACCATCAGGAGTATCAGAAGATTCAGAGTCATTATTTTTTAGTATTTTGTCTTTTTTTTCTGTTTTTGATCCAAAAACCATTTTCAACAATCGCTTGATGGAAATCTTTTTATTTTCCAGGGCTTGATTCAAGCAGACAATGGTATCAACCATGGCTTTGATAATCTCATAATCTCCGTCTTGGAGATCTTGGGTTTCAACCCTTTGCATAAGAGCATCAATCTCATCCAGGTTCAACTTAATTTGTTCAGGTTTTTTCATGTCGCTGTCATATGTGATTGGAAGTCCTTTGTTAAAGGATACCCCCAGACAGCTTTAATAGAGCGTGTCTTTTCCTGAGTTTTTTCCACCTTGCCACGGCCGGTGGTATCACCAAGATACTTCCAATTGGCCGCTTTATAGCAGGTCCCGGAAAAACGCTCGGTATCAACAAAAGTTTCAAGGAAATAGAGTGGGTGGTTATAAATCACTTCCCAATCTTTCGAGATATTTCTGGCCATTATGCCAAGTAAATGAGATGCCAGATGGGGCACTTTAACCCAGGGTAAGATAAGAAATCTGCTGTTATAGGCCATTAAGCTTAGGTTTCGGTCCCGATTTTGCTTTGTTCATCCAATATAGCGATCCCTGGCCCCGATATGACGTGGGGCTGAAGACCATGAAAAACAGGCGATGGGTCTGTCTTTTACATACACCATATATTTTAGCTGCTCTCCAACAGGATGACAGTAACCAAGATAATGATGAAATTCGATAAGACTATTGAAGAGTTTTTCATCCGGTGTGTTTCTCACCTGTCTTATCTCAACCGGTTGTATTTTAGCCAGGCTTGTATTGATCTGTGTTTGATCAATTTCTATTTCTTCAGGTTTTTTACGGTTCACAAAAGGATTGTTTGGGCTGTTTTTTTTGGCAGGCAGCTTGATATAGCCTTCCCGGTGAAGCCCCAGCATAAATCCCCTTGCCACCATGTCCCGTAAAGAACCGTTAGCCTGAACCCAGTTCCATGCCTTGCATAATTCCTTTGACAAGGCATAACGACTTGCATTGGGATTGGCAGCAATCAATTTTTTGATAAACTCAACGTCAGTTGATGTTGCGGTCTTACTCCGGTATTTGAATATAATTTTCTTTTCCATGACGGCAGTGTTTAGCACAGATTGCAGCCGAACGTACGGACAAAATGATATTTGGTTTCTTATTTTTTTATGCTGGGATTTTTCTCCACATGGGAGCGGCCTGGGTTTGAAAAGGGTTGCCGTTCCAGAGAAGCATCTGAAGTTCATGTGCATCCAGGGTCTTGCCGGGAGCTTCCCCCTTTGCAGGTCACCATGTAAACCGTCCTTTAGACAATCGTTTCTGGCATAACCAAAAACCTTGGCCATCATAGCAAAGAACCTTGAGTGCGGTTCTGCTCCGATTGAGAAAAACGAACATACTGCCAGAAAATGGATCCGATTGTAATACCCTACGACACAATGCTGCCAGGCCGTCTATCCCTTTTCTGAAGTCTACCGGCTCCACAGCCAGAAAGATCTTCATATGAGGGGTAACTTGAATCATGCCTGACCCCTCAAAAAATATTTGCCCAACTCAATTAACCCAGTGTCTGCTTGGCCCCTGAAACACATTCGCATTTTTATCCCCGAAGGGTCTTGCATTTCTATAACACATTCCGGAAATGATGGTGGCGGTTCTATCTCGATAAAGGCAGGAGAAGATTCCGATACGGGCTTTATGGAACACGATGATTGTTTGTAAACTTTATGTTTAAGAATAGAATGGCTTAAGCTTAATTCTCTTGCGATCCTGTTTAAACTAAATCCACCGGCAAGTACTATCGTTACAGCTGCCTGCCATAAAAAAACTGGGATACGTTCCCTGCCCACTTTATTACTACGCCAATCCTTGAACTGTTGCTTAATTGCATCTAATGCCGAGATTTGCTTGGTGGTTGGTACTCTTTTACTCATCGGTTCCTCCTATATGTTTAAGTTTGGAACCGAAAATATCATCTCCCAAAATTAAAAACACGCAGGCTTGCCGAAGGCACAC
>PIVJ01000659.1 GCA_003353955.1 Bacteroidota bacterium | reverse complement strand
TTGTTAGCACCACACAACAAGCACATGAAAGCAAAGTCTATAGGCTACTAAATGTTGCCACATCAAAGCAAAGTCTATAGGCTACTAAATGTTGGCACATCACTGCAAAGTCTAATTAAGGCTACTAAATTGTCCAGAAACACCAGCACCAGAGTCATCACCACCATTTTGTTCTACCTGCTCATTGCTATCTGGAGTCTGTCTTCCCCGTCCCCTGCGTCGTTGCTGGCCCCCAGGAGTGACGTGGGAACTCGGCGGAGTAACCATATACAAGTTTGGTGGCACTGAATTATTAGTATTAAAACTCTCATTTGGTAAATCCAAGTCACCAAAAGACAAGTTTGAGCTAAATGCTGCTGGAGACACTGGCACTTGATCATAATCGAGGGCGCGCTGCGCCCGCTGCTGTCTGGTTCGCAGAGTAGGGCCAACCGGAGCTGGCAACGTAGGGGCAACCTGCAGTTGGGATTGAGGTTGTACAACCCAGCTCATGTTGGGAGGCTGCATCTGTTGCAGTGGTTGTGGAGGTGCCCCCAAAGCTGATGGTGGCACTGACGCGTAGGTGATGTTGGGAGGCTGCAATGGTTGGGGTTGTGGTTGGGGTTGTGGAGGTGCCCCCAAAGCTGATGGTGGCGCTATCACGCGGACAACTCTCACACCAGTAGCAGCCTCCTGAGCCTTTGCATTGTCCGACAAGGTGACATATCTGTCCAGCAGTGCATGAGCCTACAAGACAAGTAAAATATTACTATGAAGTAATGTGTTTCATGATGATTATTTTGACATTATCTGTCATTGAACTTGTTGAAAGAGACGT
>PIVJ01000658.1 GCA_003353955.1 Bacteroidota bacterium | reverse complement strand
CGTCACCGTCGTCCCGCCGGGCGGGGTCCCCTCCAGGAAAACATCACTGCTCCCAAACGGATAGACGCATCGAGACGAAACGTTCAGGCCAGTCGGCAGAGGCCTGGCCCCGCCTGCTCAGGGAACGGCGACGACCTGCCGGCCGGGCAACGGGGCGAGCGACCGAGCAGGAACTCCCCGACCGCCGATATCACCGTCGAAGGCGGTGAATCCGGAGGGGGGTGTCCTGGGGTATCGGGGACTGTGAGAGATCCATAGCTTCTATTACCGAGCGGTCTTCGCAGTCCTCTTGCTATTGAACGCACCTATCTTGTGGTATAAACACCGTTGGAATCGGATATGCAGTCACAGAGTTATTGAAGAAATGGCACCCATGTCCGACCCCGTTCGTCTTGGCCGGGCCGGTATAGGCGGTGACGCCTCTGGCATGGTCTCACCGTCACCGTGGCATTTCCCTGGGCAACCCCCGCCGTCGCTCCAGGACCGTCCCCCGGCACCGTAGTCCGGTCCGGACGCCTTCCCCAGGACGGGCCTGGCGGTGACCGTGTCGATGGTGGGAGATCGCACCGTAGTCAGACTGATCGGCATGGCCGGTGGAGCATAGGCGGTGACTGCTCGACAAGGGTCCACCGTCACCGTCGTCTCGCCGGGCGGGCTCCCCTCCAGGAAAACATCACTGCACCGCAACGGATAGAGATATAGAGGC
The DNA here is from genome assembly GCA_003353955.1 of Bacteroidota bacterium. GTDB lineage: Bacteria > Bacteroidota > Bacteroidia > Bacteroidales. The sequence continues at coordinate 112 of PIVJ01000658.1, read as the reverse complement.
GAAACTGGCAGGGTAGCTGGCCGAGGCCCCCTACTATCTGGCCAGGGAGCGGCGTCGACCTGCCGGCCGGGCAAGGGGGCGAGCGACCGAGCAGGAACTCCCCGACCGCCGA
>PIVJ01000657.1 GCA_003353955.1 Bacteroidota bacterium | reverse complement strand
GCTACACAGTACAGGTGGTTTTCAAAGATTGATTTGATGAATTCATACTTTTCTTAAGGATGCTGTTTACCCCAAAGGCACCCCTTAGTAAATTGACTATGCTCGGTTTACCGTTGAATTAGGATATATAAAACCATATATCACAAGAAAGGTATTGAGTATAGCTACAAGATGACATATGTTTCGACCAGATCGACCAAGGCTTAAGGTAGCGATGCACAATTTAGTAAAAATGGGATGTTTTTTACTTCAGCGAATTGATCTCAATAACCACTAAAGCCAGATAAATTCTGACACTGCCTATCAAATCTACTCGGAATGGCCTCCAAAACCGTGTCTCATTTTTTTCTTAAAATGCTCAGGGGCTGAGATATGTGGTCTGACATGTCACCCTGTCTAAATTTTAACCTGGCGTTCTGACAAGGTGAACGGCGAAGGTCGCTGCGCCGAAAGTATTTAGTTTATCAAAATTCTGAGACATGGTCTTAAAGGACGATACATGCATGTTAACTAGGCCAAATTTCAGCCGATTCGGACCGGCGGTTATTGAGATCAATTCAGCCGAAGTTAGTTGTTCATCATCAAAACACAGCCGAGATATGGCGCTTTCTTTCAGCAAATAAAGCTATCAAACCAATAACATGCTGAATTAAAACGGTCATTAGGGAGGCATGCCGTGTGATATTGGCCCTGGACATGATTGCTTTCGAAAGATTGTTTCATAACCTATCTGAATCCATGAAAAATGAAAATAGTTTTTTTCCGTTTTGGGGTAAACAGTATCCTTAACATGGCACGTTGACAGCGCATCAATGCAAAA
>PIVJ01000656.1 GCA_003353955.1 Bacteroidota bacterium | reverse complement strand
CCCCGACCGCGGTGCCGGTAACCAGTAATGTTGCGTAAGACCTGTATTTCGTTAATTCGGTTTCTAAATCGAGCGCGCGTCTTACGACTGACTAGGCATACTTTGCCTCCGCTTCGAACCATGCATCATTTACGCGCTTCATCTTTGCGCCAAACGCGGCCTGCCTTGACTCGTGGGATTGCCGTGCTCTTTTTACTTACTTCGCATCCGCTTCCGCCTGCAATTCTCTTCCACGCTCCGTCTTGGCATTCCTGACGCACAGCACAACAAAAGCACATGCCATCATGATTTTTGCGCAAGTAAGAATCCCTGCCGGTGGGCGACTCCTCTTTTTACTTACTTCGCATCCGCTTCCGCCTGCAATTCTCTTCCACGCTTTGTCTTGGCATACCTGACGCACAGCACAACAAAAGCACATGCCATCATGATCTTTGCGCAAGTAAGAATCCCTGCCGGTGGGCGACTCGGTGGGCGGCTCCTCCTTTTACTTACCTCGCATTCGCTTTCGCGTGCGATTTACGTCGCTTCTCCGATCCAGCACGTCTTGTGCATGAAAACAACATGAATTACATTAGTACCAGCACGCCTTGTGCTTGAAAACAACATGAGCGACATTAGTGGGCGTTCTGAGACCGACGTTGCCATGAGCTCCAACCGTACTTTTCATCCGTGTCCTTTCGCTTATGCGATTTTTGTTGCGCTGTATTTCCGGCAGCATCATTGTTCGTGTACAGGAAGCACGACCCATTTTTAGCTCTCCCTAGTCCCGAGGCTAGTCGCCACTCTGTTCCACCGGGCGTTGTGCCATGGCTTCCACCTAA
>PIVJ01000655.1 GCA_003353955.1 Bacteroidota bacterium | reverse complement strand
GGGCATAACAAAATGACTTGAAATATATAGTCCTTGAAAGTTTGCTGATGGTGCTTTTCTTGGTAACACCCACAAAATGCCTTTGCCATCATTGTTCAATATGTGAGGGGTCAGGGGTGAATAATCCTTCCATATATTATCATAACGACACCTTTTTACAATACATTTAGCATTAATCTAACAAGCAGTTATTCTGTCACATCATACTAGCAACACTGGAAAATCTGATGAATAATTATTTTTTATGGAGCATAATTCATGAAGTTGCAAAAAGTACAACATACTACAAAAATGGCACTTCTGGGGCACCACTTTTGTCCCAATTATTCCTAAAAAGCTTAAGGCAAGGGTCAACTCTCTATGTATTTGCATGCCTCAATGAACAATCTTCAACTTTTATGGGGTATCAGATTACACACCTCCTTCAAGGTATCAACATACTAAATAACTGGAATTTCCCCGGTCACAAGCTAGTTCCTATTAAAAACCAGTGAATTATGGCCTAATAGTGTGAAATGATGTCCCAATTGTGTCGCTAGTGCTAATTGAATTAAGATGATTATTGTTGCCTGCAGGAGTGTGGTACACTGTCTTTATTTTACAATCACTGTAATAATCCCATGGTGTAGGAATACATTGGAACTTGTTGGGCTTGGCCAACCATGCAATTTCAGGTACCTCCTAGGTGGAGAATTGAGGAAACCCAAGGGGGGTACATTCAAGGCTTCCTAGCAAAAAATTGAAATGGTAATGAATATGTTTTGTGGTTTCTAATTGGAAGATGTTGTAATGATATACCAACTGAGGCACCCCATGTAATC
>PIVJ01000056.1 GCA_003353955.1 Bacteroidota bacterium | reverse complement strand
TGCTCATAATGGTGATAAAAAAGCTGAAAGAAATAAACTGTATCGTTATTTAGTAATTGAGAGGAATGATAAAGTATCCTCTATTAAAATAATGCCTAACTATTTGAGGGATTACGTCTCTGAATTCAACTATTTATTTAGCCAAATTTACAAGTGTTCTACAATGGAAAATGTTGATGACAGTAGTTATACTGCATTTTATAATTTTGGTAATAATGCAAGGAAATTTTTAGAATTATTTCTTTATTATAAGTATCCCGATTCAACAAGTCCAATGGATAAGATGAAGAAATTCTTTGGTAATGAGAATATACCAGCAGTCTTTACCGATAGATTAAATAACGAATATTCACATTTAAGTGGAATTTTTGAGAGAGGTGAAACAGTTGTGGAAGTTCCTGAAATGAATACAGCAGCTAAATTGATTATTAAAAGAATTAAAGAAGAGGATTCGGAACAATACGAAGCTTTATTAAATAGTATTGGAGAATCTCAATCAGAAGAGGCTGTTATTGTTGAAGCAGAAGCATAAAATGTTACCAAATGAATAAACTCATTAAATACGCCCAACACATTACCAGGCAAGTGGTGGAGTGATATTCGATATTTGATTTCCAATACACGATATTCGAGTTGTAATACGTAACACTTTTCTTAATAATCGTAACACATTTATTTTAAAGTGCGTTGGCTTGAAAGAAATGCGGGCAAGCGTGGACTGTGAATGGACAAATGCTTAGTAATACATTAAAGGCGTTTACGTTTCAGTTGATAAACTGACTACTTTAATAGCAGTACTTGCATTTGTACAGAGTGCGTTGAAGCATATTTCTTTCTTGATTTTTTGGTTCGTTTTGCATCAAGGCAAAATGAATAAATAATTAAATCCAGTGAACGCAGTATACAAAAATGCGAGATAAAGCCTTAAAATTTATTAAGGCAAACGCATTTTTGTATGCAAGTGAACTATCACATAAAATTTTTGTGCGTAGGCAAAAAAGAATAGCATTAAGCGTTGGCTTAGGGCTGGATAGCGAAAGCATTTGTGTGCAAGCCGCAGCGGCAATTTAGCATAACGACTAATTATAGGACAGGGTACTGAATTTTATTAAAATGATATTTAGGGTTTGGCTTGTGTGAAAAATTTACCCGAGTGAAAAAACGAGGGCAAGGAACGCAGTGACGCAGACATAATATAAATTATAGTTGACATGGTGCTCAAATTTAATTAAAAGGATTCGCGTATTCCTTAACATAAAATCCTAGACGATATTGGACTATTGCTTCGCCAAGCTCAGCAAACGTCACAATATCTTATTTTATGTTAAATACTCCGTATTACGGAATATGCTCATTGTTGTCCTATAATTAATATTATGTTAAATACGATATTCAATATAAAAGGAGAATAGATTTGTCCTACGCTCCTTTTTTAAACTTATTGCTCTTGATCCGGTGCTCCTATTTCGCTTATTTTTTGACTAACTACTTTATATTTCTCTGTTTCACCGGTACGTGAATAAATCTGCCTTAAAGAAAACAATGTGTTATAATCATCACCTTTAATGCTTAATGCCTTTTCAAGATAAGGTAACGCTTTCTTGTTTAGGAATTCATCTCCTAGCTCTTTTAATGCTTCGTATCCTTTATCACCGTATGGTAAAGCATCAGCTTTAGTAAGATAGAATACACCTTTATTAAAATACAATGCACCAAGGTTATATATTGCATCAAAAAGCTCAGGATTTAATTCAATCGCTATTAAGTAAGAACTCTCACTTTCACCGAATGCTGAAAGGCGCTTTTCTTCACTATATTGTTCATCATTAAATATTACGTCGAACATTGCTCCTACCGCATGATAAATCGTGGAATTAGTAGTATCCATTGTTAGAGCGAGTCTTAAATTAGCCAGTGCTTTATCCGTTTGTTTTGTTTCAAGGAATAAATTTGTTTGAGCCAGCACTAAGTTAAAATCATCCGGGAACATTGCTCTTCCTCTATCAACCACCTGAATTGCTAAAGTTGTATCTCCATCTGCTTTTAACATAATACAATAAGTATAATAAACGATGGGATTATCAAAATTCATATTAACGAGTTTCCCATAATTAATTTTAGCTAAGTCTAATAATTCCGCTTTTTCGTATGCAAGGGCTCCATTAAAAAGTGCTGTCGTATCAATCTTTCCAAAACCACTCGCTACGGAGTATGATTTGTCAAATAATTGACCGGCTTCGGCATAAGCCTTTTCGTTATATTTTACAACAGCAACATTAAATAATATTTCTGAAGCCATTTCGAAATATACATCCATATCTTCTTTTAATTCATTTTCTGTGTCCAATTCCCGGGCTTTTAGTAATGCATCATATCCTTCGGTAGCTGCGTCTAATGAACTAATTCTAATTAAACCACCTAAAGGTGTCCTTGAAATCTCTAAATAAATCTGACCTTTATATAACCAGGTTTTAGGGTCATTAATAGTCTTTGTATGCACAGTTGCAGCATCAATAGCTATTTTAGCTTTAGGAAGATTTCCACTTTTAAGATAGTTAAAAGCTTTATTACGCTGGCCAGTTTGAGCAAAAGTAAAGCTAACAAACATCAGCAAGCTAAGTAAAATTGCATATTTTTTCATAGTAGTTAAATTTTCAATTTAATAATACGGTAAAGATAAATATTTGGTATTTCAATAAATCATAGATTATAATATTTTAACATATTTATACTGATTCTTCTTTAATTTCCTTGCCATTTCCGAGTTCAGCTTTTCCATTTCCCTCAATGTCCTCATCTTCAACTCCATTCAAATCACCTTCTTCAGCAATAATTTCGACTTTAGTTACTGAGGCAATAAAATCACCGTCCTTTAAATTTATCAATCGTACACCCTGAGTGGCTCTTCCCATCACACGCAGGCTTTTAACGGGGAGTCTGATAATCAAACCAGAGCGATTGATAATCATTAAATCATCTTTATCCTCAACATCCTTAATGGCAATTAACTTTCCGGTTTTTTCGGTAATATTTATCGTTTTAACTCCCTTTCCACCTCTGTTTGTAATTCGATAGTCATCAACAGATGAGCGTTTTCCGTAACCATTTTCAGATACGACAAGTATATCTTCTTTAGAAGAGTCGTTAATGCAAATTAATCCAATAACTTCATCTTTAGGTCCTGCCAATCTGATGCCCCTCACTCCTGCTGCATTTCTGCCCATCGGTCTTACTTTCTCCTCATTGAAACGTATTGCTTTTCCTGATTTCAGGGCCAATAATATTTCACTGTTTCCTGTTGTTAAACGAGCTTCTAGCAAATTATCACCTTCATTAATAGTGATCGCGTTAATACCATTTTGGCGTGGTCGTGAATAAGCAGCTAAAGAGGTTTTCTTAATTGTTCCTTTTTTGGTTCCTAAAATGATAAAATTATTTTCAATATATTCCTGATCCTTTAAATCTTTAATATTGATAAAGGCCCGAACTTTATCATTCGGATCTATGTTTATCATATTTTGTATCGCACGCCCTTTAGACGTTTTACTTCCCTCAGGAATTTCAAATACCCGCATCCAAAAACACTTACCTTTTTCGGTAAAAAAGAGCATATAATTATGCATGGTTGCAACAAAGATATATTCCAGAAAATCTTCGTCACGGTTTCCACTACCTTTGGCTCCCCGCCCACCCCTTTTTTGTTGGCGATACTCAGCTAGCAACGTTCTTTTTACATACCCCATATGAGATATGGTAATTACTACATCATCATCGGGAATGGTGTCTTCAATTTTGAAATCCTCAGCAGCATAAACAATCTGACTTCGATTGTTATCTCCAAACTTATCCTTGATTTCCAATAACTCAGTCTTGATGATATCCATCCGAATGGATTCATCTCCTAATATTTCTTTATAATAGGCAATCTGTTTCATTAGTTCATCAAAATCCAGCTTTATTTTATCTCTTTCAAGACCGGTTAATTTTTGCAATCTCATATCGAGAATAGCCCTGGCTTGAATTTCGGATAAATTGAATTTCCCAATTAGTCCATTTCTGGCTTCTTCCGGAGTTCGTGAAGCTCGTATTAACGTAATAATCTCATCTAAATTATCAAGTGCGATGAGCAAGCCTTTTAAAATATGGGCTTTTTTCTCTGCCTCATCTAATATGTATTTAGTTCGTCGAGTCACTACTTTATGACGATGATCAACGAAATGAACAATTAAATCTTTTAAATTCAGGGTTTTTGGACGGCCATTAACCAGCGCGATGTTATTCACACTAAATGAGGATTGTAATGCCGTATACTGATACAATTGGTTTAACACAACATTGGTCACAACGCCTTTCTTGAGTTCATAAACAATGCGGATTCCATTACGGTCAGATTCATCTCTGATATCGGAAATACCTTCAATCTTTTTATCATTAATGATGTCAGCGGTTTTTTTAATCATTTCTGATTTATTGACCTGATAAGGAATTGAGCTTACAACAATTCGCTCCCGACCATTTGACATTTCCTCAACTGTAGATTCTCCACGCATTACAACTCTGCCTCTACCTGTTTCAAAAGCTTCTCTTACGCCTTCATATCCATAAATCAGTGCACCGGTTGGAAAATCAGGAGCTTTGATATGTTTCATCAATTCCTGAATTGTAATCTCTCTATCTTCAATATAAGCGATGGTGCCATTAATTACTTCTGTGAGATTGTGAGGCGCCATATTGGTGGCCATACCTACCGCAATCCCTGAAGCACCATTTATTAATAAATTGGGAATTCTTGTAGGAAGAACAACCGGTTCTTTCAGTGAATCATCAAAGTTTAATTGAAAATCGACGGTGTCTTTATCTATATCAACTAAAATGTCTTCTGCAATTTTTTTAAGACGAGCTTCGGTATAACGCATGGCGGCCGGGCTATCGCCATCAATAGATCCAAAGTTACCTTGCCCGTCAACCAATGGATAACGTAACGACCAATCCTGTGCCATTCGAACCATTGCATCGTAAACAGAAGTATCTCCATGAGGGTGGTATTTTCCTAAAACCTCCCCTACTATACGAGCTGATTTTTTAAATGAACGGTTAGAAAACAGACCTAAATCTAACATCCCATACAATACTCTTCGATGTACCGGCTTTAATCCATCTCTTACATCAGGCAGTGCTCTCGACACGATCACCGACATTGAGTAATCAATGTAAGCAGCCTTCATCTGATCTTCAATATTGACCTTTACAATCTTGCCTTCTCCTTCTCTCTCTTCCATAGTTTAATTTGCTCTGTATTAATCACTTATAAATTATAATAACAACCTACGAAAATAATGCTTTTTTCCTTTAACTCCCACTAAATTGGGAACTTTTTATTACTAACAAAATACTGTTGATAATTATTGTTTTTGCTTAGATGTTAGGTCCTATTAATATTTATATTTATCAGAATATTATTATCTGTGTATCAATAACCTTGAATATAAATAACATTTGAAACAATATATAAAACATGTTAAACCTGACTGGCATTATTATTGATGCATGAATTTAACATAGATTATCCTTATTTTTACAGTAACTTTGAACAAAATAAATAGAGATTAGATGGAAGCAAAGTTTTCACAAAGAGTTAAGAATGTGTTGACATTTAGCAGGGAAGAAGCAATAAGATTAGGAAATAGCTATATAGGCCTGGAACATTTATTATTAGGAATCATTCGAGAAGGAAATGGAATGGCTATTCAAATAATTAAATATCTTGGAATCGGTATTGATGATATCAGAAGAACGGTTGAGGCATCTATCAGAAACGCTGAAAAACAGCATAAGAAATCAGAGAATATACAATTAATAAAGCAAGCTGAGCGTGCTTTGAAAATTACTTACCTGGAAGCAAAATTATTTAATAGTGAATTGATAGGTACTGAACATTTGTTGTTAGCCATATTAAAGGATGAAGACAATTTAATAACCAAGACTTTTCGGAAAAAAGGAATTGATTATGCTGCTGTGAAGGATGAAGTAAAAGCCCTGACAATGCGTAATGAAGACCATAAAACTGAGCCTACATCTGAGATCCCACCGGATTCTACTGAAGAAGAATTTGAGGAAAGCATGAAGAGTTATGAGGGTACAAAAAAAGTTCAAGACTCAAAATCCAAAACTCCTGTACTTGATAATTTCGGTAATGATTTAACGTTAGCGGCCGAGGAAGATAGGTTAGACCCAATTGTAGGGCGGCAAAAAGAACTTGAAAGAATTGCACAAATATTAAGTAGAAGGAAGAAGAATAATCCAATTTTAATAGGTGAGCCCGGCGTAGGTAAATCTGCTATTGCTGAAGGATTGGCCTTACGAATTATCGAACGTAAAGTTTCCAGAGCCTTATTTAATAAACGAATCATTACGTTGGATCTGGCCTCCTTAGTTGCTGGTACAAAATACCGTGGTCAGTTTGAAGAGCGGATGAAAGCCGTATTAAATGAATTGGAAAAAAATCCTGATATCATTTTGTTTATTGATGAAATTCATACCATTGTTGGTGCCGGAAATGCATCCGGCGCATTAGATGCTTCCAATATGTTTAAACCAGCCCTGGCACGAGGAGATATCCAATGCATAGGTGCCACTACTTTAAATGAATACAGGCAGTACATTGAAAAAGATGGAGCCTTGGAAAGACGATTCCAGAAAATATTAGTTGATCCAACTACACCCGAAGAAACTATTGAAATACTGAACAATATTAAAGAAAAGTATGAGGATCATCACCTGGTAACATATACCCCTGAAGCAATTAAGGCTTGTGTAAGCTTAACCACGCGTTATGTTAGTGATCGGTATTTGCCAGATAAGGCGATAGACGCACTTGATGAATCCGGGTCAAGGGTTCATATCACCAATATTCATGTACCTATCGAGATAATCAATATTGAAAATAGGATTGAAGAAACAAAGCTTAAAAAAACGAAGGCAATTAGTAGTCAGAAATTTGAAGAAGCCGCTGAATTTCGTGATCTAGAAAAAAAGTTGCAAGCCCAATTGGAAACTGAAAAGCACAAATGGGAAGAAGAATCTAAGATCCATAGAGAATCAGTTGCTGAAGAAAATGTATCTGAAGTAATTGCAATGATGACAGGGGTTCCGGTTAAACGAATCGCACAAAATGAAGGTGATCGTTTAATCAATATGGAGGGTGAATTAGAACACTCAGTTATTGGACAAAAAGAAGCAATAAAGAAAGTGGTGAAAGCCATTCGCCGAAATCGTGCAGGCTTAAAAGATCCAAATAAACCAATTGGCACTTTTGTCTTTTTAGGCCCAACAGGAGTTGGCAAAACATACCTTGCTAAAATTCTATCCAAATTTTTATTTGATTCTGAGGAAGCCCTTGTTCGTATTGATATGAGTGAGTATATGGAGAAATTTGCCGTTTCACGCTTAGTAGGAGCACCTCCTGGATATGTTGGATATGAGGAAGGCGGGCAATTAACTGAGAAGGTTCGTCGTAAGCCATATTCAATTGTTCTACTCGATGAAATCGAAAAAGCACATCCCGATGTTTTCCATTTATTACTGCAGGTATTAGATGATGGAATTTTAACAGATAGTTTGGGCAGAAGAGTAGATTTTAAAAACACCATTATTATCATGACTTCAAATATTGGTTCCAGGCAATTGAAAGATTTTGGTAGTGGTGTTGGCTTTGCTACCGAAGCGAGAAAAGCCTCAAGAGCCAGCTATGCCAGTGGTGTATTAGAAAATGCCTTAAAACGAGCTTTTGCCCCTGAATTCTTAAATCGAATAGATGATGTAATCGTCTTTGAACCACTGGATCGTGATGATATTCATAAAATCATTGATATAGAACTGAAGAACTTATTTAACCGGGTTTCTGATCTGGGTTATAAAATGAAGATTTCCTCAAAAGCTAAAGATTACATTATTGAAAAAGGATGGGATGCTCAATTTGGTGCCAGACCGTTAAAACGAGCCATTCAAAAATATGTGGAAGATTCGTTGGCTGAAGAAATAATAAAAATTAAGATGTCGGAGGGCGATATTATCAATGTGAACTTTGATGCTAAGAAAAAAGATATCGTAATTAAAATCTCTAAACCCAAACTCCCGGTCTCGGCTAAAAAATCAAAGTAATTCTTATTCTAATAATATAACTCAATAGTTAGTTAGAACTTTCCCTTTTAAGCCTCCCTCCCACTTCGTTGCTGGGATTACATTTTTGGTGTATAGAACACCCCTCTTTCAAGCAGAAGTATAAGATTTTGTTTCTTGAACGTGTTTTAATATATTTGCCATACTTAAAGATTTACTAATCTAAGTATTAAAAACTAATTAAAGCTGATTAAATATGGCCAATGATCAACTAACCAAAGGGGGGGGATTTCTACTAAAGGAAGCTCGAGCCGATCAGACATTTATTCCTGAAGAATTTGACGAAGAACAATTATTGATTGCTCAGTCGTCAGAAGATTTTATTGAGACAGAGATACTTCCTATTTTGGATAGGATTGATGCTCAGGAAGAAGGATTAATGAGAGAATTATTATCTAAAGCTGGTGAACTCGGCTTATTAGGGATTTCTATACCTGAAGAATATGAAGGCTTCAACCAGTCATTTCTTACTTCAATGAAATCAAATGAAGCAATGGGATCAGCTCATTCATTTTCAGTTGCGATCATGGCGCATACCGGTATCGGAACCTTACCAATTCTTTATTATGGGACTGAGGATCAAAAGCAAAAATACATTCCTAAATTAGCCACCGGTGAACTGGCTGCCGCTTATTGCCTTACAGAACCAGGAGCAGGTTCGGATGCTAACTCGGGAACCACCAAAGCTGCGCTTTCTGAAGATGGAAAACATTATATATTAAATGGGCAAAAAATGTGGATCACCAACGGTGGCTTTGCCGATATCCAAACTGTTTTTGCCAAAATTGATAATGACAGGGTATTAAGTGCTTTTATTATTGAAAAAGAATGGGAAGGCGTGGTAATCAATCCTGAGGAGAAGAAAATGGGAATAAAAGGTTCTTCAACCACCCAAATATTTTATAATGATGTAAAAGTTCCAATAGAAAATTTACTCGGTAAACGAGGTGAAGGTTTCAGGATTGCCTTAAACATTCTTCATATTGGTAGGATTAAATTAGGCGCAACGGTTCTTGGAGCAGCGAAGAGCGCTATTAATCATTCAGTAAAATATGCCAATGAGCGAAAACAGTTTAATCAATCTATTTCTAATTTTGGAGCCATCAAACATAAACTGGCCGAACAGGTTATACAAACCTATGTTACTGAATCAACGGTTTATCGAGCAAGTAGAGATGTAAATGACAGCATTGAAGATTTAAAAGCAAATGGTGCAAGTTATGGTGAGGCAAATATAAAAGGAACCGCACAATTTGCAATTGAATGTGCGTTACTTAAAGTATTGGGATCCGAAGCTTTAGATTATGTGGTTGATGAAGCTGTTCAAATTTTCGGTGGAATGGGTTTTTCTGCTGAGTCACCGGTTGACAAAGCTTATCGAGATTCAAGAATTAATAGAATATTTGAAGGCACAAATGAAATTAACCGATTATTAGTTGTGGATACCGCATTAAATAGAACAATGAAAGGTGAAATCAATTTATTTGAAGAAGCCAGAACTGTGGTTGAATCATTAAATAAAGCTAGTAGCCAAGAATTTAAAATCAATAATTATAGTGAGGAAAAAAGAGGCTATGTCAAAAATTTCAAAAATGCTACATTAATGGTATTGGGTGTGGCATCTGATTTTTTTAAAAAAGAATTTGTTAAAGAACAAGAGATTTGGATGAATATTTCAGATATGATTATCCAACTTTATGCCTGCGAATCAACCATGTTGAGAGTTGAAAAATTGGAGATGATGAATGAAGAAAGCGAGAATAATGGAGGAAGTGCAAATTCGTTAGATATATATAAGAAAATATTAAATGTCTACCTGTATGATGCTGCTGACAGAATTTATAAAGCTGGCGCGGACGCTCTTAATTCTTTCACTTCGGGTGAAAAACAACAGTTATTATTAAATGCATTAACTAAGTTTACCAGAGTAGCACCTGTAAATGTTAAGGATGCACGAAAAGAAATTGCTGAAAAACTTATTGAAGATAATCGCTATAAGTTTTAATTTCGATATAAGTCAACCTATTTTAGGACGACTCAATATTTAAAAACTTATTTTAAGATAGCTTTTGAAATAACAATACGTTGAACCTGATTGGTTCCTTCATAAATTTGACAGAGTTTTACATCTCGCATTATTTTCTCAACACCAAACTCCGTAGAATAGCCATCACCGCCCATTACTTGTACCGCGTTAGTTGCAATCTCCATTGCCACATCAGAAGCATAAAGTTTCGAAATTGCAGAAAGTTTGGAGGCATCTCTTTGCTTGGTATCATATTCCCACGCTGCTTTCCAGGTAAGCATACGAGCTGCCTCTAACGATGTAGCCATATCAGCAAGCATAAATCCGATGGCTTGATTTGCTGCAATTGGCTTTCCAAATTGTATTCGGGTTTTTGCCCAGTCTTTTGAAATCTCAAAAGCCTCGCGAGCAGCACCAAGGCTTAAGGCAGCAACACCGGTTCGGGTTCTATCAAATGTTTTCATAGCAATTAAAAAACCATGTCCTTCCTGACCCAAACGATTTTCTTGAGGCACTTCAACATCAGTAAAAATGATTTCATTTTGCACTGAAGCTTTTTGACCCATTTTTTCAAGATGTGGCTTAATTTCAATGCCAGGTAAATTTGATGGAACAACAAATGCAGTTAAGCTCCGGGATCCTTTTGTGGGATCGGTTTGTGCAAATACAGTTAAGAAAGTTGCAACTTCGCCATTGGTTATAAATCTTTTATGTCCATTCAAAATATACTTATCGCCCTTCAATATCGCCGTCGATTTTATGCCTTGGACATCGGATCCGGCATTCGGCTCAGTTAAACAATATGCAGCAACCGCTTTTTCTTCAGCAATCTGCCCAAAAAATTTATCTTGCTGTTGCTCATTTGCTGCCAATAGCATTGGGGTTAAAGCCAGTGTATTAGCATCAATACATATTCCAATGCCGATACATCCTGCACCTAGCTCTTCAGAAGCTAATGCGCTATCAAAAATATTAAAGCCATTGCCTCCAAATTTTGGTGGTATGGGACCATTCATTATTCCCTCATCGTAGGCTTGCTTAACAATTTCCCAGGGAAACTCAGCAAGTTTATCGTACTTAAGACGGTTTGGTCTGATAATCCGATTAGCGAAATCCCGATATTTCTCGATAATTCTTTGCTGCTCATTTGTTAGTGAAAAATCAATCATTTAATTTAATTTGGTTAAAGTTGAATGGATAAGAAGTAGTTATTGTTAGGTTAACAAATATAAAAAAATAATATAAAAAGCATAGAGAGTGTTTAAAATAATTACGAATTATTTATTTATGAATGCTAATTTATTTACACCAGGTTTAAGTCCAGGTATTAATTACGAAATTGTAACTAATCAGTATACGCAATAATCCTTCAAAAATAAGCCATTATTAACAATCTGACTATGTTATCAACATTGTTTTGTGGCCTTTTGTTAAATAAGTGAAGGTGGTATCATTATTTATTAAACAAACTTGTAACCAAAGCCAAGCCTGAATATGAGCTCATTTATTAAGAGAACTGAACTAGTTGGGCGAATGCTATAATCATAAGTGGAGCAGGGGTTGTAAAATGCTGTTTATCTCAGCCATTAAACTAAAAAAGCAAATGAGCAAAGCAGATTATTATGTGCACAACCCCCGAAGGACAACCTTAGAAAGCCGATTAATGATATTACTCAACTATACGTTGAATAAAAATGACAAAGAACTTATCACTTTTCAAAACAGGCTGATTAGATATCAACATTACCTATTTACGTTCCTTTACCGCCCGGAAGTACCTCCCGACAATAATGCTTCGGAAAGAGCCATGAGAAATATCAAGGTAAAACAAAGAATGTCAGATCAGTTAAAATCGCCTGATGGTGCCTTTGGGTTTGCAGTACTCAGGTCAATTACTGACACTATTATTAGAATAATCAGAATGTACTAAGCTCATTAAAAATTATTGCTAGCTTGCACACTGATTAGTTACGATTATCTTTACAAAAATGAAAATTAGCTATGTTGACCAAAAGCAAAGTTAAAAAGTCGATTGAGAATTTTCCTGATTCTTTTACAATTGATGATTTGATAGATCAGTTAATTTTTACAGAAAAAATTGAGGACGGCATTAAACAATCTGATGAAGGAAAGACAATCTCAAATGATGAAATGAAAAATCTAATTGATAAATGGTCAAGTTAATTTAGACTGAATTATCAGGTGATGATTTAAATGGTATTTTCGATTATATCGCTTTAGATTCTAAAAGATACGCTTCTATAACAGTTAACAGAATTTATCAACGAGTACAAATTATTATTGATAATCCATATATTGGTAGGATAGTTTCCAAAATTGATAATAAAATGATTCGGGAGCTGATTATGGATAATTATAGAATTGTTTATAAAATTATTTCTGATTACCAAGTTAATATTTTGAGGATGTATCATATTACAAGACTATTAACAAAAGATAAGTTTATTTAAAAACCAACGAAACGCCAATAAAGCCTAAACGCAATGCCCTCCGGGATGTATGCGCTTAGCCGAGTCGCTGGCATTCATTAAAAAAAAAATAGAATATGAACGAAATTATTTGCCCTAATTGTAAAAAAGCTTTTAAAGTTGATGAAGCTGGATTTGCCGACATACTTAAGCAAGTTCGTGATCATCAATTTGAAGAAGAACTAGAGAATCGACTTAAGCTTGCTGATAAAGATAAAGATAGCGCAGTTAAACTCACTGAAGCTACCGTTACAAATTCATTTCAAAAAGAATTAGCAAGAAAGGATAAAGAGCTAACTGAATTAAAAGCCAAAAGTGATGCTGAACTTGCTGAGAAGTTATCTAAGAAGGAGATTGATATTGCTGAAATGAAATCTAAAATTCAGAATTCGGAAACTGAGAAAAAATTAGCCGTGTCAGATGCAACCAAGGAAATTGAAAAAGAACGAAATGACCTTGCTAATGACTTAAAAAACAAAGAAACTGAAAAAGAACTACTCGAAAAATCATTGAACGTAAAGCATGTGGCTGAACTCAAGACAAAGGATGATATTATTAAGATGAGAGATGATGAAATAGCTCTTCGAAAGGATATGAAGCTAAAACTTTCGACCAAAATGATTGGTGAAACCCTTGAACAACATTGTGAAGCAGAATTTAATAAGCTACGTGCAACAGGGTTTCAAAATGCATACTTTGAAAAAGACAATGATGCGAGGTCCGGGAGCAAAGGTGATTTCATTTATAGAGAAACTGATGAAGCTGGCAATGAAATCATCTCAATCATGTTTGAAATGAAAAATGAGGGTGATGAAACTGCCTCGAAAAAAAGAAATGAAGATTTCTTAAAAGAATTGGACAAAGATCGTTCAGAGAAAAATTGTGAATACGCTGTTCTTGTGACCCTTTTAGAAGCTGAAAGTGAGCTTTATAATTCGGGAATTGTAGATGTTTCGCATAAATTCGATAAGATGTATGTTGTCCGCCCTCAATTTTTCATTCCTATTATTACTCTTCTTCGAAATGCTGCAATGAATTCCATGGAATACAAAGCAGAGCTAAGTTTAATTAGAAATCAAAATATGGACATTACCAATTTTGAAGAAAAAATAAACACATTTAAAGAGGGTTTTGCAAGAAATTATGACTTAGCTAGCCGTAAATTTAAAACTGCGATTGATGAGATAGACAAAACCATTACTCATCTACAAAAAACAAAAGATGCATTGTTATCTTCTGAAAACAACTTACGCCTGGCTAATAATAAAGCAGATGGCCTGACTATTAAGAAATTAACTCATGAAAACCCTACAATGAAAAAGAAATTTGATGAACTTAAAGATAATAATGAATAAAAAACAGACAGCAGCTAACAATGGTAGTCGTTACACAAGCCTACAAGATTAAGATTTAGTAGTTTTTAAAGCATCTTTGAGTTCGATTAAGCCCTTCTGAGGGCTTTTTTTTTGTGTCAAATTTGCAATTGATAATATATTGATTGCTTACAGATCAGTAAAATCAGTCGTAATTGGTCAATAATAGAAAACCTGCTCATCTCAGCAGTTTTAGCAAAACTAACTATGCAGCTCAAGATTAAATGACCAGAATGAGTTCATTTTGAGTCGTTTATCTTATTCGTTGATGCATTGAAC
>PIVJ01000654.1 GCA_003353955.1 Bacteroidota bacterium | reverse complement strand
CCGTTGGTGGAAGGACCGCTAGGGAGTGGAGCAGGGCGGAGCCACGCGTTTTAGTTTACGGCTGGGTAGCCCGCAAAACTGTGCAATTTACGGTAATTTTGTATATAGCTCACGGATTGTCGTCGTCGTGGTCGTCCAAGACTTTCATACCGGCCGATCTTAAACTTTGAAGATAACAGCTGGTACGAGACTTTATAAATATATTTAATACTTTGCCTCTCAGTATTTTAGTCTGAATTAATTTTAAAAATAAATCAGTGACGCGTCGATGAGCACCGGCTTCTTCGAGAAAAGCTTCGAAAACGATGGAGCCCGCGCTGAAGAAACGAGACACCGGAGAGCTCCGTGTTCGCGATTGCACCCGAATCGCTTCTCGATTAGGAAACGTCGGGCAAAGTCAGTGAGCCAGTTGAGCTCAAAATGCCAGATCCCAAGAGACGAAAAGCGACTTGGGGGTCTACGCTGAAGACCCCTGGAGGGACACCGTACCAGGCCGGTGTAGTCAGAGGAGAGCCAAAGATAAGAAAGGAGAAAACGACGCCGGGTGGAAACACGAGTGTGCTACACCAGTTCTGCGCTCAAGCGGGCAACAACGAAGAACCACAATGTATAGAGAATAATGTATGCAAGTCTTGCCAGCGACGAAACAGCCAAGCAAATATAGATGCCCGGAGGAGAAAACAATCTGAGAAGAGAAATTTATTTGGTGACCCAGTCGGCGACGGCGATCTTATGGTAAGTGAAATGAAGAAAAGAGGTAAGAATACTTTGCGACGGGAGGCGTATGCAAATGTGAGCGAGGACAAAAAGGAAACTCGAAATCA
>PIVJ01000653.1 GCA_003353955.1 Bacteroidota bacterium | reverse complement strand
CTGTGCAGTGACTTGATAATAGCCCAAATTGTAATGTCAAGTCATGATTGAACATTTCTGCTTCTACCATTATCGCTCTATGTGCTTCTTCTGATAAATCTCCTGTGTCCATTTTTTTGCTGTTTGTTAAGATACATAGTTTACAAAAGTTAAAGATTAGAGTTTACACTAAATTGGGTCCTAACCTTACTGTTTGTTCTTTAGTTCTTAATTCGTTTTCATTAAAGTATCCTAAAAATACATTTCTATAATATACTTTCCAAATATCATTACCAATATGTTGTGCGCCAACGTATTTTCCTGCTAAGTTTTGCGACATATACACCCAAAAGCATGCACCCCATCTCATTGCTCCATTTTGTGTAACTTTCATGACCTTCATATTTGGTGAGTAGTCATATGATAAGATCTTTTCAGGAAAAGGTTTTATGGAGTAAAATTTCAATGTGCATGAAAGCGATGGGAGGGCTACAATCCAATTCTTCTACAATAAAATATTGTAACATAATATTGCTAAAAATACAGTCACAAGAATTAAGTAAGTGTAAAAACTTCCAAAGTTTAGTGCCCATCCCCTCATTCTGTCTTGCTTGGGAACAATTATTCTTTTGTCCTTTGGATTAAAGTAGAATATATAGAATTTATAATTGTCGGGATTACCTATTTCACTGTCTATATCATTTCTCATTTGCTTTATATTTATGTTATTCAATCAAAATAATTCATTTTATAAAAATACCCCTAAAAGTTGCATCCACTAATTGAACTTAAGTATAATTATCAGTAAATTAAACAATAGACCCAGAAAATTATTGGGATACAAAA
>PIVJ01000175.1 GCA_003353955.1 Bacteroidota bacterium | reverse complement strand
TTTGGAAGAAATAGAAAAAACGCGCTATAACAAAGTGTCATATGTAATGCGGGTTTCAGCGGTTTTTGGGGCTACAGCTCGTTGTTGCAACACCGCCAATTCGTCTTTGACGATTGACGGAAATTTTGAAATACTGAATAAACGAATTGGCTACGTGCGAGCTTGAAAGTTCATCACTTTTAATCCCGCACTCCACATACACAATCCGTTATAAACAAGAAAAAATGAATGAACAAACAAATTAAATTCGCCATATTATTAGTGTTTTTGGCATTGACTTTTATTGTGTCTTTTTATGGGAAAGTAATAACATCTCCTAATTCTTTTTTATTCAGTTCTAATGGTGATGCAATGAAGAATTACTACACCTATGCTTTCTATATTAAAAATAACGTGAGTAATATAGAATTTGAAGGGATGAACTATCCTTACAATGAGAATTTTATGTACACAGACTGTCACCCCTTACAGGCAAGTTCCTTAAAGTTTATCAATCAGTATTTTCCACAAGTTTCCGACTATAGTGTGGGATTATTAAATATTATTATGCTTTTGTCAATAGCATTAACTTCCTTCATTCTTTATCTAATATTTATAAAGTTAGAAATTAACAGATTGCTGTCTGTTCTTGGTGCCTTGGCAATTACTATATTAAGTCCTCAATTGTTCAGATTAACAGGTCATCTGGCTTTGTCCTATAGTTTTTTTATTCCCTTAACTATTTACCTTCTTCTTCTATTTGAGAAAAATCCTCGTAAAATATACACTCTTTTTTTATTTCTGGTTATACTGCTTTTCTTTTTTACTCATGCCTATTTAGGGATGATTGCTTCAGTTATGGTTTTTGTATATTCTAGTATAGGCGTATTAAATAATCAGCTTGCAAAAAGAGAAAAGACAGAATTCTTAAAGTACCTGCAAACCTTGCTTGCTTCGATTATACCTGTCTTTGTTTTTTGCATTTTTGTAAAACTTACAGATAGCCATACTGGAAGAACTACCAATCCTTGGGGGATATTTGAGAACCACGCAGAAATCAGCACTATTTTTCTTCCGATTAGTGGTCCATTAAATATTATAAAAGATGCGTTATTTGATGACTTAAAACAGACTTGGGAAGGCTGGGCATACACAGGTATTGTTGCTATTGCCGTATTTTCTTTTTATATTTTCAGTTTCACTAGAAAGAAGAGCCTGTATGCTAAATGGTCTAAGAATCATTTTTTGAATCGGCTTTTTATTACATCCGTTTTGATTCTTTGTTTATCCACACTTCTGCCGTTTAGAAAACTTATGTTTACCTTGGTAGATAACTTTGACATGATTAAGCAATTTAGAGCCATTGGCAGGTTCGCTTGGGTGTTCTATTTTATTACCAACATACTAGCAATATTTATTATTGATAAAGTGATTCTTCATTTTAAAGAACGAAAAAGAATGGTTCTTGCAAATGTATTGATTGTATTAGTGCCCGCAATTATTGCCGTCGAAGGTATAAGCTATCACTATAACATGTCACATGAAGTGACAAAATCTCAAAATTTATTCTCCTTAAAGCAAACGCATGAAGTTTTTCAGGAAGACTGTAGAGACATAGCTAAGAATAAATATCAAGCTATAATTTCTTTGCCTTTCTTCTATATTGGTTCCGAAAACTATGGGAAAAGTGCGGGGAATGATATCTCCAAACTTTCGTTTATGTTTTCATACCATCTTGACCTCCCAATGATCAATAGTTACCTCACACGGACTTCTATTCCCGAAAGCAAAAAAATTATGCAACTTTTAGCTTCTGAATTCTATAAAAAAGATATCGAGGACGATTTAAAAAGTGACAAACCATTTCTTGTGATTTGCAGTAATGAAGAGCTAAGTAAAGGGGATAAAAACCTATTATATAAATCAAAAATTCTAAAGAAACGAGAAGGATATAGTTTATATGAAATTGATAAAAATTCACTTTTTAGAAATAGTATAATGGCAGAATTTATAAAATTCAATTCGAAAAAGGACTTATTATCTGAAAAAGATGGATTCTTGGTCTCTGATACAAATCTTTATTTTTCCTATATTGATTTTGATCAATATCATAAACCTCCTTTTGAAAAAGACAATAGTTGCTTTAAAGGTTTACAGCGAAATTATAACACTATTTTTTCGATTAAGGGTTCTGAATTGGATGATACAAAAAAATATATCGCGAATTTTTGGATTTATAATGATGGAGAGAACTACGGACAAGATTGTTTGAATGGAATGATATTTTTCATAAAAAGTAAAGCTGGAAAAGAAGATTGGATATTTCCTATTTTCAATGCCCGAGAAAGTCATGAAATAAACGGAAATTGGAGTTTAGCAGAAGCAACATTATCAGATATTGAAAAAGACGCTGATTATAAGCTGGTAGTAAAAGGAAGTGATAGATCAAAATTGAATTATTACATTGACCATTTATTGTTTTATGATAGCAAGTTGGATATTTATCGGCTAATCTCTTCTACTGATAATATTTATTTATTTTATAATAATAATAGATTAGAAATTCCTGTTAATAACAATACATATACAAAATAGGCGTGATAGTAGTAATATCAAGGGTTGCTGCCCGCTTCAAAATTGTAACGGTTTGATAAGTTTGAAGCCTGCAATCGCCTGCTTTTCATATACTTAACGTTAGCAACAAGGCAAAAACGAAAAATTGAAGATACAATGAGAACAATTACTAAATTATTATTTATTACATTATTATTAATCTGGACTTCCTGTGACAAGGAAAAAACATTACCAACAAATGAATTCACTCTAGATTCCGCAACGGACAAAGGATTTCAATTCGAAAATTTAGACATTATTGATTTTCCAAATTCAAACGATTTAAAACCTGACTTTATCGTGTTAGCACAGACAAGCGATAATGGAGATGTATTATCCCCATTTTTATCTCAACCAGACTTAGAGAACAGATTTATCCTATCAGAAGAGTTTGATAATTTTGAAAGTGCACAAGCATATTTTGATTCTTATTCAACACCTGAGAATAAACCTTTTCAACAATTTGCACTAAATGTTAAAACGAATCAAATTTGGTTAATAAAAACCAATTCAGGTGAATTTGGTAAAATCTTTATTATTAGTACAGAATTTAACAATATTGATAATAAACCTTTTGCGAAAGCAACATTCAAAGCGGAGTATTTAAACTAAAAATAACGGACAGTATAATAATATGAATATTTCTTAGAATGATAAGGAACTTGAATGAAAAACAAAACCCAGTTGCTAACACGGTGTAAATTTCATAGCCATCACAGCTTTGTGGCTGCTGATGCGTAAGATAAAAAAATCATATCTTTGTCAGGCTGATGGTGGTATTGGCTACGAAACTTACACCAAAACGTT
>PIVJ01000652.1 GCA_003353955.1 Bacteroidota bacterium | reverse complement strand
TGCTGCCATCTCAGCTGTTACGGCTGATCAAGCTACATATTCTGATACTGCACAATATGCTGAATTAGCCAATGCTGCCATCTCAGCTGTTACGGCTGATCAAGCTACATATTCTGATACTGCGCAATATGCTGAATTAGCCAAGGCTGCAATCTCAGCTGCTACGGCTGATCAAGCTACATATTCTGATACTGCGCAATATGCTGAATTAGCCAATGCTGCAATCTCAGCTGTTACTGCTGATCAAGCTACATATTCTGATACTGCACAATATGCTGAACTAGCCAATGCCGCAATCTCAGCTGCTACGGCAGATCAAGCTGCATATTCTGATACTGCGCAATATGCTGAATTAGCCAATGCTGCAATCTCAGCTGCTATGGCAGATCAGGCAATACATTCTGATACTGCGCAATATGCTGAACTAGCCAATGCCGCCATCTCAGCTGCTACGGCAGATCAAGCTACATATTCTGATACTGCGCAATATGCTGAACTAGCCAATGCCGCCATCTCAGCTGCTACAGCAGATCAGGCAATCAATGCTGATACTGCTCAATATGCTGAATTAGCCAATGCTGCCATCTCAGCTGTTACTGCTGATCAAGCTGCATATTCTGATACTGCACAATATGCTGAACTAGCCAATGCCGCCATCTCAGCTGCTACGGCCGATCAAGCTGCATATTCTGATACCTCTCAATACGCTGAATTAGCCAATGCTGCAATCTCAGCTGCTACGGCAGATCAAGCTACATATTCTGATACTGCGCAATATGCTGAATTAGCCAATGCTGCAATCTCAGCTGCTACGGCAGATCAAGC
>PIVJ01000651.1 GCA_003353955.1 Bacteroidota bacterium | reverse complement strand
ATCGTTTCTCTAACCACCGGACTCATAATAGAATTAGGACCAAAAGATTTAAAAAAACCAATGGAAGAAATTCACGTACTTTCCATTTACTACTTAATATCATTCATAGTAATCCATTTAGCAGGTGTAGTAATAGCAGAATTTACTGACCAAAAAGGAATTGTTTCAAGAATAATTAACGGCTCAAAAAGTGAAGATTAAAAGCACGAAAGCACAGCAATGCATGTAGCAAATAGGGCATTCTGTGGTTTAAGAAAGTTCTGTGCTGTTTACCAACACCGCCAAATCGTTAGATTGCCCGTGGCGGAGTTGCCTACTCGATTATCTGCTGGGCCTTGTTCGTTGTCGGTTAACTATCAGGCTTTTACAATTATTAATTCGTTCAATCGAAGCACTCCCGTTCCCGAAAAAAATAGTTTTTAGGGTCGGCAAAAAAGCGTTGGCAAAAGCATACTCTTTGACAAGTTTTGGTAATGTGATGGATTTTTCGAGCGACTTGGCAATGTGTATGGCTTTTAGCGTTGGCTTATTTTATTTCCGTTATCAATTCGTCTCTACTTATATTTCTTGTCTTTATTCTGAGTGGGTTTTCTTTGCTTAACCCAACTTGCAAATTTTTCAACAACAAAAAAAACATCAATTTTCTAATCACCTGATATTCAGTGGCGGTTAAAATTATTTTCTTTTTTTCAAATAGAGATATTACAGATAGTCAATACAATAGCATTTTTGTAAGTCGGATGTAGTGACTCAAGGATTTATTTTGTATTTCAAATATTTGCATGTTTGTTGGATGTTTATACGCGCAGTACAAAAAAAGGACAAG
>PIVJ01000650.1 GCA_003353955.1 Bacteroidota bacterium | reverse complement strand
GCAGCTTCGACCCTGGGAACCGAGTATTCCTCTCTTGGTACTCGGAGGACGGTACCTGTGGTGAGATTGGGGGCTCCTTCGCCCCAATCGAAGACCTTCTGCGCAAGGCTGATGATATAAAGTCAGTGCTTGCGCGCGAAAGAAACGAGGGTAAACCGCACAGGGCACCGTGGAAGAGGTCCCAGAAGCGCAAGGCTTTTCGACTACTTGAACGTGCTAGATGCCGCATTGACGACCTGCACAACAAGGTCGCTTCGTGGGTAGTCGGACGCTTTCGCTTAGTCATTCTGCCTGAGTTCAGAACGAGCGAGATGGCTTCACGTCCTGTTGATGACATCCGTGTCATCAACTCCCGTTCATGCAGGGCAATGTTGACTTGGTCACATTACCGCTTCCAGCAGCGGCTGCTGGCCCTCTCGCAGCGCTACTCCGATGTCAAAGTCTTTCTCGCCAACGAGGCTATGACTACGAGACAGTGCGGAGAGTGCGGTGCCGTGAACGAGATTGGGGGAGCAAAAGTTTTCACTTGTGCCAAGTGTAAACTTGTCGCCCCTCGAGACATATACTCTGCCAAGCGTGTTCTGCAGCGTGCCTTGCCACACATCATCGAGGACAAAAGGTCGTAGTGATTGGTGGTATAGAGTTTTACTTTTTTTGTCATAACTTTATTACGTGCAAGTAGGAGTAGGAGTGTAGGATGAAGCCAGAGGTGGCATTAGCAACAATTAGTAAAGAAAATGACTAGACTTTCATTGATTTTTACCAGCCCACTTATGTGGATTCAGCGTGTTTGTGCCATACCACAACTTCATTAAAGTTACTCAAC
>PIVJ01000649.1 GCA_003353955.1 Bacteroidota bacterium | reverse complement strand
AAACAGAAAACTGAATATGTTCAGTTGCTAAAAGTGATGATTAATTCCACACTTGAATTATTGTGTAATGTATTAGGTGCTAGAGCATTATCGGTGCTGTTAAAGTTATTATGTGTGCCAGAGACTACAATTGTTATGTATAGGTTACACTAGATTTTATACCACAAGATTGTTCAGTATACCTACAGGGTATATAGTGTTGACGTAGTAAAACAGCTGGGAGAATTTTTTACTCCAAAAACCACTTGGTGCTAGTAAAAACATTTGTTAATGTTCAAAGTTTTTCACCAGTGTTAGTAAAAACATTTGTTAATGATCAAAGTTTTTTATGGTAAAAACATGCACCCACTGTCAAAGAAATGATGCATGTTAGAAGTGTATTTGTTATGTGTAAATAACCTAGATTTTATACTGCAGGATTGTACGCTATACCTAAAGGGTATGAGCTGAAGAAATTTTTACTACAACTCAGTTAGTACTAGTAAAAAACATTTGTTAACTACCAAAGTTTTTTGTATAAAAACATTTGTTAACTGTCAAAGTTTTTAATATAAAACATATGTTAATTCTCACAGTTTTATAACATGTAACAGGGTACTATTTTATTAGTATATGCTCGAGTATGTAACGCTCATAGCTCGTTCGAGCATTTCTCAAGGTTAAATTACCATTCCAGAATGTATTTTTGTAATTTTAACCAATGTTATATGTGACGAACTGACATATGCCATACCTTAGCACACTTCTTTTTATTACTCTCTCTGGGTTAAATTATACTAAATTAGGGTAATTTGGGTAATTTAGGGGAGGGGTATGTAGTGTGCTCT
>PIVJ01000648.1 GCA_003353955.1 Bacteroidota bacterium | reverse complement strand
ATTTTTATTTTTTCGTATAAACATGCAACAAAAATAGGCTTGCAGCACCCAAAATCAAAATCCAGACCAGTAAAATCAATGGTTACAGAGCCTGTTTTTCAAAAGTGCGGAAAACAGGACAACATGGGATCAATCAGGCGGTTTCAATGATGAATTACCAGATATTACTTGTAATGGTAGTAGTTTTCAGGTTCTTGCTGGTTGTGTACCTATAGCTATGGCACAAGTAATGAAATACCACGAACACCCTACAAGTTACAATTGGTCATCTATGCCACCAATCAATGGAACAACAACAACGGCAAATTTTATACTAGATATTCATAACGCCATTCGTAATTCGGATATAGGTGAACCTTATTACAATTGCTATGGAACTTGGGTAAGTACCTCAGTACGCATAGATGAGGTTTTAGAAGACGAATTCGGTTACTCTTCTTCTGCCACTAGCAGTAGTTATAATATCCAGACGCTTGAAGATAATCTTGATAATGATATGCCTGTCATCTTATCAGGGTTTACTAGGGATGGTGGTCATATGTGGGTTTGTGATGGATATAGGCTAACGCAAAATCGCAGAAAATCTTCTCTCTCATTTCATATGAATTGGGGTTGGGGAGGCAATTATGACGGTTATTATTCGTATAACAATTTTAACCCTAACGGTAATAGATATTTTCAGATAGAAATGATTCATGGAATAACACCTTAATACTATGAAAACTTCATTAATTATTTTAGCTGTATCTACTCTTTTAGCTTGTAGTAAATCGAATGAGATGGAAAATCAATATTACAATTTAGATGCTAGTTTGGAGTTTTCTGTT
>PIVJ01000647.1 GCA_003353955.1 Bacteroidota bacterium | reverse complement strand
GTTGTTGGCCGTCAGGTTATTGTAGAAACGGAACACAACACATGGGAAGACAAACTTACCAAGGAAATCAAAAGTAACGTAAAAGTCGGGTGGTCAGGATACGATTATGCACCTGATGGCGCAGAGGCCAGTGCCGGAGCCGACTCTTCTTCTAACGATGAAGACTTTTCTGATATTTAATCACCATGGCTGATAAGATTGCATACCATCCAGATGGGAAGCGTTTTATCACGTTTCTGGAAGAACCTCACACCTACACCGATAACGTGGGTGTGAGGTACAAATCAGGTACTGCTTTCTCAAAACCATATTTTTCTAAATTTAATACGCTCACTATGTCAATCAAGTGCGCAAGAGGTAGAAACCCAATATATGCCGGGAGAGACCCCAAGGATATAAGGGATGAATGGCTATCTGAAAAATTGCGCGGCGTAACTGAGGGCGATAACACCCACTTATATGCTGAAGGAATTATGTCTATGTGGGAGCCATCTATGCTGCCGCAACCCATTTCTGAGCGATGTGAGAAATTATTTAAACAAGTTGACCTGGCGGCGGATTATCTTTTTACCAGATATGATTTTGTTAGTGCTGAAATGGTCGTCTTTTCTCCTGATTTGGGCCTTGCCGGAATGATAGATTTATTAATGCGGAATCCAGACACCGGTGAAATTATAATCTTTGACCACAAACAAAATAAAAAAATCTCAACTGAAAATAAATTTCAATCATTCCTCCCACCATTGACGCACTTAGAAGAAACTGCAAAAAACAAATATTCCCTTCAACTCTCCACCTACCAATATATTTTAATAAAAGAAAATTATTTTCC
>PIVJ01000646.1 GCA_003353955.1 Bacteroidota bacterium | reverse complement strand
CCCCCCCCAGCGCCCCATGGCATGATGCGCTCGCGTCTTGCGAGGACAGCGGCCGAGTCGTCGCTTCCTCCTGTGACAACGGGGATGCAACTCAAGAAGGGCGAGTGCTCTATCTCTTTCGACCCCCCCCCCGCAACTCGAACAGAAACTGGCACTAGGGCGGGCGCTCGACTCACCGCTGCGGCGCGCGTGGTGATCCTCGGTGCCGCCGCTGCCGCCGCCGCACCCTCTCCAGGCCCCGCTCTCGGACCTGCCCTCGGACCAGTCGCCACCCCCCGCCGCGTCCGGCCCGTCGCCGTCGCCGCCCCAGCCGTCGCCCCCGCCGCTGCCCCCGTCGCCGCCGCCCCCGCGGCCGCCACCACCCTTGCCACATTGCGCGCACACCCGCCCGCCGCCCGCACATGCGAAGTCGATGGCCTTCGTCACCACGCTCATCTCATCGCCAGGCAGGTCGTCAGAGGCGGCGAGGTCGCTGAGTCCGACACCGTCCTCAGCCGCGCCGCGCGGATCAGGCGCTGTGCACGGCTCAACGTGGCGGCGTCTGCTAAGGTGGTCGTCGTTGCCGCCGCCGCCGCCGCCGCCCCATCCGCAGTCCCCGCCCTCCCCGGCCCTGCCGCCACCGCCCCCGCCCCCGCTTCCGCCGCCCTCATCCAGGAGAACCCGCCCTTTGCAAGAACTCGCGCATGCAACGTCGATGGCCTTGGTCAAAACTTTCACTTCAAGCCTAGGCAGGTCGCTGGAGGCGACGAGGTCGAGCTCGGCACCCTCCTCGGCCGTGCCGCGCGCCGCAGGAGCTGCGCATGTATCAGACGGGAGGGCCGGGGGAGGGGGGGG
>PIVJ01000010.1 GCA_003353955.1 Bacteroidota bacterium | reverse complement strand
CTAATCCTGTATGGGAATTTCTTTGTGTAAATGCATTTGACCATAAAGTTAATCCTTCCGATGATAATGTGGAAGAGAAGGAAATTGATGCCACTTTGCCCAGAATGGTTATGATTGGGCCATCAAAATTTGTTGTGCCATTGCTTGAGGGTGGTTACTCACCTATATTTTCTCAAGACAAGGCTGAACAGGAAGCAAGCTTTCTTTTTTATCGGGGAATGCAGCCAAATACTATTGATGTTTTGTATCCATTTGCATCTCCTGTTAATTTAAATATGAAAAGTGATACTATTGGCGATTATTCATTGATACCTGAACACCTGGCAGAGACTTTATACAAATCTTATATCTCTTGGATTCTAAGACGCTTCCCTGTTAAAATCAAATCTCATTTATCCTTCAGCTTACTCCAAAACCTATCCTACGCTAAAAAGCACAGATTAGAGGGAGTCAACTATTTAATTGATTCAATCGAATTAGGAAT
Organism: Bacteroidota bacterium; assembly: GCA_003353955.1. Lineage (GTDB taxonomy): Bacteria > Bacteroidota > Bacteroidia > Bacteroidales. The sequence goes on along the minus strand of PIVJ01000010.1, from coordinate 54,908 downwards.
GACACTCAATTCCTTAACTCAAGCAACAATCGACCTTTATACGATTTAATAATGCTTACATCGGGTGTTATTAATGACTTAATTTAGAATGTAGGAAAGTCACATCTTAACTCAGAGTTATCAAATCCTTCAATATTATTAGAATATATTTCTGTGGATTTCTCGCTCTGATGGCCATTTTGGCTCTGTCTTGCTTGCATACTAACACCAATGCGCTTTAGAGCAGCATTGCCGGTATGCTTAAAGGAATAAAACTTATATTCTTTTGGGAAGTTTAATTTATCTCGTATTTTATTGAACCTTCTTGAGATGTTATTTTCTGACACATGCTCAATCCCAGGCTCACCATATTTTCCAAACACAAAAAACTCTTTATTATAATCCTGAATTTTAAACTCAGTTCTTAGCAACCTGAGAAATTCATCTGGTATTACCGGTAATTTATCTTTACCTATTTTCACATTCTTTGCAGGTATATATACTCTTCCTTCAACAAAGTCGATGTCTTTCACTCTCATAAATCGCAACTCCTTTCGTGGCCGGAGAAAGCAGTAATAAACAAACAATGAGGCAAGCCACAGCTGAGGGTCTTTTTGAAGCTCCGGTTTCAATATCTCAAGATCAGTTCTTGTAATTGCTCTGGGCTGACAATCTGTAACTCTATTATTTTTCGGTAAATTAATAATTGGATTTCGATCTATTTCGCCTTCTCGCACTATCCAGTCAAATAAGTTATGTAGTAATTGTTTGTATTTGCTAGTGGTTCTTCGAGCATGTTTCTTTTCCGTAATTAGAAAAACAAAAAAATCAATCACAACCTTATTGCTTATTTCACTAATATGATTTGATGCAATCCCGCATTCTTCAAGATATGTATTAAATATTCGGAATCTCGATATATATGTCTTAATTGTCTTCTCCTGATATCCTGTAATTACTCTCGAAACGAAAATGCTAGCAAAATAATTGAAGTTCTTAAGCGATGTGCTTTGATTTCCTCGGATTTGTTCTACGGAATGATATTGTAAGTTATCTGTATATACAACTTGTTTTCCACCAGTGAAAGGATTCCATTTTGCTTTTAGCCTCCTAGTCAGGTCTAATATTAATTTGTTCGCCTGAGCTGATCGTTCCTCTACTGTTTTTTTTTGGTGAAGTGTCTTATAGCATCGAAATCGCTTTAGTTTTCCAGTATTTGTATCCAGGAAAGAATAAAAGACGAACCATTTTTTGTTTAAATCACCACCACAATTATTCAATTGTGGCATAATAATCATTTTTTTCTTATTCATTTTATTGGGGTTTATTACTCCCCAAACTCGCCAATAAAATAAATGTCTACTTTGTCTACTTTTAACAAAAGCAATGTCTACTTATTCTTGCAAATAGCTATATATGTGCTATTTGCAGTATTGGTGGAGCTGCAGGGAGTCGAACCCTGGTCCAAACAAGCAGCCAAAACGCTTTCTACATGTTTATCCTTTATTTGATTTTCGAGAAATAACCGCTGAAAGGCACACCCATTATTTCCTTAGTCTTTTTAATTTCATCTGTATACCAAGACTTCACACAGACTAGCTCAACATTTATGATGCTTCTTTCGGGACACCGTTAAGCAAGGTTTCCCGGGAAGCAGTTAGGGGCTTAATCTCTAGATTAAGCTGCTAACGCGTAATTATTAGTGCCAGTTATTGTGGCGTTGAAAATTGGTTTTTACGAGACAGATTTACAACCCTCGACATGCTTACATCTCCACTTCCTCGCTGTCAAAACCGGTCAGCCCCAGTGAAAATTATTTTTATTAAAGAACGATATAAAGTGCAATACCCTATTCGAATTGCAAAATTACAAAATTAATTTGAGTTTTATTATCTAATTCTACGGGATTAAGAAAAGAAGGTTACTTTGTTCTTCCAAATGCTTGGGCATATAATTTCACATCTTCTGCGGTAATTACTTTTTCGCACAAAATGGCAAGACGCTCAATTACATTTCTTAATTCGCGAATATTTCCGGTCCATTCAATTTTCTGGAGTTCAATCATTGCACCATCTTCTATCGACATTACCGCTTTCCCGGCATCAGTGCAAAGCTCATACATAAAATGATTTACTAATAAAGGAATATCCTCCGGGCGCTCACGTAAAGCCGGAACATGAATTAGAATTACACTTAATCGGTGATATAAATCTTCTCGGAAGTTATGGTTGGAAATTTCATGATTCAGGTCTTTATTCGTTGCTGAAATTATTCTCACATCAACCGAAATCTCTTTCTCGCCACCTACACGCATGATTTTCCTTTCTTGCAACGCCCTCAGTACTTTAGCCTGGGCAGAAAGACTCATGTCGCCAATCTCATCAAGAAATATGGTTCCTCCATGCGCTTGTTCAAAGTTGCCTTTTCGTTGTTTTATAGCAGAAGTAAACGAACCTTTTTCATGACCGAATAAATTACTTTCAATCAGTTCAGATGGAATTGCTGCACAGTTCACTTCTATAAATGGTGATTTTGATCGATTGCTTTGTTCGTGTAACCATCGGGCTACTAATTCTTTTCCGGTACCATTTTCTCCGGTAATCAAAACACGAGCATTGGTTGGTGCAACCTTTTCAATAATATCTTTTACCCCACAAAGTGCTTCTGATTCTCCAACCATTTCCCATTGCTTACTAACCTGCTTTTTAAGCACCTTTGTTTCAGTAATCAATCTGGATTTATCCATCGCATTACGGATGGTAACCAATAATCGGTTTAAATCGGGTGGCTTAGAGATATAATCGTACGCACCTAGTTTAAGTGTATCAACAGCCGTATCAATTGTTCCATGACCGGAAATCATAATTATAGGAGTATCTGTCATTTCCAGGGCCTTGAGCAATACTTCCATGCCATCCATTTTTGGCATTTTAATATCACAAAGAATGACATCATATTTATTCTGGCTAATTTTATCAAGCCCGATCAGTCCGTCTTTAGCGTCATCAATGATATACTTTTCACTTTCGAGAATATCCCTTAGGGTATTTCTGATACTCCTCTCATCATCAATTATTAAGATCCTGGCCATATAAATGTTTTTTGGTAGTCAAATATAGCAATTATTATGCCTGACTTATTGGTAGTAGAGCTTTAAGATTTTGTTTTTATACTGAATAACAGCTTTATGTTTTTTTAGTAAATCGCCGCCAATAACTCCATGTATTTCTGGTAAATTAAGCATGGAATAGGATTGATTAATATTGGCTAAATCCAATATTACTGCCATATAATTCTTAATTTTTAAATCACCCAGCTTTAAAGATTTTAATTCGAAAGCCTGACTTCTTATTGAATTAGTCCCCAATCCGGTAGATAATTCTTCATTTATTTCAAAATCATTGTAATTATCCGGTAAGAATTTTTTAATTAAGTCCTCATCAAATACGGTACGAGAGGCGCCTGTATCGATGATGAGATTCGCTTTCTTTCTATTAATTTTTACAACAATCATCAGGTGAAATCCATCTTTTTCGATGGGTAGTATTTGTAAGGGTATAGTAGTTATCATGAGCCGTTAAAACTAGAAATTTGGTTTAATAATGTCATATTTTTTATAAAACTCATCAATTACTGTCACTGCTTCATCTGCCGAATCTACCACGTTAAAAATGTCCAAATCTGCAGGGCTGATGTTTCTCTCATTAATCATTTTCTTTTTAATCCAGTCGATGAGTCCACTCCAGTATTCGGTTGAAATTAATATACTTGGAAAATGAACGAACTTTTGTGTTTCTATCAGAGTGATGGCTTCAAACAATTCATCAAGAGTTCCGAGCCCCTTTACCATCTGATAATTTAGCCCCTTTGTTAGCGGTTTACATAATGCTCGAGCCTCCAGCCTCCACCTGTAATTACGCCAAAACCTCTAATTATGAGCAGCTGTGCGACCTCTTCTGCGATTTTATAGAAACGGTTATCTGCTTTGGTTCTGTCCGAATCGAGAATTGACACACATGAACCAATTCTTGCCATTTTTTCAAAGCCTTCTACAAATTCTGACATTACCTTAAATATTTGCCAGAAATCGTAGGTCTTTATTTCATTCCAGCTTTTGCTTTTTAGCGCTTTCCGGATTTTTTCTTCTCCTCTCTTATCCATCTGAATTTACAATTGGAAGTGTAAAAGTAAAAATACTTCCCTTTCCTTCCTCACTCTTAACAGATATTTCTCCACCATTTTGCCTTATAAGCTCATCACAAAGAATTAAACCAAGCCCTGTACCACTTTCATTGGCAATTCCTTTAATCTTGAAATCGGAATCTATTCGGAAAAGTCTTTTTTGATTTTCTTTACTAATACCAATTCTGTTGTCTTTTTTATAGTCTAAGTACAGTTCACCCAAATTATTATATGAATGTGCGATGTATTCTTTATTTCCTAAGTTGAGGTCGATTTCTAAGGATTCTTTAAAATAATCTACAGCTAACTCATAATTCTCTAATCCTTGGTACATACCTCCTATGTTATTCAAATTAATAGCAATTCCAGATGAATCATTTAATTGCTTACTAATTTCTAGAGACTTTATATACTATTCAGTAGCTGTTTGTTTGTTGAAGCCAAGCGAATATATGATTCCTAAGTTTGTATATGTTGCCTGGGTAGTCAGTTCATGTTTGAGATTGTCAATACGATGCTGATCATCTTGTGCAATGCTTTCGTTGCAAAAAAAACAAAGCATAATAATGACCAATAAGGTAATGTTTGTTCTTGATATAATCATAGTTCACTTGTGTATCTCAAGTATAAACTAAAAAAACAATATTTTTATAGGCATCTTGCCTAATCTTGGCAAACGAAGAAGTTTTTCAGGAAAGAAAGTTATTATCTCTTTTTTAATTCTTGTTTTAAAAACTCGGCTGTGTAGCTTTTTCTGCTTTTTGCCACTTTTTCAGGCGTTCCCTTTGCAATGATATAACCGCCTCGCTCCCCACCCTCAGGTCCAAGGTCAATAATATAATCTGCTACTTTAATAACTTCCATATTATGCTCAATTATCAAAACAGAATTACCACGATCAACCAACTTATTCAACACCTCAAGCAATACCTTAACATCCTCAAAGTGAAGACCAGTGGTTGGTTCATCCAAAATATAAAGTGTTTTTCCGGTATCCTTTTTCGATAATTCTGCAGCTAGTTTTACGCGCTGGGCTTCACCTCCCGAAAGAGTTGTTGATTGTTGCCCCAAAGTGATATAACCCAAACCGACTTCTTTCAGAGTTTTAATTTTTATCAGGATGGAAGGGATATTATCAAAAAATTCAACTGCACGATTAATCGTCATATTCAGCACGTCATTAATTGATTTTCCTTTATATCGAACTTCCAATGTTTCTCGAATATAACGCTTGCCATTGCATTCATCACAATGTACCTGAACGTTGGGAAGGAAATTCATTTCGATAATTTTTACCCCTGCACCTTTACAAACTTCGCACCTGCCACCTTTTACATTAAATGAGAATCTACCCGGTTTGTATCCCCTGATTTTAGCTTCAGGTATCTGCGCAAAAAGTTTTCTGATTTCATCAAATACTTTGGTATAGGTTGCCGGATTCGAACGCGGGGTTCTACCAATAGGCGATTGGTCAATCTCAATAACTTTATCTATTAAATCGAGACCTTCAAAGGATTTATACGGAAGTGGATTTTTCCTTGATTTATAAAAATACTGACTTAAAATTGGATACAAAGTTTCATTAATCAAGGTCGATTTCCCACTACCTGAAACTCCTGTAACACAAACTAATTTTGACAGGGGAAGTTTGAGGTCAACAGATTTTAGATTGTTTCCACTCGCACCCTTTAGCTCAAGAAATGAGGCATCTCCATTGCGACGATGATCAGGGATTTTAATTTCTTTTCTTCCGCTTATGTAATCACAAGTTAGTGTATTGCATTTATCCAAATCTGCCGGATTTCCCTGTGCAACAATCAATCCGCCATGTCTTCCGGCTCCGGGTCCGATATCAATTACATGGTCGGCAGCTAGAATAGTTTCTTTGTCATGCTCAACAACGATGATCGAATTACCAATGTCACGCAATTTCTTCAAGGCATTTATGAGCCTCAGATTGTCTCTTTGATGGAGCCCGATGCTTGGCTCATCAAGGATGTATAAAACGCCAACCAACTGGGATCCAATCTGTGTAGCCAAGCGAATTCGTTGAGCTTCCCCTCCTGATAAGCTTTTTGAAGAACGATTAAGGGTCAAATAATCTATACCCACATCAAGTAAAAAATGAATTCGTATCCTGATTTCACGAATGATTTCATGGGCAATTGTTTGCTGTGTTTTACTTAACTTTTTTTCAATATCTAAAAACCAATTGTCCAACTGTATGATATCCATACCAGCTAATTCGGCTATGTTCTTATCATCAATTTTAAAAAATAATGATTCCTTCTTTAAACGGCTTCCGGTGCATTTGGGACAAACAATTCGGTTCATGAAATTAGTTGCCCATCGTTTAATCTCACTCGATTGATTTTCTTTGTATTGGTTGGAAATGAAATTGATAACACCCTCAAAGTTTAAGGTATATGTAGAGGTAATTCCCAGGTATTCTTTCTTTACCTGAAATGATTCATTAGAGCCGTATAGAATGGTTGAGATGGCTTCACCAGGAATATCTTTCACAGGCGTAGTCAGGGTAAACCCATGCTTAATTCCAATGGCTTCCAGCTGATTAAAGATCCAATTATTTTTATATTCTCCCAAAGGAGCAAGGCCTCCTTTATTTATTGATAACTGAGGATTGGGAATGATTTTTTTGAGATCAATCTCAGAAATTTCACCTAAGCCATTACAGTTTTGACATGCACCGTAAGGTGAATTAAATGAAAAAGTATTGGGCTCCGGGTCGTCATAAGCAATACCTGTACTTGGGCACATCAGGTGCTTGCTAAAATGCCTGACTGAATTCGATCCAGTATGCTGGATCATTAATATTCCTTTTCCATAGCGCAATGCCGCTTGTAAGGATTGATTAATGCGTTTTGCATATTCATCTTTTATCAGAATGGTATCAATCACAATTTCAATATCATGAACCTTGTAACGATCTAATTGCATCCCGAAAGTCAATTCCCGGATTTCTCCATCCACCCTGACTTTTAAAAATCCCTGCTTCCTTATTTGCTCAAATAACTCGCGATAATGCCCCTTCCTTCCCTTAACTGAGGGTGCAAGAATGATAATCTTCTCTTCGGAAAATTCTTCAATAATTAATTTGGTAATTTGCTCTTCAGAGTAGCGAACCATTTTCTCTCCAGTATTGTAAGAATAGGCTTCTGCTACGCGTGCATACAATAGACGAAGAAAATCATAGATTTCAGTGATGGTACCAACTGTCGACCTCGGATTTCGATTGATGGTTTTTTGTTCGATGGAAATCACCGGACTCAGTCCACTTATTTTATCAACATCCGGCCTTTCCAGATTGCCAATAAAATGCCTTGCATAGGCCGAAAAAGTTTCCATATATCTTCGTTGGCCTTCTGCATAAATCGTATCAAAAGCAAGCGAAGATTTGCCACTTCCACTTAATCCGGTAATTACAACTAATTTATCACGAGGGATAGAAGCATCAATATTCTTCAAATTATGAACCCGTGCTCCTAAGATCTCCAAATGAGTTTCGTTTGGGTTTGCAGCGGTATCCTTACTAATTATTTCTGGTTCGTGGCGCATTTACTGAGTAGGGTTAAAGAGATTCCAACTTAGGTATTTTTATTTGATACGTTTTTTTTCGGCGGTTTTTTAAATCAGCCTGGCGAAGCCAGGGATTGAATTCTTTGAGCAAGCGATAATTAATTTGATGGCTCTTTGCAAAGTCAGCCCAGCTGGATATCGCGGTATTTACTTCAACCGTTTTATATGGAATCACTTGGTAATAATCTTTCTCTTCCATATAAAACCCGTAGGCTTCAGGATTTTTAATGATTGATTTCAAGGCAAGAATCCGAAATACATATCGTTCCGTTTCTTCGTTTAAAAGTAGGTCATAGTAGGCCGTTTCCTTTTGACGTTCAATTTGTCGATCAACCCCACGATTACCTGCATTGTAAGCTGCTGCAACCATGGTCCAATTCTGATATTTTTTATATGCTTTATTCAAATATTTACAGGCGGCAACGGTTGCTTTTTCAATATGATAACGTTCGTCAACTTCAGTCGTTACCTCAAGTCCGTAATCACGAGCAGTCCCTTTCATAAATTGCCAAAACCCAACAGCACCTGCAGGGGATGTCACATTTTGAAATGCACTTTCGATTAATGATAAATATTTAAAATCCTCAGGGATATTGTATTCAGCAAGTATGGGCTCGATAACCGGAAACCATCGGGTAGATCGTTTTAAATTTAGTAAAGTGGAAGAATGCCAATAGGTGTTTACCGTTAATTCCCACTCTAAATGTTCTTGTACGTAATACAGATGAAGTGGTGTTGGTTCTCCAGCAAAATCAATTTTTGTAGGAATAGAAACTGATTTTATTTGCAAGTCGAAACTGTTACGATTAAACTCCTTTATGGTTTCAGGCTCTTTGTTTGATCGCATAGTTATTAAGATGATGACAATCGCCAACAACAATGCATTAACCGATGAAAAGATTATTATTACCGTTCTATTATTCATAAGTCCATTCCTCTTTTTTTAATGCGATTAGCTTACTTTTTCATATAGGTGAGTGCAGTTGGCATAAATTCCATCATTGCATATATTCTGCTTTCGTGAGATGGGTGGGTTGATAGAAATTCCAGTGGCAATTGTCCGGTATTATTTTCATCCATTCTTAGCCAGAAATCTGGAGCGGCAAGTGGGTCATATCCGGCCATGGCCATAAAAATAAGACCCATTTTATCAGCTTCATATTCATGCGTTCTGCTGTAGGGTAACATTACTCCAAATTGCGTTCCAGTTCCAAATACAGTGTTGTATATGTTTTTAGTTTCTTGAGGCTTTTCTTTAATAAGAACATTTAGTGCCACTCCTCCAAACTGAGCAAATAATGCCTGTGACATTCGTTCATTTCCGTGACTGGCAATGATGTGCGCAATTTCGTGACTCATCACAACAGCAATGCCCGTTTCATCTTGGCAAACATCCATGATGCCTGTGTAAAAAATAATTTTCCCTCCCGGCATAGCCCAGACATTAACACTGGGGTTTTCAATTAAATTGAACTTCCACTTGTAGCCTTCAATTTTTTTTTGTTGGCCTTGTGTGCTTAAATGTTTTTCAACAGCAGTTTTAATTTTATTCCCAACCGTTTGTAAAAGCGCTACCTGGTTTTTATTGCTCGATAATTTGTTTTCTTTCAGAAACGTTCCATAACTCTCAAGTGCCATTGCATTCATTTCTGCCGCAGGCAACATTTTAGATTGCTTTCTGCCGGTAAACGGAACTGTTGAACATGCACTCAACAAAATAATAAAAACCAGTATGAATATATTTCTTTTCATTGCTTAGAACTTATGAGTGGTTCTTTTATTTATCGTAAACAAATTGACTCTTAAAGTCCTTAAAAAAAGGAGTTATTCTATCCCTGTCAGATAAAATTGGGTTATCAGTTCCCCATTCAACATTTAGTTCGGGGTCATTCCATCGAATACAGCCTTCCGATTCTTTATTATAAACGCTAGTGCATTTGTAAAAGAAAATCGTGTCATTTTCCAGTGTTAAAAATCCATGAGCCATACCTTCAGGCACCCAATACATTAATTTGTTTTCAGCACTTAATATAATTGAATCCCATTTTCCGTATGTAGGCGATTTTTTTCTTAGATCTACCGCAACATCTAAAACTGCGCCCTGTATTACCCTTACCAGTTTCCCTTGGCTATAAGGCGGGTTTTGGAAATGAAGACCTCGAAGTACTCCCCGTTGTGATTTTGATTCATTATCCTGAACAAAGCGTATATCAATTCCGGCTTTCAATAGTTTTTCTTCGTTATGAGACTCGAAAAAATAGCCTCTTGAATCTTTAAAGATCGCTGGTTTGATAACCAATAATCCGGGAATTTTTGTGTTGCTTATTTCCATTATGTAATATTAGTAAATGCTCTTAAAAGAGATAAGAAATTTAGGGATGCCATCCCTAAATTATTCCATTATTATTTAAAGATGAATCACTTCACCATATGCCGCGGCTACTGCTTCCATAACTGCCTCCGACATAGTTGGGTGGGGATGAACCGATTTAATAATTTCTTCACCCGTAGTTTCCAGATTTCTGGCAACAACAGCCTCGGCTATCATTTCGGTAACATTCTCACCAATCATATGGCAACCTAACCATTCGCCATACTTGGCATCAAAAATCACTTTTATAAATCCATCTGTCGATCCTCCGGCACTTGCTTTTCCTGAAGCAGTAAACGGAAACTTACCTACTTTAATTTCATAGCCAGCTTCTGTTGCTGCTACTTCGGTCATTCCTACTGATGCAATTTCGGGATTGGTATAAGTACAAGCCGGAATATTCGAGTAATCCAGTGGTTCCACATCTTTACCAGCAATTTTCTCCACACAAATAATTCCCTCATGAGAGGCCACGTGTGCCAGCGCAGGACCAGAAACAATATCGCCGATTGCATAAATTCCTGTAACATCTGTTTGGTAATAATCGTTAACGATTATTTTTCCTTTTTTAGTTTTTATTCCCAATTCTTCCAATCCGATACCAGAAAGATTTGTCTCAATACCTATGGCTGATAAAACAATCTCTGCTTCTACAATCTCAGTTCCTTTTTTTGTTTTGATGCTAACCTTACAAAGTTTCCCCTTGGTATCAACGGACTCAACGGATGAGTTGACCATCACTTTCATTTTTGCTTTTTTGAAAGAGCGAGCCAATTGCTTGGAAACTTCGATATCTTCTAATGGAACGACATTAGGCAGAAATTCAACAAGGGTGACCTGGGTGCCTATTGAATTATAGAAATAAGCGAATTCTGAACCAATAGCTCCGGATCCAACTACAACCATAGATTTGGGTTGTTTAGTTAAGGTCATCGCTTCGCGATACCCAATAATTTTCGTACCGTCCTGTTTTAAATTTGGCAATTCTTTTGAATTTGCTCCGGTAGCCAGAATAATACTTTCAGCTGTATAATCTGTTTTCTTTCCATCTTTATCAGTCACTTCTACAGTTTTAGCTGCTTTAATTTTTCCAAAACCCTGAATGTGATCCACCTTGTTTTTCTTTAGTAAAAATTGGATGCCTTTGCTCATGCCATCTGCAACGGTTCGGCTGCGGCTAACCATACTTTCAAAATCGGGTGAAACTTCTCCGCTAACTGCTACGCCATAATCAGCAGCATGCTTGAGGTAATTAAAAACCTGGGCACTTTTCAACAAAGCTTTGGTAGGGATACAGCCCCAATTAAGACAAATACCTCCCAATTCTGCTTTCTCAACTACGGCAACTTTTTTGCCCAATTGTGCCGCTCTGATGGCAGCAACATAGCCACCCGGGCCACTTCCGATTACTATGATATCGTAACTCATTTATGATGTTTCTTAGATTGATTATAAATTGTAAAAATAATAAATATTGTGATTCAATATACAAGCTCACAACACTAAATTCAAGATACTAATATTGGATATGATTCTGATAACAACTACTAATTGACTAAGTGAAAAGCGGCTAATTCCGCATTATTCTTCTACTGGCAATTGCCTTGAGAAACCTTCTTGTAAAGATAAAAATGTTTCCGTGGAGGTAATTTCAATGATCGATTGGATTTCTTCAACGATAATACGTTTTAAGTCTTCGTTGTCTTTAGCAAAAATTTTAATGAGTAAAGAAAATTTACCTGTAATATGATGGCATTCAACGATTCTTGAGATTTTATTAATCTTCTCAAACACATCCTGATGTGTGCTAGCAGATGTGAGGTTTACCTGCAATCCAATGTAAGCACAGGTTGAATAGCCCATACCTTTTGGGCTAATGTTGAATTGTGAACCTATAATCACTCCTTCCTCAATCAAACGCTGAATACGTTGATGAATAGCAGCTCCGGATACATTACACAAACGTGCTACTTCAAGGTAGGGGGTTCGGGCATTTTCTGTTAGTATTTTTAATATTCGCCGATCTAAACTATCAATATGAAAGATGGTGCTCATTTTAGATAAACATTTTTTATAATATTTGTAAAAATACAAATATATGCTTATAATTTTCAAAAAGATATTAATATTTAAGAAGAATGTATAAGCAGATAATGAGAATAGATGTAAAATTCGTTAAATTTGTATTACTGTATTTTATTTAAAAACCAATAATTTTAACTTAAACCAACCTATGGATTCTTCAGGAATAAACCATTATATCGATGCGGCACAACGATCAGCGAAATGGCATGACGAATATAAAAAAGAAATGAAAAAATGTCGTTTTGACACCATTGCAGTTCATGGAATTTATTCTATGCAAGAGGCACTGGATTTTAATCAGGGATCAATCATTGAGCCTATTTACATGTCATCTTCTCAAGCCTATCGCGATTCCGATGAAATGGAGGCAGCCTTGAGTTATCAAATCCCAACATGGTGTTATTCACGAATCGGAAATCCATCAATGTATTACTTGGAAGGCGTATTGTCTATGCTCGAAACTTATGGAAGCGAAATCGAGGCCAGTTGTTGCGCAACTTCCTCCGGCATGGCAGCAATTTTTAGTGCCCTTGATCCATTTTTAAATATTGATCCTAAACGACCTGAATCACCGATGAACTTTGTGGCTAATTGTCAGGTTTATGGTGGAACACACCAACAATTTGCCAGTCGTAAGGATAAAGAGAAGAATATTGAGTGGCGAAAAGTTGTAAAGTCTCACGATGTTGACGAGTGGGAAAAATTGATTGACGAGAATACCCGCTTCTTATATGGAGAAATGCCGAGTAACCCGAGCCAGACTTTCTTCGATTTAGAAAAAGTGGCAGCTGTAGCTCATAAGTATGGACTTCCATTAATTATTGATAACACTGTTGGAACCCCGGCATTAATTCGTCCCTTAACATGGGGGGCAGATATTGTAATTCAGTCGGTAACAAAAACTTTGAGTAGTAGCGGTTTTGGTGTTTCGGGAGCAGTAATTGCTCGTAAAAACCTGGATTTAAAGATTGATAATCCGATGCTAAAGGCTGATTTTGGATTGTATCTTAAAGCATTGCCGAATCGAGATAATGGCCCGAATATTTCTCCCATGAATGCAATTTTAGCCTTAAACGATATTCGTACCTTGCGCTCGAAAGTTGATTTGATGAGTCGGAGTACTATGAAAATTGCCAAGCATTTACAAAATCACAAACATATTGAGCAAGTAGATTATTTAGGACTTGAGTCTCATCCCTTACATGAATTAGCCAGCAAATACATGCTGCTTGTTGATTCGGAACACGATGATTTGTATAATAAAAAAGTAAATCGATATGGTCATTTGATGTCACTCAGAATTAAGGGAAGTGTACAAGATACAAGAGATGTATTCGATGCCTTCCAGCGAATTTGGCGTGCCACTGATTTGGGACGAATAAAAACAGTAGCTACCATTCCTTCCATTTCAACACATCAGCAACAAGGTGAAGAAGCCCGAAAAATGGCTGACATTCCAACCACGCTGATCAGATTGTGTGTAGGCGGTGAACATCCTGATGATATTATAGCAGATTTGGAGCAAGCATTGGCGGTAATAGATGGTAAAAAAGTAGTTCGGACTTCTCCGGAATATTCAGCGGGAGGTGCATCATCGGCCACACTAAGAAGATAATATAAGTGTGTTGTTATATTTTGGTATTCAGGTGATTATAGACTATGCAGCCCTTTCAAAAAAATTAATACTTACACACGAATAATAAAAATTAATTGATATGAAACAGAAGTTAACCCTAATTGGATTTGGAACCGTAGGTAAAGGATTATGTGAAATTCTGAAGGATAAATCACAACGTTTAAATAATAGTTATGATTTCGATTATGAAGTTGTAGCTGTTGCAGATTTTGCATATGGAAATGTGTACAATCCCAATGGATTGGATATTGATTTAATGCTTGAACAAGCCAATGCAAAGCAGAAGTTCACAAAAGATTTGAGTGAATTGGATACGGTAAGTTTGATTAAAGAGTGCAATGCTGATATTGTGTGTGAATTAACATATACCGATTTACAAACAGGTGGTCCGGCCATCGATCATTGTAAGGCAGCTTTATCAACCGGAAAACATATTGTTACAAGCAATAAAGGTCCGGCGGCTTTGTTTTATCCTGAGATGAAAAAATTGGCTGATGAGAATAATGTAAAATTTATGATTGAAGGAACGGTAGTAGCCGGAACGCCAATTATCAATTTGACGGATGGGCCATTGGGTGGTTGTGAAATTTCTAGAATTCGGGGAATATTGAATGGTACAACCAATTATATGTTGTCGGAAATGGAAAAAGGAATGGCCTATGATGATGTGTTAAAAGTTGCTCAGGATTTGGGATATGCAGAAGCAGACCCAACTGGCGATGTCGAAGGATTTGATGCCAGAGGAAAAGTTACCATTTTGGCAAATATTGTAATGAATGCCGGAATTAAAATTGCTGATGTAAGTTGTGAAGGGATTACTAAAATCACACTAGAAGATATCCAAAAAGCCAAAGAGCAGAATGCCCGTTGGAAATTGATTGGTTCGGTTGAAAAGAAAGATGGAAAAGTGATTGGAAGTGTAGCTCCTGAGATGGTTGATTTGTCACACCCATTAGCCGGTGTCATGGGAGCCACCAATGCACTGACTTTTACTACAGACTTACTTGGCGATATTACCATCGTTGGTCCGGGTGCAGGAAAAATTGAAACAGGATTTTCGATCTTAACCGATATCTTGTCGATTCATAGAAGTCAATAAACAAGGATTTAACATAAACTATGTCGTACACAAATAAATGTGTTTATGTCGATTTAACAAGCTTGAAGGCAGAAGAGAAAGGATCGGATAAATCATTATTAAAGAAATATATTGGAGGAAAGGGCTTAGGTTTTGCTTTGATGGAGCAAATAGCTGCTAAACCAGAAATCTTCAGTCCCAACAATCCACTCATTTTTGCGAATGGCCCTTTTACCGGAACAAAGGTGCAGACATCTGCAAGGACGACATTGGTTACAAAATCACCCCTCACAAATTCATTATTGGATTCTCATTGTGGCGGTAATTTTGGCCCGGCATTAAAAAGAGCCGGATATGATTATTTGGTTATCAGCGGAAAAAGTGATAAACCGGTTTATCTGGTGATTACTGAAAATGAGATTGTAATTGAAGATGCATCTGATTTATGGGGAAAGGGAATTTTTGAAACCAATGATTTGTTAATTGAACGCCATCAAGGGATTGATCCCAGAATAGCTGCCATTGGACAAGCAGGAGAAAATTTATCAAAAATGGCATGTATCGGGGTTGATAAACATCGTCAATTCGGGCGTGGTGGCGCAGGTGCAGTTATGGGTTCTAAAAACCTGAAAGCTATTGTTGTTGATGGAAATACTCCCATTCAATATTTTGATGAGAACTTATTTTTAGCGACCAATAAAAGAATCACCAAAGATATTTTAGTTCAGGATGAAATTAAATTCCGAAGGGTCAAAGGAACGATGAAATGTATTCGTAGTGCTCAGGAATACGAATTTCTTCCAACCAAGAATTTTAAGGAAGTTGTGTTTGACGACTTTGAAAAGATTAGTTCCGAAGCAGCGCGTGAAGAGTTAAACTGGAAAGATACTTCTTGTTATAATTGTGATATCAGATGTTCGAAATGGGCTCGTTGGGATAATCATGAAATTGAAGGTCCCGAATATGAAACGGCCGCCTATTTGGGCTCAGGGAGTTTGGTTAACAGCATAAAAGATATTTCCTGGGCGAATGAATTGTGCAACGATTTAGGTCTAGATACGATTAGTGTTGGTGTAACTTGTTCTTTTGCGATGGAGTGTTATGAAAAAGAATTGTTGGAGCAATGGGATGGTCTGAAAATGGAATGGGGCAATGCCCTAGAACAACGCAAGTTCATTAATATGATTGCGTTCAGAGATGGTATTGGAAAACTATTTGCGGATGGAACACGCGATGCAGCACGAAAAATTGGTCAGGGTAGTGAGGCTTTTGCGATCAATACTTTTGGTATGGAGCATTCGGGTGTAAATCCAAAAGGCTGTTTAACGATGGCTGTGGTGTTGGCGGTTGCAGATTTTGCATCCCACACCCGATCCTGGATAACAGAACAAGAGATGGGACCGGAATTCAAGATTGAAGATATTCCTGCTACCATTACAGAAAGTTTGGATACAGTGAATGTCAGGAACTGCCTGGTTATATGTGATTTTGTTCCCATGGGATTAGATCGCCTGGCTGAAATACTAAATGCAGCTACCGGCTCTAATCATGATGCAGATAGCTTACTTTCAATTGGAGCTGATTTAACCAATTTGGCCAGAACCTACAACTTAAGAAATGGAAGAACCGCTGAGGATGATACGATTCCTGATCGTTTTTTTGATGAAGAAAGCTTGGCCGGTTTTATGAAAGGCAAAAAAATCGATAGGGAATTCTTCAAATCATTAGTTGGCGAATATTATGAATTGAGGGGTTGGAGTAAGGAAGGTGTACCTCAAGTATATTAGATATATTTTATTATTTCGAGACCCTAAGTAATAGACAATTTAAAAATGCTATTGCTTGTTTGATCTAGTCAGATTAATCCCGACATTTGTTTAAAACAAGGTTTAAAATGAAAAAAGGTGCTTATACTTTATTAGTTACTCCTTTCCTGTCCGATTATAGCTTGGATGAAGAAGGATTAAGATTATTGGTTAAACGACAGGTGGATACAGGTGCATACGGCTGTCAGATTAGTGGTGGAGGATCGTCTGTTGTCACCCTTTACAGCCATAATAATATTGATGAGATTGCGGATATTATGCAGCATGGATTTAACAATAATCCATATCTTATAATGGTGTATAAAACAACAACTAGTAATCAGGGAGTTCAAATAATTTAGCCTTTAAAAATCGATAACATGGAAATCAGATTTGATAATAAGTATGTGTTAGTGACAGGAGCTTCACGTGGAATCGGTACCGCCATCGCAAAACTCTTTTCCGAGTCAGGAGCAAAGGTTATTGCGCATTATCATAAAAATAAGGAAAAGGCGGATGCTTTAATTAATTCTTTGGATGGGAGTGGGCATTTCGCTGTACAAGCAGATATTGCCAATCCTGAGTCTGTAAATACGATGGTTGAAGAACTGATCAAAAAAATCGGTCGTATAGATATTGTGGTTAATAATGCAGGCATTTATGAAGAGATAGATATCGCCGGTATGGATTATGATGATTGGGTTAATTCATTTAGCAGAACAATTAATACGAATTTAAATGGGGTTGCTAATGTATCATTTCTGACATCAAAAAATATGATTAAAAATGGAGGAGGAATAATTATAAATATTACATCTCGAGGTGCATTTCGTGGCGAGCCAACATCTCCAGCCTATGGAGCCAGTAAAGCAGGATTGAATTCTTTCGGGCAATCATTGGCAAAGGCGCTGGCACCAAGTAAAGTACTGGTATATTCAATTGCCCCGGGCTGGGTTGATACGGATATGGCTACCGAAGGAATGGAAGGACCCAATGCTCAGGATATTAAAGACCAAAGTCCATTTCGCAGGATTGCACAACCACAAGAAATTGCTCAGGCAGTATTACTTCTGGCCTCTGGAAACGAGTTTATGACAGGTTGTATTTTAGATGTTAATGGAGCTTCCTATCTAAGAACCTAAATAACAAATACAGCATATTTTCCTTGTTAAAATCATTACTTATAAACGATAAACCTGAGTTCGGTTAATAAAAACATGCGATTTGCTTAGATTTTTCAACCTCATATTTAATGCTTGGTTCTTGAGGAAAGAAAGAATAAGCAATTAGACCTGAAATAAAATTAGACGAAAGGGGATTTCAATCGCTCGAATTTACGGGAAATATAGCCATCATAAAAACACTTGCCAGCTACGTCAGCTCAATTAGCCCCGTATTAATGGATAATCATCCTTCCCATTTAGTCAGTGGCACAATAGTTGGCAGGGATACTATTTTTGTTGCACTGAATGAATCAAGCAATAATAGGGAGAAATTCCAACTTTATTTAGATTCAATATCAAATGAAAACCAAGAATAGCTGATTTAGGTCAGGCCTAATTCTTAATGTCATTCCATTAATAAATATTCCAAAACCCTTATCATGCTTTGTCTTATTTAAGGTAAAGTTAATCAGTTAGTTGCTCTGAGTTATCTTACTGATGTATTTTGTATTATGAAAATATATGTAAAAAAACTTGCATATAAATGTAAAAAATTAGTTCTTTGCGCATAAAAACACAATTAATCACATATATATGTATTATAAATTATTTGAATATGCATAAAATTGAAGATTTTGAAATCATAACATCAACCGAAGAGCATCGCATATTTGCAGTGTGTATTTCGAATATGATCTCAAATGCTGCATTAAATGAAGGGGCTGCATTGGCAATGAGAACACCTGAATATTTGAATGAAAAGATAGTTGCAGGAAAGGCAATAATTGCCTTTTATAATAAAGAAGTTGCTGGATTTTGTTATATCGAGGAATGGAGCCATACTAAGTTTGTTGCGAATTCAGGGCTCATTGTTAAAGAGAAATTTCAAGGTTATGGTTTAGCAACGGAGATAAAAAGAGCAGCTTTTCGATTGTCTCAAAAAAAACATCCCATGTCAAAGATCTTTGGACTTACCTCGAATGCTACAGTGATGAATATTAATTCGAAATTAGGTTATCGTCCAGTTGTTTTTGAGGAGTTAACCAGAGATGCAGAATTCTGGAAAGGTTGTAAAAGCTGTCCCGGTTATGATATTCTCCAACGGATGAATCACAAACGCTGCCTCTGCACAGCTATGCTTTTTAATCCCTTAGAAGTTAAATTGACTGAAGAACAGTTAGAGGTAACACGAATCAACGAAATAAAAGTAAATAATGTCAAATAAAATTGTTTTAGCATTCAGTGGCGGTTTAGATACAACCTTCTGCATTAAATATCTAACCGAAGAATTAGGTCTTGAGGTTCATAGTATATATGCGGACACAGGTGGATTAACCGATGTGGAAAAAGAAAAACTGGCAACAAGAGCGCGCTATTGTGGTGTTACATCCCATCATTGCATGGATATTCAGGCAGATTATTATCAGAAAGGAATTAAATATCTGTTGTATGGAAATATTCTGAAGCACAATACTTATCCGTTGTCTGTTAGTTCAGAACGTACTTTTCAGGCGATGGCTGTGGTTGAGTATGCGACAGAGATTGGAGCCGAAATGCTTGCCCATGGGTGCACCGGTGCAGGAAATGACCAAATTAGGTTTGATCTGATATTCAACGTACTGGCTCCTAATATGAAAATAATTAGCCCTGTTAGAGATTTGAATTTACCCAGGGAAAAAGAAATAGAATATTTGAAAGATAAAGGAATTAATCTTGATTTCTCCGATGCAACATATAGTTATAATGAAGGCATTTGGGGAAGCAGTATCGGTGGAAAGGAAACCTTGCAATCTTCAAAATTTATTCCCGAATGTGCATGGCCTTCTGAACCCATCTGTACTAATCCCATCGAACGTGATATAGAAGTTGAGTTTAATAAGGGAGAAGTTGTTGCGCTTAATGGGGATTATCTATCACCTCTTCAACTCATAAATAAGCTTAATTTGTTAGGCAATGAATTCGGCATAGGTCGGGGATTACATCTTGGCGATACCATTACCGGTTTAAAAGGAAGGATTGCTTTTGAAGCACCTGCCGCACTTATGTTAATTAAAGCTCATGAATTGCTCGAAAAACATGTTCTGAGTAAGCAGCAATTGCAAATTAAGGAACAGTTATGCACCACTTATGGAAATTTGATTCATGAAGGATTTTATTTAGATAATGCGGTGAGAGATTTAGAAAAATATCTGGAAAGCACACAGAGCCACGTAAGTGGTGCCGTGAAATTAAAATTGATACCCCATACATTTGAACTAATCGGAATCAGTTCTATTTATGATCTTCACCATAAAGACTTTGGAGAATATGGTGAAGAAAGTAAGCTTTGGAATGCAAATGATATTAAGGGATTTATAAAATTATACAGCATTCCGATTCAACTACAACACCTGGTAAATAATGCTAAAGGTTAAATCATGAAAGCGCATAATATCGAATTTCTAACCCAACATGCTGTTGAACTCTTAAAGAGATTAATTCGGGTTCCATCTTATAGTGGTAAAGAAGAATTGGCATCAGAAATTATACTTGATGACTTATGTTCTATGGAAGTGAGAGTCCTTCAGAAAGGAAATAATTTATGGACTTACACCAAAAAATCGGATAAGCCAACAGTATTATTGAACTCGCATTTGGATACG
The DNA here is from genome assembly GCA_003353955.1 of Bacteroidota bacterium. GTDB lineage: Bacteria > Bacteroidota > Bacteroidia > Bacteroidales. The sequence goes on along the minus strand of PIVJ01000010.1, from coordinate 34,370 downwards.
GTTCTTCCGAATTCGAATTGGAGTTATGACCCATTTCTGGCTGTTGAAGAAGATGGAAAGATATTTGGATTGGGATCCAATGATGCCGGAGCATCACTTGTATGCATGTTGATGGCTTATTATGCATTAGGTAATTCAAACCTTCCATTTGATCTGGTATTTTCAGCAACCGCTGAGGAAGAAATAACGGGCGAGAAAGGACTTGATTCAGTATTACCATTAATTGGCCAACTTCAATTAGCAATTGTTGGAGAACCTACCGGAATGAAACTGGCTACCGGTGAAAGAGGTCTGATGGTTCTTGATATTATATCGGAAACGAAATCAGCACATATAGCTAATTTTAATGGTAATCATGCCATTGATATCGCCATGAAGGATCATCAAAAGTTGAAAGAATTAAGTTGTAGTTTTAAGAAAAGCACGCTTGGCGGTATTAATATTTCGGTAACGCAAATCCATGCCGGTAAACAACACAATGTGGCACCTTCAGAATGTAATATGGTGGCTGATATCAGAACCAATGAATTATATTCAAATGAAGAAATATTAGAAATCATAAATAAGGGTTTGAAATCAAAAGTTACGGCAAGATCTACCAGGCTTCGTGCATCCTGTATCGAAGAAAATCACCCTATTGTTTTGTTGGCAAAAGAATTGGGAATAGAATGTTATACATCACCAACAATGTCAGATCAGGCAATAATCCCATTTCCTTCAGTTAAGATTGGACCAGGTAATTCAGACAGGTCACATACAGCAGATGAGTTTATTTATGTAAATGAAATTAATAATGGAATCAAAACCTATATTTCATTGTTGTCAAATTTAAAATTCTGATGTTAAAGCTTTGGACAAATAAAGAAGAATTGAATCCACAAATTACTGCATTCACTATCGGCAACGACCCTGAAATGGATATACGCATTGCCAAATGGGATGTGATCGGAAGTATTGCTCACACGATGATGTTAGAAGAGTGTAAATTAATCGAAACATCAGATTCAAAAAAACTTATTAATGAACTCAAAAGGATTCATAAGGAAATTGAAAACGGAACCTTTCTTATAGAAAATGGAGTGGAGGATGTACATAGTCAGATTGAATTGGTTTTAAGTAATAAGCTGGGTGAATCAGGAAAGAAGATACATACGGCTCGAAGCAGGAATGATCAGGTTCTAGTAGATCTGAGAATGTATATGAGAAATGAAATTTTTCAAATATCAAAATTGATGAAAACTCTTTTTGATTCATTTCTTTCGATGAGTGAGGAATATAAAAAACATTTAATGCCGGGTTATACGCATCTGCAAATTGCAATGCCATCTTCATTTGGTTTATGGTTTGCATCTTTTGCTGAAAGTCTGGCAGACGACCTCATCATGCTTGAATCTGTCTATCGACTTATTAATAGAAGCCCTTTAGGATCCGCTGCAGGTTATGGATCTTCTTTTCCTATCAAGCGTGAAATAACTGCAAAATTGCTTGGTTTTGATGACTTAAACTTCAATGTGATTTATGCTCAGTCTAGTAGGGTGAAGGTGGAAATGGCAGTAATGTCTGCCTTAACTTCCTTGGCTTCAACCATTGCTAAGTTTGCGGCAGATGCTTGCTTATTTATGTCTCAGAATTATAATTTCATCGGTTTGCCAGATGATTTTACAACAGGCTCAAGTATCATGCCTCATAAAAAAAATCCGGATATTTTTGAATTGTTACGGGCTAAATCAAATGTGGTGAAAAGTAATGCATTTCAATGGGTCAGTCTTTCTAATAATCTGACCACCGGTTACTTTAGAGATTATCAAATATTGAAAGAACCATTGTTTAGCACATTTGATATTACAAAAGAAATTCTAAGCATCTCCAATCTTGTACTTAATCAAATGGAAGTAAGAAAAGATATTATGAAGAACCCATTATATCAATCTTCATTTAGTGTAGAAGCAATTGAGCAAAGGGTGAGAAATGGTGAGGCATTCAGAACGGCATATCATGATGTAATGAATGAAATTAAAAATGGGAAGTTGCAAAAATCTGAGAATATAAGATATACCTTGGAAGGAAGTATGGGCAATTTATGCAATGAACAAATTAGAAATTACTTTTCCAGAACCTTGAGAAAGTTTCATTTTACTCGGGTGGAAAAGGCGATAGAGAAATTGCTTTCTATTGATTCTTAATGTTATTTTACGTTATTTTGTATAAGTGAGTAATTCAAACCTCGATGAAAGAAAAGCAAGTCAGACTTCAACGGATTAAAGATATAATTTCTATTCAGACGATCAGGAGCCAGGACGATCTGTTGAAATTGCTGATCGAAGAAGGTTATGATCTTACGCAGGGTACGCTATCACGCGATCTTAAATCATTAATGGTTGCAAAAACGATAGATGAAGATGGGGCGTATAAATATATTATTCAGGATGATGTGAATAAACCCCAAACCCTGAGAAATGGATTTCAATCAATCGATTTTTCAGGAAATTTGGTCGTTCTCAAAACGCTACCTGGATATGCTAATCCGTTAGCAGTTATTATTGATAATCATGAACATAAAATGATTGTTGGATGTGTTGCGGGCGATGATACAATCATTTTGGTTATGGATGAGGAGTATCACGACCGAGAGATCGTTCGTGAATATTTGTATTCCATAATAAAAGGCTGAGCACCCTAAAAAGAATGCCATCAAAAATCAATAAGATGGCATTTAAATCTTGAGTACTTTAATGGTAATCTTCGTAAGCCTCGATAGGCAAACAGGTACATACTAAATTCCGATCTCCGTAAGCATCATCCACTTTTGTTACTGCCGGCCAATATTTATCATTGGTTGACCATGGTTTTGGATAAACAGCTTTTTGTCGGGTATAAGGGAATTTCCAATCATCAGAGGTTGCCATCTCCGCAGTATGCGGGGCATTGCAAACTACATTATTTCCCTGCTCAACATTGCCATCTTCAATTTCCTTAATTTCTTCTCTAATAGCAATCATTGCATCAACAAAGCGATCTAATTCATACAATGCTTCACTTTCGGTGGGCTCTACCATTAATGTTCCATGAACTGGAAAAGCGACGGTTGGCGCGTGGAATCCATAATCCATTAACCGCTTGGCAATATCGATAACCGGAACGTTTGCCGTTTTATGAAATTCATTGCAATCTAAAATCATTTCATGCGCAACACGATCGTGTTTACCGGTGTATAATATTTTATAGTGTTCTTCCAAGCAGGTTTTAAGATAGTTTGCGTTTAAGATTGCATATTTTGTAGCTTCCGTCAATCCTTTTCCGCCTAACAGTTTTATATATCCATACGAAATAGGTAATATCATTGCACTCCCGAAGGGTGCCGCTGAGATCGCCAGAATACCATTTTCGCCTCCTGTTTTATTATAAAGATGCGCTGGCAAAAATTTAACTAAATGTGCTGCTACACCAATTGGTCCAACACCCGGTCCACCGCCACCGTGAGGAATGGCAAAAGTTTTATGTAAGTTCAGATGACAAACATCAGCTCCAATAAATCCAGGACTGGTTAGTCCGACCTGAGCATTCATATTGGCTCCATCCATGTAAACCTGCCCACCATTTTCATGAATGATGTCCATGATCTCTAATATACCTTCTTCAAATACGCCATGAGTAGATGGATAAGTTATCATCGCTGCCCCCAAATGCTCTTTGTATTTTTCTGCCTTTGCTCTTACATCGGATAAATCTATATTTCCGTTCTCATCACATTTCGTTACAACAACTTTCATCCCGGCCATAACAGCACTTGCAGGATTTGTTCCGTGTGCTGAAGATGGAATCAGGCAAATATTTCTATGGAATTCATTTCTGCTTTTGTGGTATTCACGAATAACCATTAATCCCGTATATTCTCCTGATGCTCCTGAATTGGGCATAAATGAGATTCCGGCAAATCCGGTAATTTCACAAAGATTTTTACTAAGTTCATCAATCATTTCGGTATAGCCTTCAACTTGTTCCTTAGGAACGAATGGATGAATTGCACCAAACTCAGCCCAGCTAATGGGTAACATTTCAGCACCAGCATTTAGCTTCATCGTACACGACCCCAGTGGAATCATGGCTCTATTTAAAGCCAAATCTTTGATCTCAAGTTTTTTGATATATCTCATCATTTCAGTTTCTGAATGATAAGAATTAAAAATTTTATGGGTAAGAAACTCAGAGCTTCTAATTAATTTCTTTGGAAGCTTAACTTCCTGACAGCTTTTGCAGATGGTGGTATCTTGATAGCGTTTTCCATTTACTTTGGCCAGAACAGTTAATATTCTCTTAATATCCGCTTTATGGGTAGTTTCGTCGAAACTAATTCCGATATGTTTATCATCAATATACCTGAAGTTGATCTCATATTCTTCTGCAAGTTTTTTTAAATTATTCGTGTCAACTTTAGCCGGTAGTTCAACTTTTAAAGTATCAAATAAATATTCGTTCAATTGCTCGTAACCATAATTCACCATTTCTTTACCGGTATATACGGCCAATGAGTGAATGTCTTCGGCGATATCTTTTAAGCCTTCAGGACCATGATAAACTGCGTACATCCCGGCCATGGTTGCAAGTAATGCCTGAGCAGTACAAATGTTTGAAGTTGCTCTTTCTCTTTTAATGTGTTGCTCTCGTGTTTGAAGTGCCATGCGTAATGCACGATCCCCATTCGCATCCTGTGACACACCAATAATTCGTCCCGGAATATTTCTTTTGAAACTTTCTGTAGTCGCAAAAAAGGCTGCGTGAGGGCCACCAAATCCCATTGGAATTCCGAATCGTTGGGTAGACCCAACGGTAACATCTGCGCCCCATTCTCCCGGAGGAGTAAGCATGGTTAAACTCATAATATCTGCAGCAACTACAACTTTGGCAAAACCTTGATGTGCTTTTTCTACGAACTGAGCATAATCCTTAACCGCACCTTCTTGATCTGGATATTGAATAATAGCTCCAAAAACCATTTCGTTGAATTGGAAGGAGTTATGATCCCCAAACAATAGTTCGATGCCCAAAGGCAATGCCCTGTTTTTTAATACTTCGATAGTATGAAGGAATAATGTGTCGGATACAAAAAACTGATTAGCCCCTGATTTTGCCACAGCTCGCGGTAGTGAATTGTAAAGCATAATCATGGCTTCAGCGGCGGCAGTGGCCTCATCAAGTAACGATGCATTTACAATTGGTAGTCCGCTTAGGTCAGCAACCATCGTTTGGAAATTGAGTAAGGCTTCCAATCTACCTTGTGAAATCTCTGCCTGATAGGGCGTGTATGAAGTATACCACCCGGCATTTTCCAATATATTTCGTGTGATAACTGCAGGTGAAATAGTGTTATAATAACCCTGTCCAATGTAAGTCTTAAATATTTTGTTTTTTGAAGCAATGTTTTTGATATGCGCCAAATACTGATATTCGTTCATGCCCGTACCAATGCTTAATGGATCTTTCAGGCGGATGGCTCGTGGAACAGTTTCATCAATGAGAGCGTCGAGAGAGGCGACCTTCATTTTCTTTAACATTTGATCTGTTTCAGCTTCTCTTGGACCATTATGGCGTTTTACAAAATTGTTGTTAATCATTGAAAACGGGGTTATAGTTTATACAAAAAATATAAGAAATTTTATGCGGGTAAAGGTAAATAAAGTTTATCGAATGTTCAATTCTTGTGAAGGTCTTCACAAGAATTGAAATCTTTTTATTAACATGATTAATAAAAAAATCCCTCCTGAATTCAGAAGGGATTTTCTGATAATATTTCCTGTATATTAATCGTGAATTTTCATTTTATAGAATGAACGATATACAAAATATAATGCAATTAATAAAAAGCCAACACCGAAATAAGAGGCTACATCTTTAAATTGAGGAGAAATTGCAATTTCCATTGCCAACAATCCGAACAATGTAGTAAACTTAATAACCGGATTTAAAGCTACAGATGAGGTGTCTTTATAAGGATCACCTACGGTGTCACCTACTATTACTGCATCGTGTAAGGGTGTTCCTTTTTCTTTCATGTCCACTTCAACAATTTTTTTGGCATTATCCCAAGAACCACCGGCATTAGCCATAAATATCGCTTGGTATAAACCAAAGAAAGCAATTGAGATCAAGTAACTGATGAACATTGAAACAGGTAAATTTGTATCACCGGGTGCTGAAAGAAATGCAAATGCCAAGGCAAAGGAGAAAATGGCAATAAAGATGTTCCACATTCCTTTTTGTGCATATTGTGTACAAATTTTTACCACTGCTTTTGATTTCTCCAAATCTGCTTTCATTGGTGCATTAGGATCAAGGTTGATATTCTCTTTGATATAAGCCACTGCTCTGCTGGCACCTGTAGTAACTGCCTGTATGCTTGCTCCGGTGAACCAGTAAATAAGTGCACCACCCAATAAGAATCCCATGATAGTGTATGGATTTAACAGGTTTAAGATTTCTTCCGGTTTAACACCCAAAGAATGCTCAATTACCAGAATTAATGCAAAAATCATGGTGGTTGCTCCAACTACAGCAGTACCAATTAGTACTGGTTTTGCGGTTGCTTTAAAGGTATTGCCTGCACCGTCATTTGCTTCCAGATAGTGTTTTGCTTTACTAAAGTCAGGTTTGAAACCAAATTCTTTTTCTATTTCCGGAGTTACCTCTTTTTGATTCTGTTCAATTAATGATAACTCATAAATAGACTGAGCGTTATCTGTTACCGGGCCATAAGAGTCAACAGCAATGGTTACCGGACCCATTCCAAGCATACCAAAAGCAACCAAGCCGAATGCAAAGATTGAAGGATAAATCATAATATTTGCCAATCCAAATGTACTGGCGTAGTATGCAATGAACATTAACATAAAGAATACCATCCCTTGCCAGAATGCCGAGAAGTTACCTGCTACCAAACCTGATAAAATGTTTAATGATGCACCCCCTTCTTGAGATGCAACAACAACTTCTTTAACATGTGTTGATTTTGGTGAAGTGAAAAGTTTGGTAAATTCGGGGATTAATGCTGCACCCAAGGTGCCTGCACTAATAATTACAGATAGCGTTATCCACAGATTGCCCGGAAGATGTCCAATGATTAAATAACTAACAGCAAAAGTTACAATGATCGACATGATGGAGGTAATCCATACCAGCGAGGTTAATGGTTCTTCAAAATCAAGGTCATCAACATTGCTGTATTTAGCTTTCGTTATCAGTCCATTGATCCAGAAAGAAACAATAGAAGTTATAATCATGAGAATACGCATTGCGAAGATCCAGACTAATAATTTCACTTGTAATGCAGATGCCAGTGCATTCATTGAATCAGCACTTGAAATTGAAAATGAACCAAGATTTAATGAGGCTGCCAATGACTGAATAAATTCAGGGTTGCTAGCTGCTACATTTTCTAAGATAGTACCTGTAATGGCTAGTAAAATAAAAGAGATCAAAGCAACACCGGTTACGCCATAAGTTTCAAAACCATCAGCAGTCGGTCCTACCGAGTCACCTGCATTATCACCAACACAGTCGGCAATAGTTCCGGGGTTACGGGGGTCATCTTCACCAATTTTAAAGATCACCTTCATCAGGTCAGATCCGATATCTGCAATTTTAGTAAAAATTCCACCGGCAATACGAAGAACGGATGCTCCTAATGATTCGCCGATTGCAAAACCGATAAAACTAGCACCTGCATATTCTCCGGGAACAAACATGAGGATTACCAACATCATGATTAGTTCTAAAGAGATCAGTACAACACCAATACTCATACCTGCATTTAATGGAATATCTAATAATTTGATCGGTTTACGTTCAAGTGATGCAAAAGCCATTCTTGAGTTAGCCAGGGTATTCATACGGATACCGAACCATGCTACACTATATGACCCAAGTATGCCTATTATTGTCCATCCAAGGATCATGGCAACGGCACCGAATCCAAAATCAGCATCCGATAAATAACCAAAATAAAAGGCAACTGCTGAACCAACGAATAAAAACAGAATCATTAAAAATTTACCCTGTTGAATCAGGTATGTTTTTCCGGTTTCATATATTACTTGTGCTACATCCAGCATAGACTGGTGTGAAACTATTTTTTTTATTTTCAGAAATTGGTATAATCCAAAAAGGAAACCAAAAAATGTAATTAAAAATCCCCAATACAAAATATTCTGGGATTTCATTTCATCAGGAATTACCAAATCAGCCTCGCTTGCAAAAGATAATACAGGTAATAATGCCAGTGTTAATAACGTAATAAGTTTTTTCATATAATTTAAATTTGATAGGTTAATAACGGCTGGCTAAATTAACAAAGTTTCTTTTATAGAAAAACGATTTCGACCAATTGATATTTTCGTTTTTTCGGTAATTTTTCTGAAGTTATCTAAAGTAGGCGCATACGTCTGTTCATGCTCTTTGGCATTGTTGATAAATTGTTCATATCAATTGCAAAATAATTAATACATTTATCATTCGAACTATTGGTCATCTATACTAATTTGACTAGTTTTACAGTGTGCAAAATATTCGTCTGGAAATCATCGGAATGTCATACAGCCAATCACAGAGTGGAGCATATGCTTTAATTTTGGGTGAAGTTGGAGGGGATCGCAGATTGCCAATCATCATTGGTGGTTTTGAGGCGCAGGCCATTGCTATTGAATTAGAGAAGATGAAGCCATCAAGGCCTCTAACCCATGATTTGTTTAAGAGCTTTGCTGACAACTATAATGTGGCCATTAAGCAAGTGTACATTAATAAATTCGTAGAGGGAATCTTTTATTCTAAATTACTATGTGTGCATGATAATCTAGAAAGTGAGATTGATGCCAGAACTTCTGATGCTGTCGCATTAGCGATTCGTTTTGATTGCCCCATATTTACAAGTGAAAAAATACTATCGGAAGCCGGGGTTTTAATGGATGAAACGAAAACACCTTTATTTGGAGAAAAAGTAATTAGAGAGGAAAAGAAAAAAGAAAGTGAGTATTCCGAGCATTCCTTAAATGAATTGCATGAAATTCTTAAAGAGGCAGTCGATAAAGAAGAATATGAAAAAGCTTCAGAAATAAGGGATGAAATTCAACGTAGGAAAAAGAAATAATCAAATTTAAGATATCCATTGCTATTACTTATTGATTGTTATTCATATATAAGTAGTGGCAATCATTTTTTAATATTCATTATTCAGGCGAAAATAGCTTATGAAAGTTAATTTATTTAGAAATAAGATCATTCAATTCGTTGTAGGTTTATCATTTATCTTATTGATAACCGGCATTATTATTGGCCAAGATGGCAACGCTGTACTCGATAATCAGTTGGACACCACACAAATTGTCAATCTTGAGAATGATACAATAAATTCCAGTACTCAGCAAATTGAAGAAATAAATCCGGTCGATATACCTCAACAACAAATCCAAAGTAAGGGTTTCTCACTCACGTCATTATTAAGAGGGATGTTAGGATTAATAGCAGTATTGGGGATTGCCTTTTTGTTAAGCTCAAACCGAAGAAAGGTCTCAGGAAGTACCGTTTTTGGCGGGCTGGCCATACAAATTATAATAGCCATTCTTGTTTTGAAAGTGCCGGCAGTACAATCAGCTTTTGAATTTGTTGGTAAGATGTTTATCATGATACTAAAATTTACCGAAGATGGGAGTGTATTCTTGTTTGGTGATTTAATTTATCAGGATACCGTCGGATTTATGTTTGCATTTCAAATATTACCCACCATTGTTTTCTTTTCAGCCCTGTCAAGTGTGTTGTATTATTATGGAATTGTACAAGGCGTTGTTAAAGTTTTTGCATGGATTATGACTCGGTTATTAAAATTATCGGGTGCGGAAAGTTTATCTGCAACCGGTAATATATTTTTAGGTCAAACAGAGTCTCCTTTACTTATAAAGGCCTATCTCGAAAAAATGACCAAGTCGGAGATAATGGTGGTTATGGTAAGTGGAATGGCTACAATAGCAGGTGGTGTGTTAGCTATCTACATTAAATTTCTGGGAGGGTCAAATCCAGCCGAACAAATATTATTTGCGAAACATTTAATCACCGCATCTGTTATGGCGGCTCCAGGCGCGGTTGTTTTAGCAAAACTTCTTGTACCACAAACAGAAGAAGTCTCAGCGAAAGTTAAGGTTTCGAAAGATAAAATTGGTACCAATATTTTGGAAGCAATAACCAATGGAACAACCGATGGACTGAAACTAGCTGTAAATGTTGGAGCTATGCTACTCGCATTTCTAGCTTTTATTTCAATGTTGAATTTCATCTTCTTTAAAATTGGTTCATGGACAGATATTAATGATACCATTGCCGCGTTTACAAACGGCCGGTTTGATTCACTTAGTTTACAGCTTATTTTAGGGTATATTATGGCACCACTGATGTGGTTAATAGGTGTTCCTGTTGCAGATGTAACGTTGGTAGGTCAGTTATTGGGAGAGAAAATAATATTAAATGAATTTATTGCTTACACCAGTTTTAAGGATTTGATGACGGCCGGTGTATTTGCAAGTGAAAAATCAATAATTATTGCTACTTATATTTTATGCGGATTTGCAAACTTTAGCTCAATAGGAATTCAATTAGGTGGTATTGGTGCTTTGGCTCCCGGGAAAAGAACTCTGTTGTCAAAACTTGGATTCAGGGCATTATTGGGCGGTGCACTGGCTTCACTATTGTCAGCTACAATTATAGGAACAATTTTAGGATAAAAGTATAGGTATAGATTATGAGATCTTAGTTTAATGGTGGTATTAATGTTTAGATAATGAAGCAATATCATGAATTATTAAAATATGTTTTAGAAAATGGATCTCAGAAATCGGATCGTACCGGCACCGGTACAATCAGTGTGTTTAGCTACCAAATGCGGTTTGATCTTAGCAAAGGATTTCCAGTACTGACCACAAAAAAAATACATCTACGATCAATTATTCATGAGCTATTATGGTTCATTAAAGGCGATACAAACATAAAATATCTTAAAGATAATAAGGTTAATATATGGAATGATTGGGCAAATGAGAATGGAGAACTAGGACCAGTTTATGGACAACAATGGCGAAACTGGAATAACGATGGAATCGACCAACTTTTAAATGTTATTGAGCAAATAAAGAAAAATCCTGATAGTCGCCGACATATAGTTGCAGCCTGGAATCCAAGTGTTTTACCCAATGCAGCGAAATCATTTGCGCAAAACGTTGCGGATGGTAAAGCAGCACTTCCACCATGCCATGCCTGGTTTCAATTCAATGTTGCCGATGGAAGATTATCTTGTCAATTGTACCAGCGTAGTGCAGATATCTTTCTGGGGGTACCATTTAATATCGCGTCATATGCGCTCTTAAATCTTATGATTGCTCAGGTATGTGATCTTGAACCCGGTGAATTTATTCACACTTTTGGAGATGCACATATTTATTTAAATCACATGGATCAGGTAAATCTTCAATTAAGTAGAAATGTCTTTCCATTACCACAAATGAAGATGAATCCTCAGATCAAGAATATTCTCGATTTTAAATACGAAGATTTCGAGTTGATAAATTATAAATACCATCCTGGAATTAAAGGAGAAATTTCAGTTTAAGTTCAAACAATAATGGGAAAAAAGAAAATATCCATCATCGTTGCGATTGCGCAAAATCACGCCATTGGAAAAAATAACGATCTGCTCTGGCATATATCTAATGATTTTAAATGGTTTAAAAGTAAAACCAAAGGCCATCAGGTTATTATGGGCAAAAAAACACTGGAATCTCTTCCGAATGGTCCGTTGCCAAATCGAAAAAATATTGTAATTACAGATGACCCTAACGATAACTTCGAAGGTTGTATAACTGTCTTTTCAATTGAAGAGGCTATTGCTATGTGCTCAGAAACTGAAGAAAGTTTTATCATTGGAGGTGGTTCTGTTTACAAACAATTTCTACCGCATGCCAACAAGTTTTATCTCACGCGAGTACATAAAAATTTTGAGGCAGATATCTTTTTTGAAGTTGATTTTAGTAATTGGAATTTGACTGAACAGATTGATATTAACGATGATCCTCAAAATGAATTTAATTATTCATTTCTAATATATGAAAGGAATATGTAATCGAAACTTCATTCCAATTGCGAACGGGATATTTACAGCATTTTCATACATTTGCAGTCGAAATATATTAATTGATAAATAGAATTTTAGAATGAAAAATACAGCATTTACAAGTTTTCATGAAACAATGGGTGCGAAAATGATTCCTTTCGTAGGTTTTAATATGCCTGTTACTTTTGAAGGCGTTAATGCGGAACATGAGGCTGTACGCAAAAGCGTTGGCGTTTTTGATGTTTCACATATGGGCGAATTTTGGGTGAAAGGACCAAAAGCATTTGAATTTATTCAAAAGGTATCGACGAATGATGTGGCAAAATTATCAGATGGAAAGATTCAGTATACTTGTTTTCCGAACGGTAAAGGTGGAATTGTGGATGATTTTTTGGTTTATCGAATTAATTCAGAAACCTATTTGTTAGTTGTAAATGCTGCAAATATAGAAAAGGATTGGGCTTGGTGCAATGAACAAAATTCGATGGGTGCTGACTTGTATAATGCGTCTGATGAAATTGCACAATTGGCTGTTCAGGGACCTCTCGCACTGAAAGCGATGCAGAAACTTACTAGTGCTAATGTGGTAGATATGGAGCATTATACATTCCAAAAAGTTGACTTTGCGGGTATAAAGGACGTTATTGTTTCCACTACCGGATATACCGGTTCAGGTGGATGCGAAATATATATCGATAATAAAAATGCTGCCAAAGTATATGAGGCAGTACTTAAAGCAGGCGAAGAATTTGAAATCAAACCCATTGGCCTTGCAGCCCGAGATACATTGCGACTTGAGATGGGATTCTGTCTTTATGGTAATGATATTGATGATTATACGTCGCCAATCGAAGCTGGTTTGGGATGGATTACCAAATTTGTAGACGGTAATGATTTTATTGATCGAGAATATATGGCCAATCTTAAAGCTGAGGGTATTAGTAAAAAGTTAACCGCTTTTAAGATGCTTGATAAAGGCATACCTCGCCAGCATTATGAGATTTGTGAAGCCAATGGTGACGTGATTGGAGAAGTAACCTCCGGAACCATGAGCCCAATGCTGAAAATCGGCATAGGAATGGGATATATAAAAACAGGACTCTATAAGATTGACACAGAAGTCTTTATTAGAATCAGGAATAAGCTTCTACAAGCCAGAGTCGTAAAATTACCTTTTTATAAAGGCTAATCATTTAAAAATTGTGTAGTATGAAATCATTTTTGTTCATCGCCGGCATATTATTAGGACTTAGTTTAGCTACAAATTCACAAAATTTGAAATATCAATTGTATGATAATCTGGGTATTGAGCAGATGAGTCTCGGTAATTTTGCCAGTGCAGATTCTTTATTTATAACTTCCATTGAACTAAATCCTGGTATTGACGCATATTTCAACTTGGCATTATCTAAATTAAATCAGAAAGATGAGTGTGGCTTTTGTGAAAATATGTATATGGCTTCTTTTTATGGCGACCTAGAGGCTGATTCATTATATAAGCAATTTTGTATCACAGAATACAGAATGTTGGTGAGTCGATACGATTCTTTAATTGCTGCTATACCAAATAAGCAATATGAAATAATTAAAAAGGATAAATGCGATAAAAGAGACGTTATTGACTTTTATGATAGCAAGGATTCATTACTTTCCACACTTCAGATCATCGATGGACGTTATTACTATTCGTTGTTGTCATATAAAGCAAGGTATCCTGGGGGATCAGCTATGCTTAATAAGTTTGTTGACAATAATCTAATTTACCCAGAAGCAGCACTAGAACAAAAGATACAAGGAAAAGTCTATGCCTCGTTTATCGTTGATGAAGAGGGAAGGGTGAAAGACGTAAGCATTTTAAGCGGGGTTCATGAATTATTAGATGCTGAGGCAAGAAGAGTTATCCAAGCCATACCCAAATGGACACCAGCTACCAGAAAAGGTGTACCTATAAGAGAGGTGGTTACATTAAATATTAATTTTAGTATATAGCTTAAAGCTTCACTCAGAGCCATTTATCTCTTTTAATAATTATAATACCTATTTCCTGCGCTAAGAATGTTATAATAGAAATCTTCATTTTCATTGATATTTATTAATATAATTATTTAGTTTTGTTTGATTAAGAGGTTAATGAAGAAAATATCTATATTATTATTGGCAATTATTTGTTTTGGTTTTACACCCTTAAAAACAGATTATCCCAACTCATATTTTAGATCGCCTATCGAGAATAGAATATTATTATCCGGTACTTTTGGTGAGCTTCGATCGAATCATTTTCATTCAGGAATTGATATTAAAACTGGAGGTGTTCCAGGGAAAAATATTTATGCGGTTGCAGATGGTTATATCTCCAGAATTAATGTTTCACCAACTGGATTTGGAAAGGCCATATATATTATTCATCCAAACGGATATACCTCAGTGTATGCTCATTTGAGTAAATTCTCACAACAAGTTCATGATTTTGTTAAACAAGAACAATATAAGCGTGAAGTGTTTTCTCTTAATCTCTATCCTGACAAAGATCAGTTTGTAATTAAAAAGGGACAAATAATTGCGTTATCAGGAAATTCTGGAGGCTCTGATGGACCTCATCTCCATTTTGAGATAAGAGATTCAAAGACTGAAATGCCTATAAATCCACTCTTATTTGGTTTTGATGTTACGGATTTTATACGGCCAAAAATTACCGGGTTTAAGCTCTATCCAATGAATAGATCAAGTAAAATCAATCAATTAAATGAAGAGTTAGAACTGAAGGTCAGTGGGGGGGGGCTATTGCATTATGTGAAGAACCACGATACTATTAATGTGTCGGGTGATATCGGTTTTGGTATACAAACTCATGATTTATTAAATGCTACGAATAATAGAAATGGTATTTACACGCTGAAACTAATGCTGGATTCAGTCTTAATCTACAAGCATCACCTGGAAGCTTTTTCGTTTAGTGAAACCAAGTATATCAACAGTTTAATAGATTATGCTCAATATATTGAAACGAAACAAAGATACCAACGTAGTATTCTGGATACTGGGAATAAGTTGAGTATTTATGATAGTGTTTATAATGCAGGTATTGTCAATTTTTTTGATTCGTTGTACCATAATGCAACTTACGAAGTAAAAGATGCACACGGAAATACTGCTGTGTTGAGTTGTGTACTAAAATCGTCACCTTCAAAATCATTGTCGAGCAAGGATGATACTTCTCGTGTGCAAAACTGGTTTGAGCATGATAAACAAAATCGTTTTGAAAATGAAGCGGTTAAAATAGAATTCCGAGCAGGTACATTTTACAACTCCTTCGATTTTGATTATTCAACAACTGATTCACCAATAGAATCATATGCGAAATTACATAAAATTCAAAATGCAAGAATACCTATACATAAATCCTTCATTCTTAAAATAAAACCTAAAAACCTTGCTGTAAATCTTCAGGATAAAGCCTTAATTGTTGAAGTTGATAAAGATGGAATCAATGCTGTTGGAGGAAACTATAAAGATGGGTTTATTGTGAGCAGACCGAGAAATTTTGGAAATTTTACCGTTGTGGTAGATACGATTAAACCAACAATCAAAGCACTCAATATTCATAATAAGAAGAATATTTCAGCTTATACGTTTATCATCTTTGAAGTATTCGATAAGTTATCTGGAATTAGCTCATATAGAGCTACGTTAAATGATAAATGGATTTTAATGGAATACGATCCAAAAAATAACAGATTGGTTTATGAAATTAACAAGATAACAAAAAAAGGCTGGAACAATTTTGAGTTAGAAGTTAAAGATGCAAAAAATAATATTGCTGAATTTAAAGCTCAAATTGAATTCTAAATTTTAAACCATCCTTCAGAAAAATGAGTTCTTCTACTTTTGCAATTATCGTTAATTGGTTTTAAATTTAGATTATCGTCAATAATCTCGAATTGATAAATGCCATCTATACCCGGGCATGAACCTGAAACGTCATCATAGGTGAAACTAATTTGATTATCAACGATTGCTACTCGTCCATTATAATTTCGTTTCTCATCCACTGAAGGAAAGTCAAGACTAAATTCTCCATTATTCATAATCTGAAGTATGGCCCCATCTGATTTATTTACCCATGTGTTTTTCGATAATTCTTTTGGTCTAGGCTTCGTCTGATTCCTATTCTTAGGAGTATTATTTGATAAGAATTCTTTTGTCTTTGCCATAATTTGTGGCCATTCAGGCCCTAACCAAAAAGCGTGACCAAACCCATTAAATGAATACAATTCTGAACGGACAAATGTTTTACTTATTAGTTCAGCATTAGAGAAATCAATTACTTTGTCAACTTTGCTATGGACGATTAAAGCCGGAACCCGGATTTTACTTTTACTTAATTTATAATCAGATAAGAACCGTAGGTCATTATTGAACCCGGCAAAACGTTGACCACGAGGTGAGAGGATATTGCTATAGTTAATTAATTGTTTTTTCCATATTTCTGAGTCTCCCATATCGCCAAGTTGAGAATTAATTTCGTCAGGACTGTATGTGGAGCCTTTTTCTAAAATTGATCGCATTAGCTTTTTGGGATTATATTTTGACATTAAATGAATCACCCAGTTTTCAATATCAGATTCTTGATCCAGGAAGGGAATTTTAGTCAATCTCATAAAGTTTATCAATTGATCTGTAGAATCAATTTTTACGCCTGGAGAATTATACAAAATAATTCCATGGCACTTATTCGGGTATTTACTTGCGAACTCAATTGCAGCAGGTCCTCCAGTAGAAATACCTAGTAAAAATATTTTTTCCTCGATTTTCAGATAGTGAAGTAATTCTGCAAAAAGTTCAGCTTGATACGAAAATCCGGCATTATCATTAATAGGAGTATTCAAGTACCCTGGTCGGGACGGGCATATAACTTGATATCCCGATTCTGATAGGTTCTTAACTAAATCAGCATTGTCGAATCCTGAACCGGCCATATGAGATAAGAAAATGATAGGACCAGTGCCGATCTGTTTAAATTGTATAGGCCCCATTGATGTTTTGATAACCTGGTTATCGATTTCAAGTCCAGAATTTATTGTTTCATTCCATCCCCTAAAACTTAAATATGCAAGCACGAGGACTAGAATTAACAAAGTAAATATCATTCTGAATAATTTAGTCACACTATTTCGTTGTGTCTTTTTAGCTTTATTTCTATGATGTCTTTTAGTTGCCACTCTTTACCAATTTTTACGATTGCTAAATTACATTTAATTAGTGAGTTAATTAAAACTCATGTTGAAAAAACTGTTATAAGTCTTTTATCGAGTGATGTATATCCATCCATTTTTAATCAAAAAAACAATATCTTTACAGCATGCAAGAAACGATTATAATTTTGGATCTTGGCTCTCAATACACACAGCTTATCGCACGTAGAGTCAGGGAATTAAATGTGTATTGTGAAATCTATCCTTTTAACAAAATTCCGCCATTATCGCAGGCAGTTAAAGGCGTTATTCTTTCTGGAAGCCCTTACTCGGTTATGGATAAAGATGCACCAATTCCTGATTTAGCCGGAATTAGAAGCAAGTATCCTGTATTAGGTGTGTGTTATGGAGCACAATTCATGGCAAAAGCGGAAGGTGGCAAACTAATGCGTTCTGAAATCAGAGAATATGGCAGAGCCAATCTGAGTTATATCGATTCTGAAAGCAAACTCCTTAAAGGTATGACATTGGGCAGTCAGGTATGGATGTCACATGGAGATACTATTTTATCAATTCCTGAGAACTTTAAAGTTATTAGCAGCACTAATAGTGTTGAAGTGGCAGGATACAAAATAGAAGGGGAGAATACCTACGCAATACAATTTCACCCGGAAGTTTATCACACAGAGGAGGGTGCCGTATTATTAAAGAATTTTATTATTGATATTTGTGAATGTTCTGGCTCATGGACTCCGGATTCATTCATCGAATCAACTATTGCCAACCTGAAAGAAACACTGAATAATGACAAAGTAGTATTGGGGTTATCGGGTGGTGTTGACTCATCGGTGGCAGCGGTTTTATTACATAAGGCAATTGGTAAGAATTTGTATTGCATATTTGTAGATAATGGTTTGCTAAGAAAAAATGAATTTGTAGAAGTACTGGATCAGTACAAATCAATGGGGTTAAATGTGAAAGGTGTAGACGCTAATTCCAGGTTTTTGGATAAACTTGTTGGAATAACTGAACCAGAGGAGAAAAGAAAAATTATTGGCAACACTTTTATTGATGTTTTTGATGGCGAAGCAAATAGCATTAAAGATGTAAGGTGGTTAGCTCAGGGAACGATCTATCCTGATGTCATTGAATCTATTTCAGTTAATGGTCCCTCAGCAACTATTAAATCTCATCACAATGTTGGAGGATTACCTGATTATATGAAACTGAAAGTAGTAGAGCCATTAAATACCTTATTTAAAGATGAAGTAAGAAGGATTGGAAAAGCCTTGAAAATGCAGGACAACATCATTAGTCGTCATCCATTTCCAGGACCCGGTTTGGGAATTCGAATATTAGGAGACATCACCGCTGAAAAAGTAAAAATCCTTCAGGAGGTAGATCATATCTACATCAACGGGTTAAAGCAGAACGATTTATACGATAAAGTATGGCAAGCCGGCGCGATCCTTTTGCCTGTACAGAGTGTAGGCGTGATGGGAGATCAACGTACCTATGAAAATGTTGTAGCATTAAGAGCTGTAAGTTCCACCGATGGAATGACGGCTGATTGGTCTCATTTACCTTATGAGTTTTTAGCAAAAGTATCTAGTGAGATCATCAATAAAGTGAAAGGCGTGAATAGAGTAGTGTATGATATTAGTTCAAAACCTCCTGCCACAATAGAATGGGAGTAAACAATTTGTATTGAGAAAAATCGTTAGCAAAGCAATCTAATTATTCAAAAAATTTCAAAAATAAAATAGTGAAAAGAAATACCTTCCTGATAATTGTCATTCTTTTAATTGCCTTCACTACTAGTTCTATCGGTCAGCAGCGTGTAACTATTTTAAGATCTACAGAAATTCGTAAAATTGGAAGTAAGGATTACTATATTCATCGTGTGGATAAAGACCATACCTTATATTCAATATCAAAATTATATGGGGTAACAATTGATGAAATTATTGCCGAGAACCCGTTTTCAAGACATGGACTCTCAATAGGCCAGGAATTAAGAATTCGTATTAAAACTACCGATAAAAATTCATCAGAATCTCAGGCACTAAGAGATTTTGATTTCTTTTATCATATCGTAAAAAACAACGAAGACTTTAACCGCATCGCACATGTATATTCAATGCAGGCAATACAACTAAAACGAGCTAATCCTTCTGTTGTTGAGCCACTAACGACTGGTCAATATATTAAAATACCTGTTGAAAATTTGGAGAAGGAAGATAAACCAAAAGAAGATACTCTCGTTCAAATAAAAGAACTGGCACCTGTTTCAGAGAATAAACTTAGTTTTGATGCATATCCGGTAAAGCGTGGTGACAATCTATATCGAATTGCATTGGAGTATCAGGTTAGTGTTGATGATATTAAACAACTAAATAAAGGTCTGACTGATCAACTCCCTGTCGGTCAAAGTATCAAAATCCCCAAAAAGAAGAATAGTTCATTTATAAATCATAAGGTAGGGAGAAGGGAAAACCTCTCAAAAATTGCTAAGAAATATAATGTAAGCATTTCCGAAATTCAAGTACTTAATCCATTTGTAAAATCCAGGCCACATCGAGGTCAGACAATTAAAATTCCTACCGGCTATGTTGAAACAAATGAAGAAGTTATCGAAGCAGTTGATTTTAAAGAACCGGAGATCATTGTTGAGAAGAAGTTGAATAGAGATAGCCTGAGATGTTATTCCGATTATCGAAATGTGATGAATACTTATCAGCTTGCACTGATGATTCCACTGAACCTGGATCAGGTTGACAGTTTACTTTTTATTGCTGAGTCGTCAATTGAGCAGATCGCTGCGGATCATAATAATCCAGATCATCCATTCAGATTTATTCAGTTTTATTATGGAGTCTTAATGGCAATTGATTCACTTGAAAAGCATGGATTGAAAGTTGAATTATATGTATACGATGTCGGAAATGACTCAGTACAAGCTATTCAGGCATTACAAAATCCTGAGATGAGAAGAATGGATTTAATCATTGGTCCTTTTTTCTCAAGGATATTTCCACTCGCATCAAGTTTCGCCAATAGATTTAATATTCCGATTGTAAATCCACTTTCGAACAGGTCAGAAATTATTGAATATAACCCTCAAGTATTCAAATTTCAACCCACTGATCAATTCCAAATAGAAATCGTAAAAGAACTTATTGCCAGAGATTTTAAGGGATCGAATTTATTCCTTGTTGATCATAAGGAAGACTTCAAAAATCAGAACTTTACTAATTTTAAATATGAACTTAATGAAGTTATTATTGATGGCTTTATGGTTTCAAATAATCAATTATACAATTTGGTGGTGGAGAAAGAAGTAGCCGATAATACCTTAGAAGAAGAAGAAGAAGAAGAAGAACCCCATCCATTTATTATGATAGAGAATAAATTACTTATTTCTGATGAATTGCAAAATAATCTTGAGGATAGCACCTATTTTTATAATAACATACATGAGTTGCATTATGCCGTAGATAGTATCAAAGGATTTGAAAAACTGGCATCTGTTGTTCGCGAAAATGTATTGTTAGTGTTTTCAGAAGATAATGTTTTTGTATTGGATCTGTTAACCAAATTAAATTTTTTACGCGATACTTTCCCAATGACTGTGGTTGGAATGCCTAATTGGGAGGACTTTGAAAATATGGATAACGAAGTTTATAAAAACCTAAATGTGCATTACCTAAGTTCTACCTATGTAGATTATGAGAACTACAATGTTAAGGCTTTTATTCGGCGATATCGAAGTAAATATTTAAGTGAGCCTGAAGATTATGCTTTTAAGGGGTTTGATCTGAGTTGGTATTTTATGCTGGCATTAATGAATTTTGGGACGGATTTTGAAGATTGTCTTCCTTATTATAATCCATCTTTAATTCAACCCAATATAATTTTTAGAAAATACGGGCGTAGAAATGGATATGAGAATATAAACTGGCAACTTCTCAAATATCAAAATTATAGACTTCGAAGAATAAATCTACCTAATTAGTGCCTGTCTATAAAGCATATTTTTAAGACTTTTGTAAAGTGTCCGAAAATTACCTTCGATAATTTGTCTTTTTTCAAGGTTTTATGGTCATAAAAAAATAGTTGCCTAAATGAATCAATTTTCAGGTTGTAGCTAAAAACTTCAGCAAATAAATTATTCAGCTTACATAATTACACCGCGAAATATTCTTCAAGAATCTTGAGCGTATCTTTCTCTGTGTGAATATCATGAGCGATACCTCCTTCGTGCAACACAACAATGCGCTCGCAAACTTCGGTTACATGATTTAAATCATGGCTCGAAATAAGCATGGTTACATTGGCGTCATCATGCAATTTTTTCAATACCTTTTTCAATCTTATTTGGGTGGAAGGATCAAGGCTGTTAAATGGTTCATCCAAGATAAGTACATCTGGTTTAGCAATTAATGCTGCTGCAATTCCAACTTTTTTCTGATTACCTGAAGATAAATCGCGAATATATTTTTTCTTACCCAGAATCTCACCATTAAAGAAATCCTTGAAATCATTTAGAAAATCATCCAGATCCCCTTTTGACAATCCATTAATATTTGCCAGAAACTGAAAATATTCTTCGGGTGTTAGGAAATCGATTACGAATCCTTCATCTAAATATGAGCCGGTGTAACTTTTCCATTCAGATGACTTGGATACATCCAGCTTTTCTGAAATAATCTCACCCGTATTTGATCTTATCAAATCAAGAATGCACCTGAACAATGTTGTTTTACCGGCACCATTATTCCCGACCAATCCAAAACTTTCGCCTTTCTTAATTGATAATTTCGGAATATTAAGAACAGTAATTCCATTGTAGACTTTGGTAATATTTTTAACTTCTATCATAATTTTATTTTATTAACGAAGGCGAAATCCTTCTGCCATTTTATATTTTCTACTTAAAAATTGTTTTGCTAAATAATCGATCAGTACTCTACTAAAAAGCAAGCCTAAGATTCCTCCCAGAGATATAACTGCCAATCCGAGATATGGTAATCCAAACCAATCAAAAAGAACATATAACAATACAGGGAATAACATGGCAGGAATCATTGAAAGCCAGTTGGAGGCACCCATGCCTTGATAATTAAAGGCTGCACCCTTACTTAAATCCATTCTGTTTTTATTAAAGGTTGCCATATAAAGTAGTACGAAACTCAACATGCCAATATTATATAAATACATCACCGCATGAAAGAGTAATACTTCTAATCCAAAAAACACATAGGGGATGGTTGCAACAAAACAAAAAGAACTCACCGCCAGAGCCACAACGAATTTCATTTTAAAATATCGATGCATATCAATGTCGTGGGTTAAGATGGCATCAAAATAATTACTTTCATAAGTAAAAGCAAAATTTAAATAATTGTACATGAGTCCACCGGTAATAAACCAGCCAATAAAAATCTTTAAGAATGCAATATCCTGATACGATTCTTGGGGATAAAAAAACAATCCATAAAGTAAGAAGAGCGGTGTCATATATAGTATGGATTTTGTTCTTTTATGTCGCAGAAATAATTTGAGCTCCACGCCAATAATTTCACCGGTTTGTCCCAAGCGTTTCAAATATTTAATATCTGAAATTGCATCTACTTTCTTTGCCTTACCAACCCTTAACTCTTCAGGGTACATCCTGTCTTTAAGAAATGAAAAGTTAATTCTGTAGATTACTATCAAGAAAATTATAGGGATTACAATCATTACAGGGTTCGTTGCAAGTTCATCAAATACAACTGCTGAAAGATTAGCCATTGAAATGATGCCGTAACTATCCATCACTAATAAGCCAACGATGAACAATCCAAAGAAACCGACAATTTTAGCATTGACTACCAATTGTTTTTTTACATACACCAGTAAAAAGTTCATCGATAACATAAGTAGAAATACGGAAATTATCCACACAACAGCAACCATATTGGAGTACGCAACTGATACCTGAAAAATTGCAATCGGAATAAGAACCATCAATGGGAAATAATTAAAAATGCTCAACAATGATTTTGAAAGTAAATAATTGATGATACTTGATTTTTTTATCGGTAAATGCAAATATGGTTGAATCGACATCACCGGAAGATTTTGGATAAAAAACCTGATAATAAAGTCAATGGCAAAATAGTACAGTAAAATACTATTGAATTTTGTTACCGGATGATCATCTGGAAATATAGTGTGCCACTCAGCTCCTAAATATCCTCCTCCGATTAAAAACTCCAGAAATATTATTGTTATAAAAAAGCCCAATACAATATTCACCACTACATTTTTTTGAAAGATAGTGGACCTCTTGGTCTGCTTCCACTGATGTATTATAAACCACTTTATCATAAAAGTTATCTATTAGTTTTTGATTAATCCAGTTTTGGATTATTACGATGCCTAAAATTATCCCTTTTTGTTTTCTTTTCCAAATTCCTTTTCAAAGCTTCCGTAAGAATCCATACCGGTTTGGTTTGCCAGGCAAATAAGCACAAACAGCACATCTGCAAATTCATCGCCTAAATAAATATCCGCTTCATTATATTTAAAAGATTGCTCGCCATATTTGCGGGCAATTAAACGTGAAACTTCGCCAACTTCTTCAGTAAGAATTGCCATATTGGTAAGTTCATTAAGATATCGAATGCCAAGATCGTTAATCCAATCATCAACCTTCTGTTGTGCTTCTTTGTATGATTATAATACGCTAAATTAGAGTAATTCAAAAATAGCTAATTCTTTGCGTGATTTATTGCTACTTTTGTTAAATAAAAACAAAATTTGAAAAACGATTCCAACAATTTCCAGATGATTGCCAAGACCTTTTATGGTCTTGAAACTATATTAGCAGACGAGCTAAAACAAATTGGGGCAACAAGTATTGAGCCCATTAATCGTGCTGTTAGTTTTTTTGGTGACCAGTCGGTTATGTACAAAGCAAATTATTTATGTTATACCGCCATCCGCATTTTAAAACCAATCGCCAATTTTACCGCTAGCAATGAAGATGAGTTATACAAGAATCTGCTCACCATTGATTGGTGGGATTATATGGATGTTAATCAAACATTAGCCATTGATGCAGTGGTAAGCAAATCAGTCATCACACATTCAAAATATGCAGCCTTAAAAAGCAAGGATGCCATTGTTGATCGATTCCGAGAAAAATATAATAAAAGACCTTCTGTCGATATTGAAAATCCAGACTTGAGAATTAACATTCATATTTTCAAGGAGCAGTGTACAGTTTCGCTGGATAGTTCTGGATCATCGTTACACAAACGAGGCTACAGAGGCTTGGTTGATAAAGCACCACTCAATGAAGTATTGGCAGCTGGATTAATAAAGTTGAGCGGATGGGATGGAAAAACCGATCTGATTGACCCCATGTGCGGCTCAGGAACCATATTAATTGAAGCAGCCATGCAGGCATTTGGAATTCCGGCAGGCTACTATCGAAATGATTTTGGATTTAAGTATTGGAAAGATTATGATGAAAAGTTGTGGAATGATATTTTAGATGATTCACTTTCCCTGCAAAAAGATTTCGAATATGAAATTATCGGAACTGACCATTCCTTTAAAGCGCATTCAATCGCAAAAGAAAACTTAAGAAGTTCGATGTTTCATAAAGACATTGTGCTCAGACATTGCTCGTTCGAAGAACTGAAACATGAATTTGATGGAGGAACTATTATCACTAATCCGCCTTATGGCGAACGGCTTGAAGAAAGTGACATCGTTAATTTGTATCAGATGATCGGCAACCAACTTAAGGCAAATTATAAGGGATTTAATGCATGGATACTGAGTGGGAATTTAGAAGCATTAAAATTTGTTGGATTGCGACCCTCCAAAAAGATTATGGTATTTAATGGAGCCATTGAATGTCGCTTTGCCAAATTTGAAATCTATGCCGGAAGTCGGAAAGCCTCGAAATCAGCTTCTCAGGAGAATTAATAAGTAAGCATAAATGGAATTAAATTTAGAATTTGTACGTAAGCAATTCCCGGCACTTGGAGGTGATTGGACATATTTTGATAATGCAGGCGGATCACAAACACTTAAGTCGGTAACTGAACGAATCAGCGAATATTTACTGACTTCTGATGTGCAATTGGGAGCCAGTTACGAAGTTTCGCGAATAGCCGGAAATCGCATTCAGGAAGGATTTCAGTTCGTAGCAGATATTATCAACGCACGTGAAGTTTCAGAAGTAATATTTGGTTCATCAACCACCACGCTTCTCCGACAATTAAGTCATAGCCTTGTCCAAACCATGAGCCCGGGAGATGAGATTATCGTAACCAATTGCGATCATGAAGCCAATATCGGGCCTTGGGTAAATCTGGAAGAACAAGGAATTATTATAAAATTTTGGGAAATCAATCAGGATTCTTTTGAATTAGACCCCGAAGATTTAAAAAGACTCTTGAGTCCAAAAACAAAATTTGTTTCACTAACTTATGCCTCAAACATCTTAGGCACTATTAATCCCGTTAAGGAAATTATTAAACTGGTTCATGAAAATGGATCTTATGTTTGTCTGGATGCCGTGGCATACGCACCTCATCGCTTACCGGATGTACAAGTACTGGATGTTGATTTCTATGCATTCTCATTTTATAAAGTTTATGGACCCCATTATTCTGCACTCTATGGAAAAAAAGAGATCCTAAAAACGCTCCCCAACATCAATCACTTTTTTATTTCCGAAGATGACATTCCATATAAGCTCCAGCCCGGAAGTTCTAATTATGAACTAAGTTATGGATACCTTGGCTGTAAAGATTACATAGAAGCTTTAGTTAATTTTCATTTCCCGGAGAAGGATTATCTCGACATTCGATCAAAAGCTAAATTGGCATTTCAGCTTTTCGCAGATCATGAGGAAAAATTAACAGCTCGATTTCTCAACTTTTTAAATAAAAAAGAAAACGTAAAGATCATTGGAAAAACTACCTCAGATAAGAATGAACGTGTAGCTACGATTTCATTTATAATTGATGGCGTGGTTAGTAGCACCATTACCGAAAAAGTCGACAAATATAAGATCGGTATTCGTTTCGGTGATTTCTACGCGCGAAGATTAATTGTTAACTTGGGATTGTTTGACCAGAATGGCGTTATTCGTGTTAGCATGGTACACTATAATACGATGGAAGAAGTTGATCGTTTAATTGAAATCCTTGATCCATTGATCTAATATTATGGAAAGAATTACCCTCTTTGCAGATGTTCTTCTACCGCTTCCGATACCGGGATATTTTACCTATCGTGTTCCATTTGAGCTCAATGAAGAGGTAGCTTCGGGTCAACGAGTGGTGGTTCAATTCGGCAGAAGAAAAATTTATACTGCCTTGGTTCGGAATGTTCATCAACAGCCACCAAAGCATACTCCCAAATACATTCTTTCCGTCTTAGATGATGAGCCAATTGTTAAGACTATTCAATTCAAATTTTGGGAATGGATTGCATCGTATTATTTATCTACCATAGGTGAGGTAATGAATGCAGCACTGCCCCAAGGATTAAAACTGGTTAGTGAATCGGGGGTGGTGTTACATCCTGAATTTACTGTTAATCAAGAAGTATTAACCGAAAATGAATACCTGATTACAGAAGCTTTAATCAATCGTAAAAAAATAACCATCACGGAGGTAAGTAAAATTACCGGACTTCAAAAAACCATTCCACTCATCAAGACGATGATGGATAAAAAAATCTTGCTCATTGAGGAAGAATTAAGTAGCAAGTATAAGCCTAAACTTGAAACTTTTATTGGCTTAAATCCTGAACTTCTCGACGACGAATTAAAACTTCGAGAAGCTTTTGAAAGCTTAAATAAACGCGCATTTAAACAACTTCAGGTGCTTATGTCACTGGTTAACCTAACCCAGAACATGGCCTCAAAATCAGTTGATGTTTCCCTATCCACTTTACTAAAAAGTGTTGATGCTACGCATGCGCAAGTGGAGGCCTTAGTGAAGAAAGGCATCATTATTAAAAGTCAGAAAGTAAGTAGCCGTTTATCATTTACCGATGCCTCCAAAGAAATTTCTTCCATCGAATTAAACAAGCATCAGGCGGATGCCTTACACCAGTTAAAAGAATCTTTTATAGAAAAAAAAGTAGCACTCTTGCATGGTGTGACTTCAAGCGGGAAGACAGAAATTTATATCAAGCTTATTGAAGAAACGATTGAGAAGGGAAAACAAGTACTTTACCTGCTTCCGGAAATTGCCTTGACTACACAAATCATCAACCGATTGCAAAAATACTTTGGAGATAAAATTGGCGTTTATCATTCAAAATATAATAAAAATGAGAAGGTTGAAATCTGGAATAAAGTTCTCAATCAAAATGCCGAAACTGAAAATCCTTACCAAATAATTCTGGGCCCACGATCTGCACTATTTCTGCCTTACGAAAATATAGGATTAATTATCGTTGACGAAGAACATGATAATTCTTATAAACAATTTGATCCTGTACCACGTTACAATGCGCGTGATTCGGCAATTTATCTGGCAGGACTTCATGGAGCAAAAACATTGTTGGGAACGGCAACTCCATCCATTGAAAGTTATTACAATGCAACTCAGTTGAAGTATGGATTTATTGAACTGAAAGAACGCTACGGAAACGTCCAGCTTCCCGAAATATTGGTTGCAGATATTAAACAAGAAAGCAAGCGAAAGAGCATGCAATCACATTTTTCCTCCTTTTTGCTGAATCATGTTGAGGAGGCTTTGGGAAATCAGGAACAAGTTATTTTATTCCAAAATCGGCGTGGATTTTCATTGCGGCTGGAATGCGATACCTGTAACTGGATTCCGGAATGTGTTAACTGTGATGTGACTTTAACCTATCATAAAAGCAGCGACCATCTTCGATGTCATTATTGTGGATATTCAACTGCCATCCCAGATAAATGCCCGTCTTGTAACAATCCTAAAATTCTGATGAAAGGATTTGGCACTGAAAAAATAGAAGAAGAGCTTACCCGAATTTATCCAACATCTCGGATTGCACGAATGGATTTGGACACCACCCGTTCAAAGAATGCTTATCAACAAATCATCTATGATTTTGAGAACCGAAAAATTGATATTCTGGTAGGCACACAAATGGTTACTAAAGGATTGGATTTTGATAATGTGAGTGTAGTCGGGATTCTAAATGCCGATAATTTAATCAGCTTTCCGGATTTCCGATCTCCCGAAAGAAGTTACCAACTCATGGCACAAGTGAGTGGCAGAGCCGGAAGAAAGAACAAGAGAGGTAAAGTCATCATCCAAACTTACAATCCTTATCACACCATCATCCGAAATGTAATTGATAACGATTATATGAAAACTTATAAAGAAATTATCCTCGACCGGATCAATTTCAACTATCCACCTTTTCACCGCCTTATTGAAATTCGATTAAAGCATAAAGATTATCGGGTGTTAAATCCGGTAACAGATGAGCTGGCTCAACTTTTAAAAGCTAGATTTGGTTCACGTGTATTAGGACCGGAATATCCGATTGTATCCAGAATTAAGAATTTATATATTAAAAATATTTTATTAAAGATTGAACGGGATGTTTCATTAAAAAATGCCAAAAAAGAGCTTATAACAATTCTCGATCAATTTAAAAAGCCAACCTTAAGTAAAGGGGTTTATATTATCATAGATGTTGATCCACAATAAATAAATAAATAAATTATGGAAGATTTTGTTTTTAGTTTAGAATTAGACGTTCGCGATTATGAGTGCGATATACAGGGGGTTGTTAATAACTCAGTGTATCAAAATTACCTTGAGCATGCCCGGCATAAATATTTGCAAAGCATCAATCTTGACTTTGCCGACTTAACCAAGAAAGGCATTAACCTAATGGTTACCCGTGCAGAGATTGATTATAAATTTCCGCTTAGAAGTGGAGATCGATTTGTGGTTGGTGTACGCACGGAACGTATTTCTGCCCTGCGATTCGGCTTTGTTCAAAACATTTATCGGCTCTCTGATCAGAAACTTATTGTGAAAGCCTTGGTAATTGGTGTCTCTGTGAATGCAAAAGGCAGGCCTGAATTGCCCGAGGAGTTGGCGAAAGCATTTGGCTATAAATAAGTCGATTAATTAACTTCTTCTTAAGATTTGCTCAAGCAATTTCTTAAAGAGTATTTTATGAAAAGGTAGTGAAATATACCAATAAATTCTACCTCCAACTCCTTTGGGCTCAAAATAGGCGTTTACCAATAATTTATTAACTCCATTAGCATTTTCAATAGAAAATTTAAGCCAAGCTGATCCGGGAATTTTCATTTCAGATCGCAATACCAGCTGCTTGTTTTTAATAATTCTTTCCACGCGCCAAGAGTCAATTACATCGTTCACTTTAATGGTTGGCGTGTGGCTTAATCCCCGAGCAGTACCAACACTTATAAAAATCAGATCGATTAAACCACGCAAGCGCCACAACATATTATTTCGAAGCCAACCGTCTTTACCGTTGAGCTTGCAAAAAGATTTAAAAATACTGGTAGGTGTTTTCTGTGTTGAAATTATAAATGATCCGGTAAATCTCGGGGCTCGTTCTAACTCATCCAACTTGGTTTCCAACTCATGTTCCGGTGGATAAGCATCCGTCCAACGAGTGATAATCCTACCCTTTTCTTCACTTGACAAAGCAAGTATTAAAGCGCTTTTAAAACCAATTGTATCGAATGGGAGAAATAATTTTATGTCTTCATTCCGGCAGGTAGCTTCATCTTTACAGCCTTCAAGCAAGACTTTTGTGATGGGAGCAGCAACAGGCGTAAATAAGCTAATGAAGTACCCATAGAAATTAGTATTTAAGGTAGGGCCTGAGAAAAAATATCGTTTTTTCCCCAAGATTCTTGCCATCACATCAAGTTTTTCTTCATAGGTCAAAATATCAGGGCCACCAATATCGAAAGTCATACCTGATGTTCCCGGAAGTTCCATTGTTCCAACTAAATATCTGATCACGTCTCTGATGGCAATGGGTTGACTTTTTGTTTTTGCCCATTTCGGAATAAAAAAGAAAGGGATGTTAAGCACTAAACTCTTCAATATTTCGTAAGATGCACTCCCCGAACCGATAATCATTCCCGCCCGTAAAGATGTAACTTGAATAGGTCCGCCAGCTAATTCCTTAGCAACCAAATGCCGATTTTTTAAATGTGGGGATAAATTCGCATTTTTATTTCCCAAACCACTCAGGTAAATAGTTCTATTGATTTTGCTCTTTTCTGCAGCAATTCTAAAATTATTGGCTACGATTAAATCTACTGATTCAAACTTCTTTTTCCCCAAGCATAAAGAATGTAGTAAATAATAGGCGATATGAATTCCATGCAAGGCAGCATTCAATGCTTCTAAATTTAAAGCATCTCCAACCGCAATTTCAACACCCGGCCATCGCTCCTGATACTCAGCTAAGTTTTTCCTTACGAGTATTCGAACCTGGTAGCCCCGTCCCAACAGTTCGGGAATTAAGCGTCCCCCGATATAACCTCCCGCTCCGGTAACCAGTATCTTCCCATTTTCAGGATGGGCAGTTGTAGGAAGTGAATTGCAAATCAGATTTTTACTGTCAGTGGCCATGTAAAGTTCTTAATAAATTATGGTAGTTATATGTAGTAATTATAGTTGAATGCACAATGGGGTAAATATAAATCATAAAATCAAATAAAACATTCTTAATGTCTGATATATCTCAGTTGGATGAAGTATTTTTTAATTGTAGCTTAATGAAGCTCCCCGCCGCAAGCGGACGGGGTATCATGATGGATTCTATTTTATTTCGCCCCAAGGGGCGGAAAATATAACCCACAAGACCCTTCGACTTCAGGATCACTTCGCCTAATTAATTTTGTTTCAAGAAATCAAAGTCTCACTGATTTAACCGGTATCATCGCTCATAAAAAAAGATTTTAGTTTTAAGAAAGCTTTTTTTATTGGTTATGTTTTAGAATAATGTAGATTTTTATTATCTTTGTCAATAAAATACTTTCACATGCAAATCCAAGAAATACTCACCAGCCTAGACCTATCCGAAAAGAAGCAATTATATAAATTGCTTAAGAAAGATATTGGTTTGATTCCTCAATTGGATAGGGTAAAGACAGAGCTTAATAAAGATCAAAAGGTATTGTGTCCTCATTGTCACAGTTCAGATATTTTTGGTCATGGCACATACAAAGGGCGTAAACGTTACAAATGCAAGGAATGCAAGAAAACGTTTAATGACTTTACAGGTACAGCAATTTCAGGAATAAAGAAGGTTGAAAAGTTCCATGAATATTTAGAACTTACGATTGAAAGCGTGACGATTAGAAAGGCTGCAAAACAGTTAGGTGTTAACATGAAAACAATATTCGATTGGAGACATAAATTATTGTCTGCTGTTGCAACAATGAATGGCACTTTTTTTTCAGGGATAGTTGAATGCGATGATAAACAGTTGGATATAAATGAAAAGAAACCTGGACAGGGATGCATACAAAAGACCCAGTGACAGAAAAACAAAACGTGGTGTCAGCAACGATAAGGTGTCGATAATGGTTGCATCAGACCGAAAAGGTAATCCTGTAATGCGCATAGCCAAGATGGGAAGAATAGATGTTGAAAGTATAGAGAAGACAATAGGTGGTTTAATAAGTGACACCAATGTTCTTTGTTCGGATTCCCATCCATCAATTATATCATGGGCGGAAGATAAGGATCTAGAGCACCATACATTTGTGGCATCGAAGCAACATGTAAAAAACAAATGCTATCACGTTCAGCATGTGAATTCACTAGATAATTTGTACGAAAGATGGATTAAACCTTTTTATGGTGTTGCAACAAAGTATTTGCCTCAATACCTCAATTGGTTTGTGTTTTTGGAAAAAGTAAAGAAGTCAGCAGACCCTATTGCTGATTTTGCAAAAGCAGTTATGGGAAACTCTAATGCCATTAAATTATATAGAGAAACTGAAAGTACCTATCTGGAATTAGATATTCCACACTATCTTAAAACATAACCTTTAATAACTATATTGTTTCTACTACAAAACTCCGCAAACCTTTCCCGTAGGAGTTGAAGTTCATTATATGATATCCAATTTAGATTAAAGTCAACTATCGATTCATTTGTCTTTATACTAATATTAGAGGGCTTTATTACAATCCATTCTATAAGAACTTTTGTCAATTGAACCTCTTTTTTAAATTATCTTTTTATTTTTATAGAATCATTAGTCAAAGAAATATATTCCTGCGGTCTCATAAAATCACGCCCAATAAATCCACGAATAATAAACAAGACATGGGTTGGAATCATCTTACTTTTTCCCTTTTTTGTTTTCCAATCTTTTCAGCCCTGCTTCCAATTCCTTAATCTCTTTTACATCTTCAAAATCAATCATTTTCTTTCGATATTTTTCGTATTCAGCTTCTGCCAATTCTTTTGCCAGTTTTGCTGAAATTGTTCCTGCATGTTCCAAAATCTCCCTGTCGTTGAGTGTCATAAAATCGTGTAATTTTTTAAGCCAGTCACTCATGTACATTGGATTGCGGTTTCGGGCTTGAAGTTCGGCAAACGAAAGGTATTGGTCAACAATCAGGTTCAGGTCTTTTAATTCATCTTCGCTCAGGTAGTTTTTGGCAATTGAAACATCTATTTTCCTGATTTTTCCACTTGGTGAGTTCTTCCAAGTTGTTAAACCCATATTCTGTTTGTCGGAATTGGCACGTTGCGAGATTATCTCCGATGCAGTATGACCATGAATTGCCCAATGCATCTTGTTTTGAACCGACTTAAAAAACAACTGGCTCTCTTCTGTAGATGCATCATAGTCAATTGCAGTGGTGTAAATATCCCTGACTTTTGCGTAGAAAATCTTTTCGGAACTGCGAATGTCCCGAATTCGTTCAAACAGTTCCTCGAAATACTGGTTGGTTTGTCCTGTTTCTTTTAGTTTTTCATCGTTAAGAACAAATCCTTTAACTATATATTCTTTTAATTGCTTGGTTGCCCAAATCCGAAATTGTGTGCCACGGTGCGACTTAACCCTGTAACCAACAGAAATAACTACATCGAGATTGTAAGTAGCGATATTCCGCTGAACCTTGCGTTTGCCTTCGGTTTGAACTGTCAAGTAATCCTTGACAGTTGAAATTTCGTCCAGTTCGCCCTCTTCGTAAATGTTTTTTAAATGAAGACTAATATTTTGCTTTGTTGTTTGAAAAAGTTCTACCATTTGAGCTTGCGAAAGCCAAACTGTTTCTTCTTCCAAACGAACATCTATTTTGGTTTGTCCGTCTTCGGTTTGGTATAGTAATAGTTCTGAGTTGGTCATTTCTTAATCAGTAAAATATTTTAAATATATTGTTGAAATTCCTTTATGATATTGCTTTACTAATTCTTCTTTCAAATGAGTTTTGATAAACTTGTTTTTCCCTATCTGATTTAAAATTATTTCAGATTGATTTTCAAGTATCCAAAATTTATCGAAGGATTTTTCTTTACTAAAACTATCAGGGTTAAGAATAAAGTTGTAATAAGGATATTTAGCCGTAATATCTTTTATTATTTGTTTTCTCAGTAGAGAGCTATCATTAATTGATAAAATTACTTCAACCAATTTATTTAAGTTCTCTCTTAACGGTTCTCCAATTCCAGCATAAGGACTTTTTGCATAAAAAAGACTTGGAATCTCTTTCTTTTCAGGATTTACAGTTTTAATTTTCGATTCTATTCGCCGTCTGGAACTTTCATTACTAGATTCTTCAGTATCTCTTATACCTTCTTCTATTCGCCTATTAATATCACTTTCTAATAGTCCTTTATGCTCTATATATTGTCTGTCTTTTGACAAACTGAAAATATAAAAATTATCCCGTGGTTTAAATTGTTCTCTTATTTCTATTGCCGTAAAAAAATAGCATATTTTATTATCACCATCATCAGTGTGGAGCATCGCAAAAGAATCTGTTCTTGCACCATCTTCA
>PIVJ01000645.1 GCA_003353955.1 Bacteroidota bacterium | reverse complement strand
CCCCCTGCTGGAATAATATTGACTGCCAGCACCGCGATAAATTTGCCGTAAAAATCCAAATCAAACAGGTAAGCAACGATCATCCGGCGGTTTGAGTAGCGTTTCTCCCAGATATTTTTTCATAGCCTCACTCAAAATTCGGCACCAACGTTCAGCGTCAGTCAACTGCGTCGCAATTGCTTTAAGACGGTTAAAAAAGTGCTGAATACGCTGAAACGTTTCTTGAATATAGTCAGCTTGAGCATGGGTGCTTGTGATCGTCATGGTCTTCTTTCTGCCGGTCTCGGTTAAGCGCCCGACTGAGCTGAGCAACAACGGGCGACTCGTAATAGCTTCCATATGCATATCAGGGTTCGCCAGGCGAGCAAAGATATTCCACCAGTTATAAATCAAAGCAATTATTCTAGCAATGAATCGACACGGCTTGATGTCTTTTGTTGTAAATCCACCCCATCCCCAATGATTTTTAATCTCGTCAAAGTTGTTTTCGCAGTCAGCTCTGTCTCTGTAATGTCTGACAATGCTTAACACCTCGTCTTCCAGGGAGGTGACGAGAACGGCATACTCAAAAGCGCGAATGTCCTCGGCATCCTCAATAAAACCAAATGTTTCTTGCCCTGCTTGTTTATGCTCAACGGCCAGAACAGTATCCTTTGGTAAACGTCGACGTATGATGATGACTCTTCGGCTTTTACACCATGCAGCCAATTTCAAAGCATCATCTTTTGCTTCCCAGCCATCGACAACGTAGGTCCAGTCATCTAGACAATGGTGCTTATGTATAAGCTGTTTTACGTATTTTGACTTGCGAATCTTGAATAAATAATCGAGCCCTT
>PIVJ01000174.1 GCA_003353955.1 Bacteroidota bacterium | reverse complement strand
GAAAAAAAAAATCAAGTCGATACTCCTTCCACTTCAAACGAGGTCGTTACGGAATCCACTACAGAGACGGAAACAACTCCTGGATTTTCGGATGGTTTAGAAGTAGAAGTTGAGGAAGAATTCAATATAAATATTGACGCACCAAATAGAAAAGGTGTTCAATTAAATGACGATGGAAGTGTATCTACGCACAAAATGAAAACCGAAACTTTTGATGGAGAAAATTGGTTTTCTTTCCCTACAGTATTTCAAAATGAAGACGGAGAATTTGTTGACATGTCTGAGCAAGCAGAATCAGATTGGAAATCTGTTTACGAAGAAGCTAAAAAAAGAGGAGAGGTTGCTGATTTTGGAACAGATAAACAATCTGCAATTGCCTATGGTGAAGGTTCATGGAAAGAAAGATATGATTCTAGAAAAAACAAAAATCTATTAAAAGATGACCTTAGTTCTTTGTTTGAAAAAGCAACAAATCCCAATCGAGAAAGAGGACAGGGAAGTATAACATTCACAAAAACAGACAGAGCTATTGAAACTAAAGGTGAGTTTTTAGATTTACCTATAGATGAACAATTAAAATTAAAAATAGAAGCTGATCCTAATATTCAAAAAGCATTAGCTATAGGATATGTAAAGCAATCAGATATAAACTCTGCATTAAAAGGAAATAAAAAATCTATTGAAAAACTACAAGAAGTTTCTGTAAAGTCAATTAAAGACAATGAATTAAAACTGCAAGAAGAAAAACAAAAAGAATATTCTCAATATTCTGATGTAAAAAACTTTAGTTACACTCCTGAAGAAAAAGAAAAAAGAAATGCTATAATTAAAAAAGTTAAAGACTTTGATGCAGAAACGGCAAGGCTTATAGATTTGGCAGGCCCTAATGCTAGCGTTGAAAAACTTCAGTCTATATTTCAAAGAGAAGATGGAGCTTATACTGATGAAGAGTTTGAGATTTTTGAAAACTCAGATTTTGAACCAACAGGTTTTGAAGATGATGTTTTAGGAGAAATGTATGACCAGCAAACTTTAAAAAAGCTATCAGGTGATGGTAATAAAATTGACATATCTGGATTTAATGGCTATTTAATAGAAAACGGATTTAAAGAAAGATACGCTAAGTTGCTAGAAAACGAAACAATATCTGAAGATGGAAGATATTACGACTATTCTGGAAACTATAATCCAACTTTGGCAGCTGAGAAATTAAAGTATGATTACCTAAAAAACTATTTAGCTGAAGTTGATTTGCAAAATGTAAACAAACAAGTTCTTGAATACGAAATTAAGAATGAAGGCAAGAATCCTTTTTTAAATGGTGATGTAGATAAAATAGATTTAAAACCTGCTATTGCAATAGATGAGCTTAGGAATTATATGGAAGAAGAATTTCCTACTTTGTCATTTGCAGTAAAAAAACAAAAAGCCGAAACAAAAGAAAATTATCAAAAAGAATTAGAAGGTGGTGCAGGTGGTTCAAATACTCAATGGTTACTCGATGCAGGATCTCAAGGGGGTCGTTCTGTAAATGATAGGATAAATAGTTTTTCTGAGTGGGCTTATGATTGGGTAGGCATGGAATCTGTTAATGATGAAATTCAAATGAATCAAGCTGAAACAGAACTTAACAGAGATGATATGCTTAGATATACCTATGCAAGTGGTAAAAGCGCTTTTGCAAATGGTAGAGAGTATATGATTGATGACAACGGAGAAATATATGATTTAGATTTAAAGATAAGAGTAAGCAGCGTATTAGAGCCAGAACAAATAAAAGAAATAAGAAAACAAGTTCAGTTAAATGGAGTTGATGTAAGTAGTTTTAGTGGCACAGGAGCAACAGTAACAACTGCAGGTGTGGCTTCAGATATGCTACTTCAGATAGCTCTTACTAGGGGTGTTGGAATGGCAGGTCAAACTGTAAAAGGAATTGCATTTGCATCTAAATACAAGCAAGGTAGACAAGTTGTTTCTTTGTTAGAAAAAGTACCTATGAGAGCTTCAACAGCTTCAGCTATGATTGCTCAGGGTACTTTAATGAGTAGCTCATTAGCGTCACAAGTTAGAAAGTCAGCTCTAGATGCAGGTTTATCAAACGAAGAAGCAAATTTATTAGCTTCTGAAGCAGCGACTCAGGGATATGCACTAGGTGTTTTAACAGCCCCAATATCTACACAGCGTGTTGCTATGGATAAGATATTTGGAACAAAAGTAAAACAAAAAATTGTTGAGAATACAATTAACAGATATGCGCAAGGAGCAGGGATTGAAGCATCTAGGTCTTATTTACGAAAAACATTAGATGGAGTTATAAGAAATGTTCCTGTATATTTAACTGAAGGTGGAAAAGAATTTTTTCAAGAAAACATTCAACAAGGCGCACAAGCTTATATTATTGGTTCAGACATAAACGAACAAGCAGGTGAACAAATAATGAAGGAGACTATTAGTTTAGATGACTTTGCTAACACCTCTATAATATCTTTAAGCGCAGGTATCTTAATGCCTGTTGCAGGAGATTTAAAAGCAAATACAACTAGGTCTTTTAGTATGACTGGACGAGGTGGTAGAGCTATTGATCAAATGAAATCTTTAGCTTTATTAGCTAGTAATGTAAAAAAAACACAATCACTTTTAGATTCACAAGTAAAGAGAGGTATTTATACGCAACAGCAAGCTGATAACTTAATGAGTGATGTTAAAATATTTAATGAAACCATTAATGGTTTACCATCAAATTTAAGTGCTGAAACATCTTTACAGGTGATGAGTGACTTAAATAAAATTAAGCAATTAGAATCAGAGAAAAAAGTATCTGAAGTTTTCTCACCTTATCTTGATGTTCAGATTCAGGATTTAAAAAACAACATAATTAAAAACAGCAACTTTGATTTTGTAAATAACAAATCAAAACAAAAACTAATGGATGATGCAGGCAAAGAGTTAGTTGCTGAAAAAGAAGCTGCAGGTGAACAAAACTATAAAATAAATAACAGCGAAATTAGAAGTAGAGCTGTACAAAACTTTAATAAGTTATCAATGGAAGAAAAGCAAGCCTTAGCTTTTCCTGTTGAAACAGCTAATGAAGCTGCATTAGAAAAAGATAAGGAAAGCGAAACTAAAAAAGAAAACGATGCCATTCAAAAGCCAAGCACAGAGAAACAAGTGTTACAAGATGATGGAGGAAGCCAAACAGAAGGGGTAGACTCCGAAGTGGAACTGCAAGGAGTTCGAGAAGGAGACGTTGAGTCAGACACTACCAAACAGACTGAAACCGAAAGTGAAACGCAAACAGACCAAACTGTCGACACAACTACGCAGAGAGATACTGAACTCTTAAAACCAAATTCCCCTGACTCAGCAGGTAGATATGAAAACTATTCTTCTGATAAAGTAGAGGTTAATATTTCGGCTCAAAACGACCAAGGTCAACCTTCTGCCAGAAAAA
>PIVJ01000644.1 GCA_003353955.1 Bacteroidota bacterium | reverse complement strand
GTTTTTACTATATTTTAGGGTCCTCAAATGACAGTTTTACTATATTTATGGGTGCTATATTCGAGTGCACTATATTTATGGGTCTATAAATCAGAAGCACTATATTTATGGGTGTACTTTTCACTGCGACGGCCGTAGAGACATTTTGTTTAGGCGCCTGCTCCCGGCCCCCTCGTCTTGTTCGGATCGTGCGAACCCGATTCCCTTTGGCAACAAATCGAACCCGTACGCCTGGTTTTATGCTCTATGCGTGATCGGAAGCCCACATTTTTGACTGGTGTGACGTCCATTCTGTATCCCGCCGCCATTGTCCTATTTCCATGCGCTTCTGACAGGAACAATGCGTGACAAACGTGGATTCCTACGGGGATCATGTACAAACTGTCGGGGTTGTGAGGACTATGAGCCCCTAAAATACTATATTTATGGGGTTCCTTTTTGGATTTCTTGGTTTTTAAGGGTAGTTTTCTGCAAAAATACTATATTTATGGGGTTCCTTTTTTGAATTTGTGTGTTTTTAGGGGTGGTTTGCTGCAAAAATACTATATTTATGGGGTTCCTTTTGGAAAATTTTCACTTTTTAAGGCCCTCTTTTTAAAGAAATTACTATATTTATAGGTGTAAAAATTTGAAATATGTGAGGTGTTTTCCATGTTACTATATTTATGGGGTGTGATTTTCAATAATTTACTATATTTATGGGTAGTGTTTTTGATGCTACTATATTTATGGGTCTACTTTTTCACCATTTCACTATATTTATCGGTCTGGTTTTGGTGATCAACTATATTTTAGGGTCAAGTATTCGGTAGCCATGCATCCCTCAGGCTGTCACTCT
>PIVJ01000643.1 GCA_003353955.1 Bacteroidota bacterium | reverse complement strand
TGAGGGCATCGTGACGCAGGTGGTGACATTGTTGGCGCATGGCTGTCCGAGACCGGCCATAGTGGCAGCCTATGGTTTTGATGAACGCACGGTCAAGGACTGGCAACAACGAGCCGGAAGACATAGCGAGAGCGTTCATGGGCATGTTGTAGGAGGCAGCAAGTTAGACTTGCAACATGTGCAGGCAGATGAAATCAGGGCCAAGATGCAAGGGGCAGTGGTGTGGATAGCGATGGCAATGATGGTCTCCACTCGCTTGTGGCTGGGGGGTGCTATCAGTGAGAAGCGAGACAAGAAACTGATCCAGTGTTTGGCAGACCAGATTCAAGCGATTGCCCTGTGTCGCCCCCTCATCCTGGCAGTAGATGGCCTTCCTTCTTATGTAGGTGCATTTCGCCGAGCTTTCCGCACCAAACTTCCACGCCGTGGTCAATCCGGTCGTTGTCAATTGGTACCCTGGCCTGACATCGCCATCGTCCAGGTTGTCAAACAACGTAGCGATGGCGTTTTGCATGTCGAACGACGCATCGTCCAGGGCTGCGCTCAAACCATCACCTACTTGCGCCAAATCAGCCAAGGCATCCCTGGTGTCATCAATACTGCCTACGCTTGTCCTGAGCGCAGTCGAAGGATCGAACGCTTCAATGCCACCTTCCGGGCTCGTTTCCATCCCCTCTCTCGACGCTCCCGCACCCTGGCCCAGCAGTCGCATACCCTCTACGATGCCATGTACCTCATTGGTTGTCTCTACAACTTCTGTGATTATCATAAAAGTCTCAGAGTTTGTCTCTGGCTCGGTTCTTACAACTACCGCTGGGTGCATCGTACTCCTGCTATG
>PIVJ01000642.1 GCA_003353955.1 Bacteroidota bacterium | reverse complement strand
CCACTTATAGCACCCCCCAGCCACAAGCGAGTGGAGACCATCATTGCCATCGCAATCCAGACTATCGCCCCTTGCATCTTCGCCCTGATTTCATCGGCCTGCACATGTTGCAAGTCTAGCTTGCTCCCTCCTACTACATGCCCATGCACGCCTTCGCAATGCTCACCGGCTCGTTTCTGCCAGTCCTTGACCGTGCGTTCATCAAAACCATAGGCCGCCACTATGGCCGCTCTCGGACAGCCATGCGCCAACAATGTCACCACCTGCGTCACCGTGCCCTCATCTGTGCGCAGTCCATGAAACATCGTTCCTCGTCTTTCGGCAAAGGTCTTCTTGCATACATGGCATTTGTATATCCTGTCTTTATGGCTATGCACTCCGATGTTGCCCTCATTTGTCTGCCCACTTGCAGGACAAGCCTCGTTAGGGCAAAATTGCTCTTGCGGGTTCATGATGACCTCTCTGCTGATGTGATAATTTTCAGAAAGGTTGGTTCATGAACCCGTATCTGTCAAATTCCTTAATGCTCCAAGTTCAAATGCAGTGCTACCCATGAACCCGTTTCCGTCAAGTTTCGTCATACTCCCAGTTCAACTGCGGTGCTACCATGCCTTGAAAACGATCAGTTTTTGACACTTTCTCTCCACCAAATTGTCTGTTTTGGCACCGTAACGAAATTGGCGAAGGTATTATGTTCATCAAGGGCATTTATAAGGCTCGGGGCGACCCGACCCTAGACTTGGTGGAGAAGTTCTCGGAAGAACTGGCGCAATTGAAGGAATTGTGCGAGCAACATCGAGATCATAAACACGATAAAACCAGAAAACTGGCCCGAGAA
>PIVJ01000641.1 GCA_003353955.1 Bacteroidota bacterium | reverse complement strand
TTAATACTTTTGATTCCAGGTTCTTCGTATATAACGTCTTGACCGGTTAATAGAGATTGGCATACTGAGTTGTTTTTAATTTTGTTAATCATTAGGTTGCAGCTGTCTACTTCTTTACGTAAGATCATCATCTTACCGTCGTTAGCTACAACATCTGCTTTGTAAATTTTTGTTAGTCTACTTGATCCTTCTGATACAGGATAGTTAGCTTCTAGTTTTTCCGGCTCAAGGATTGCCGTGTGAATGTATCCACCAATAACGAAATTGATGTTTTGTTCACTCGGCTTTCCAAATTGCTCCGGGTCGTTGAGTAGCTTGTATATATCTGAGTTAGATCTATACTGCCTACCTACTCCGTCATAATATTCCGCGTCTTGTCTAAGTAGTTCTACTACTTTACTTTGTTCGGCTTTAGTCATTATAGCGTTTCGGTTTTCATAGGCTGAGCATCTTCTAAAGCTTTCTTAATTTCCTTGCTAAGATCATACTTACCAGCGATAGCCGACACAGCGCCTCCCTCGGAAACAAACTTGATTGCTTTAGCAAACAACGGGTCTTTCTTAGATGTTAACGTAACTTTAGCGGTTTTACCTGAGTGATCGTTAGACGCGTCTGCATCTGCTGTATCATCAATTAAAAGTAAGTTACCTAACGCGTATTTTTTGCCATAAGACGAGGCTGCACCGTATTTCTGCGGCATACTCATACCTTTTGACATTAGATCAACACCGACAATCGCACAGGTATGTATAGCATCTTTGCTTTCGCCATCTAGTATAGTCGCAGTTGACTTCATAACTGGCGGATCAAATGATAACATTTCCTCTGAAATTGTTACT
>PIVJ01000640.1 GCA_003353955.1 Bacteroidota bacterium | reverse complement strand
GCTTGACCTACTAAGGTCCACTCACTTTAAATGTGTCTTAATATTTGAAGAGACATGTCTAATAGTGAGAATATATTAAATTAATTTCATCAGACATGGTATGAGGGCACACTGGAATGAAAACATAGGAAGGTTTCAGCCTTTCTCCAAAAAGTTGGGCCTTGTAAAGTGAGGCTTTTTTGCTGTTTCAGGCTAGGTACATGGTAACATTGGTCTATGCCTGACCTACTAAGGTGCACTCACTTTAAATGTGTCTTAATATTTGAAGAGACATGTCTAATAGTTAGAATATGTTAAATTAATTTCATCACACCTGGTATGAGGGCACACTGGAATGAAAACATAGGAAGATTTCAGCCTATCTCCAAAAAGTTGGGCCTTGTAAAGTGAGGCTTTTTTTCTGTTTCAGGCTTGGTACATGGTAACATTGGTCTATGCCTGACCTACTAAGGTCCACTCACTTTAAATGTGTCTTAATATTTGAAGAGACATGTCTAATAGTTAGAATATATTAAATTAATTTCATCAGACCTGGTATGAGGGCACACTGGAATGAAAACATAGGAAGATTTCAGCCTATCGCCAAAAAGTTGGCCCTTGCAAAGTAAGGCTTTTTTGACATTTCACACCTTGGTACATGTTAACATTGCTCTAAGCCTGACCTACTAAGGCCAACTCACTTTAAATGTGTCTTAATATTTGAAGAGACATGTCTAATAGTTAGAATATGTTAAATTAATTTCATCAGACCTGGTATGAGGGCACACTGGAATGAAAACATAGGAAGATTTCAGCCTATCGCCAAAAAGTTGGCCCTTGCAAAGTAAGGATTTTTTGACAT
>PIVJ01000173.1 GCA_003353955.1 Bacteroidota bacterium | reverse complement strand
CTTGCTCTTCGTTGTATCGGTTGAAAAAGTCTGTAGCTTTTTGTTGCTCTTGAGTTACGCCCGGTCTCAACTTGATCTCGTCATAGTATTTACTCTTTAAGCCTTCAAGAAAGTCTTTAGCTTTCGCAGCCTCCTCTTTAAACGCAATTTTCTTTTTGCGTATTTCTTTTGGTTCATCTATATCTTCATCATAATCAAAATCTTCTAATAAAAGACTTACATCTTCTGAATCTAAATGTGGTTTAGTTTGTTTATAATATTCTCTAATTAAAGATGTATTATCAACATTGGTATAATCTGCGTTAAGCCTAACATAGTCTTCTACAGTTCCACCAGTCTCTTCCATAAAAGAAACTAGCTTGTCAATATTTTCTGGTAGTTGTTTTTGCTCTACTTCTTTAGCTACTTTAGTTTGTTGTTCCTCAGTATCTTCGACAACAGTTAAAGGAGATTCTACTTCTTCGTCGGAGGTCCGTACTTCTTCAACCACTTCTTTGCTGTCGCCACTGTTTTGGGACTCTTCGATAATAGCATTGCTATCATTTGTCTCTTGTGTTTGAACGGCATCTTCTTCTTCTTTTGGCATCACTACTTTAGTAATGTTTGATTCTACTTCTACTAAAGGTTCTTTCATGTTAACTTTAATAGGCTCACCTGTGTTATCACCTAAATTTTTAGGCTTTGAAGGGGTTTTTAATTTAAACTCTCCCTCTTGTTTTACTTGTTCTGACATAATATAATAGTATAAAATTAAAGGATTTTATTTTCAACGAGGCTCAAACTGTTCTAGTCCAAATCCCCCTAGTGAGTCAAATCCAGATGA
Organism: Bacteroidota bacterium; assembly: GCA_003353955.1. Lineage (GTDB taxonomy): Bacteria > Bacteroidota > Bacteroidia > Bacteroidales. The sequence goes on along the minus strand of PIVJ01000173.1, from coordinate 2,643 downwards.
CTCGAAGTTTTTAGGTAGTTCATCGTTTTGACGTTGTGATATCATTTCTGATTGCTGCGTACCTATAATTCTAGCACGCTCGTCTTTACGATCTTCTATTTTATCTTCTTTTTCTTTTTGAGCTTCTATGTCTAACCTAGCTAGTTGCATGTCGTAGTTAAACTTCTCAGCCATTAATTGCTTTTTAATTTCAGCTTCAGTTTGCATTTGTTGAATTTTAAACTGAGATTTACCTTGCTCTATTTGTAATTCCGTCTGAGCTAAAGCTTGTTGCTTTTGCATTTCTGCTAGAGCTGCTTGTTCGGCTGTTTGTGCGTTAGCTTGTGCTTGAGCTTGTATATTTGCTTGAGCAACCTGCTGATCACGCTCTTGCTTTTGTTTACGCTTTATTTTAAGCATTTGATTTGCAAGTTTAATATTAGATATTTCCCTAATATCTATAACATCTTCAAGATCAACACCTCCGTTTTGTAAAGCTATTTGTATATTTCTTTCTAAATTTTGCTTGTCTTCTTCCTCTGGTTCTATTTCTAAGAATATACCAAACTCGTGCATATTTAGTTTCTCTATTTGTTCTAAAGTATTAACATTAAATGTACTTATGCTATTCATAAGTGCGTTTTTAAGCAGTGGAAAGCTTATCATGTCAGCTGCTCTTAAGCTTATATTCTCAGCTGAACGAACTGTTAAGTACATTAAAGATTGTAATATATGCTTAGTAGCTGTATTAGAAGCCGCGGCTGCTAATTTTTGTAAACCAACTAGCGAATCTTTAGCTGGTTGACTACCATCTCTAGCCTCATTTAATCCGGTTACATCTCTAATCATTTGCAAGTAATACTGATACGTTTGTATCAATGCCTGTATTTTAGCCATACCAGAAGATGTTTGTAGCTCTTGAATTGGTACTTTACCTCTGTTAGGATCGCCATCCTGTGTTAAGCTTCTACCAACTATACTACCAGTTTGGAAGTACATGTTTAAAGCTTCGGCGGGATTATAATTAGTACCATTGCCAAGATCAACTTCTGCCAACCCATCTACATCTACATACACACCGTCTGGTACCATACGTGATAGTACTTGTTGTATTTTAAGGTGGGTAAGCTGTATCATGTCAGCAAAGCCAACGCACTTGCTTACAACACTTTCTATTCTACCCTTGTACATACGAGGAGCAGATATAGCATAATTCATTTGAACTTTAGTCTGGTTGCTATATGGCCTTGTCATATTTTCTGCCAATTCCCACTTAAGCATTTTTTCTTGACCTAGTATTTTAGCACCACTATATAAAACTTCTATAGCTCTATGCACTCTATTAAAGTTATCACTTTCAGGCGGGTCAAAAGTATCGGGCTTTTCAAGAGCTTTTTCAAGACCTTGATCAGTTTCTTTTATTTTAAATACTTGATTAGAATAAGTTTTGTATTCAAAGTATAATACCTGTATCAAATTAGTATCGTAATCATAATTATAAAAATTATTTCTATAATTATTATTACCTGAATATTTTTGTATTTCTTCTAAATCTGATTGCGTTAAATTAGGAAATTGTTTTTTAATTTCTTCAAGAGATAAACTTTTAACTTCACCTACGTAATATATATCTTCAAAATTAGGATCATCAGTATAAGAATAAACTAAATTAGCTGGGTCTACATAGTCAACGATAATACCATTAGCTAAATTAAAATTAGTTTTAACAGCTGATATACCTATAACCGCTAAGTCGTAAGCTAAACGTTTTTTTGTTTCTTCATATTTATTATAATCAAAAACATTTTCAATAAGCTCTTCTTCAGCTATTTCTATAGCCTGCTTATATGATAATTGCATATGAAGTTCCAGTTCTTCTTTGCTTTTAGGTAGTTGCTCGTTAGGCACGTTTGTTCTTTTTAAATCAACCCCTAAATTTTGTTTAGCTTGAGATATTAAATTAGCTGCAAAAGCATCTTCTGCAATTCCTTTAGCGTGTTGCGTCCTTTGAGCTATGGCATACGGATCTGTAGCGTAAGATTTAATTTTATAACCTTTATCAGTCATACCATTAACCACAATGTCTACAAACTTAGACAGCGTAGCCACTGGTTTCCAGTCTAAATTAAGATAAGACAAATCACCATTTATAGATAATTCATCTTTGTATTTAGCTACACTTTGCTCTCCGCGAGCATAAAGTCTTAGATCATTAAATCTAGACCAGTTGTTTCCAAATCTTCCACCGTTTCCAGTTCCTCTGTCTCCTCTAAACCACTCGCCTTCTACAGCTGTGGCTACGGCTAAACCATATTCATAAGTCTTTTTCTCTGCGTCTGGTACTACCTGACTTGGAAAAGTGCTACTAGAATTAGTATAAATCATCTATTTTATTATTTTTGAAATACTACCTTGGTTATCAAACTTCTTGAAGCCCAAAGGAACAACATTTTTTTTAACTACGTTCATAGGCGTATACCTATTTTTATTACACGCCATAATAGCAAGGCCTGAACTAATAGAAGCATCATGCTTAGTTCTATTATTTATATTAAACTTAGCCCAGTCTTCTAACGTTTCTTGAAAATACATATTACCATACATAGTTTCTTTAAGCCCAACATAATCTTCTATATAAGATTCTATAGCAGCAGCGTGAGCTTG
>PIVJ01000639.1 GCA_003353955.1 Bacteroidota bacterium | reverse complement strand
GCCTACTTTCATGAAGATATAGATCAAACTCCATTTTCAATGCATTGGCCAGTATTAAAATGTTGGCACTTTTTTTCGTTTATTGAGGTATTTCAGTTTTGCAGGACTCATATGATACCTATAAATTACCTTTACTTCCATGTCCAAAATTAGGTCGCTGTGACCTACATTCACCGAGATATAGGTTATAATGAGATTTTTGAAAACGGACCCTCATTTGACCAGAAGTGGCCAAATATCAAATGTATTTGACATTTTGGGTACCTCTTGGCCACAATGACCTACATTTCAAGAATTAGGTCACTGTGACCTACTCCCATTGAAATAAAGGTCAAACTTTATTTTCAATGCATTAGCCAGTTAAATGGCACCTTTTCTCTTTTAAATAACAGAGGGACTTCAATGCAATTCAATGCATTTGGCGCTAATCGGTGGCCCTTATTTTCATTGTTTAATTGATGGAGATGAAATCTATAACACCTATGTGACCTGTACTACCCAAATTTCGAAATGTTGCCTACATGTACACCTGTACATTTTAAAATTCAACAGGTGAGACACCAGATCCTATGGATCTATATTTTTATTTTCTCCATAAAGAATATCACACATCACATCACATACAAAGGTCAACATACATACATACATACATACATACAAAACACAATATGAGTATTCCAATGCTGGGGCTCATCGGGTCTATTTTTAAAAGAGAACAACGACACACACTCGTTTGGACTACCTCACACGCCACGATGTCGTGCAACGGGGCGACGGGCGTTGGCTCCTCAACAAGAAACGACATTTCGACTACTTGGATGTATTCGGCTTTTGCCAACATGCC
>PIVJ01000638.1 GCA_003353955.1 Bacteroidota bacterium | reverse complement strand
GCTGCAGAAAATGGGTTTACAGGCCATTTACCCCAAGCCCCAGACTTCGAAGAAGGGGCAAGGGCATCGGATTTACCCCTATTTGCTGCGAAATCTAGTCATAGAACGCCCAAATCAGGTCTGGAGCACCGACATTACCTTCGTGCCCATGCCACATGGCTTCATGTATCTGGTTGCAATCATAGACTGGTTTAGTAGATATGTGCTGGCTTGGCAACTCTCAAACACCTTGGACGTAGGCTTCTGCCTTGTTGCTCTAGAGCAAGCTTTAGAGATCGGGAGACCTGAGATTTTCAACACAGACCAGGGTTCTCAGTTTACTTCCCATCAGTTCACTGCTCGTCTGCAAAAGGATAACATTCGTATTAGCATGGATGGCCGTGGCAGAGCTCTAGATAACGTTTTTATCGAACGGCTTTGGCGCACCGTCAAATATGAAAACATCTACCTCAAGGCCTACCCCTCCGTACTTGAACTCGACCTCGGCCTACTCGATTACTTCCATTTCTATAACCATGAACGCCCTCACCAAAGCCTCGATTATCTCACCCCGGCCCAAGTACATCTTCTTCATCATCCCCATACGCTTCCCCTTATGAACCGCTGAGTTTATCGCTTTCTCGAACAATGTCGAGGAGAAAACATCCGGGCAGAATTCTAGTAACGATCCTGCCCGGACGACATCGTTCCCTGCGACGGCGCTCGGGTTGCTCTCCAGCAGTTGCCCTACCCTCCGCGCAGGCGACTTCAATACTATCTCATTCCAACCCGTTCAACCACTTTTTCTCCCCCATTGATCACCTTATTTTTCCCACTTTGTGGTCTTGACAATGGGGTCCACTTTA
>PIVJ01000637.1 GCA_003353955.1 Bacteroidota bacterium | reverse complement strand
GGTCAAAGGTCAAGGTCACTGGGTGCAAAAAATGACCTATTTTACATATATTTCTTATTATAGACCTATTCTATTGTAGCTAATCTATCTAAAGCCAGCATATAAGTTGAATATAAGTTGATCTAAACATGACCTTCTGACCTAGTGATTTTGGGGTCAGGAGGTCAAATGTCAAGGTCACTGGATGCAAAAAATGACCTATTTTACATATATTTCTTATTATACACCTATTCTATTATAGCTAATCTATCCAAAGCCAGCATATAAGTTTACCTCAACATGACCTTCTGACCTAGTGATTTTGGGGTCAGGAGGTCAAAGGTCAAGGTCACTTGAGTGCAAAAAATGACCTATTTTACATATATTTCTTATTATAAGACCTATACTATTGCACCTAATCTATCTAAAGCCAGAATATAAGTTAACATAAACATGACCTGATGACCTAGTAATTTTGAGGTCAGGAGGTCAAAGGTCAAGATCACTGAGTGCAAAAAATGACCTATTTTACATATATTTCTTATTATAGACCTATACTATTGCAGCTAATCTATCTAAAGCCAGAATATAAGTTGACCTAAACATGACCTTCTGACCTAGTGATTTTGGGGTCAGGAGGTCAAAGGTCAAGGTCACTGGATGCAAAAAATGACCTATTTTACATACATTTCTTATTATACACCTATTCTATTATAGCTAATCTACCCAAAGCCAGCATATAAGTTTAACTCAACATGACCTTCTGACCTAGTGATTTTGGGGTCAGGAGGTCAAAGGTCAAGGTCACTGAGTGCAAAAAATGACCTATTTTACATATATTTCTTATTATAGACCTATACTATTGCA
>PIVJ01000636.1 GCA_003353955.1 Bacteroidota bacterium | reverse complement strand
TCGGATGATGGTTTCTGTACCCAAATGCCTGAGTTTCAATTTTATCTAAATCGGTTGTCTCTGTTCCCTTTAATTCAATCACTGCTGTTGCATCTTCACCTTTCAAAATTGCACCATCAGCTTTTTTACTGTTCGAGATATTTTTTAATTCGGTTGTCAGGTTAAAATTAGGTTCGGGATTTAAAGTGTACCCCAAAATATTCACAAACAGTTCCCTTAAAAATCCTTCCTGAAATTGTTCTTCCTTTGAATTTCTTATGTTTTCTTGTCTCTCAGGATTACCAAAATAGTTTTGAAAACCAACATGCTTTTTTTCGATTAATGCGGAGTCAAGGTCGCTTAAATATTTCTTTTCTACTGATTTTTGAAATAGACTCATATTTTGGTTTTTCTCTCAATTGCTAAATTGATTCATCTAAAATACTACTTTCATTTTAGTTCCAGTCTGTCAATTTGCACTAAAGTGTGTGCCGGCAAAAAAAGCATGTGTTTGACAGCGAAGGGACGGTTGCAGGGATGGGCTGGAAAACTTATGCTTTGTGCGTTGGTATTTTGTATTTTTTATTTTCTTGATTGCAGTAAAATATTATTAATTCGGTCTTTTTTCGCCTTCCGACTAACGTCAAATTTATTATCCACTAAATCAGACAGTTGCAAGTCCAAGTTGTTCGGGTTTGATTTCAAATTTAGTTATATTCTTTTTAATTCTTGATACTAATCTTAGTTTCCTTTTTTGGTCGAGAAATAAATATTCAATTGGCGGACTATAGGGTATTCCTTTAACCAACATATTCCAGATAATGATACCGGAAAGTAGAACCCTTATAGTTTCTGGCAAGATTTACGT
>PIVJ01000635.1 GCA_003353955.1 Bacteroidota bacterium | reverse complement strand
TCAATTTAACCGAATTATGCAATATTCCCTAAAAATGATAGGGAGTGTATTTATGGTACAGCAAGAGTTGATTTCAACAGACACTGAAGATGTTAATAAAAACAAGTTTAAGTTGAACCACGGGATATACCTCAAAATTGAGGGGGAATATTCACCTAAAGCCTATCTGTTGATTAGAGATGTGGTTGTAAAGCAGGCTAAACTAAAAGATCGTATCGAAAAAAAACTGTTCATCATTGAAGCAATCGCCATGGGAGCCAAAAAATCCAAGTTGGCAGTTGCATTAAAAATCAGCCGGCAATCAATTGATAATTACCTGGAAATAAAGGAACAATTTGGTCTCGAAGGAATCATAAGAGGCTATTCTTTAAAAGAGACAAAAGATATACGCAAGCATCGCAAACAATACATGGAAAATAGTGATTTTGTGCCTTGTGGCACAATAAAGCAAATTGCCGAAATAAAACACGAGAAAAAAGTGGCACAAGAAGCACAAAATCCTGAACTACCCTTCATCTTTGGAAGCAATACAAATGCACAGCCTGTGGACGCTAAAGACCAACCTTTCGCTGATGAGCATGATTGGAAACCATCCCGCTATGCAGGAACATTTGTTTATCTTATTGCGCTCATAAGCCAATGGAAATGGTTAAAACTGGTGATAGGATATTTTGGCACTCATTATCGAATATTTATGGTGTTTTTGTTGATGGCCACCCAAAATATTCGGTCTATTGAACAGCTTAAAAATATTCGCTCCAAAGAAGCCGGAATATTACTTGGTATCACGCAGATAGCAAGCAGGCACAAGGTGTGGGAATGGTTTTACTGTGCAGCAAACATGCGAACT
>PIVJ01000172.1 GCA_003353955.1 Bacteroidota bacterium | reverse complement strand
ATGAAGTATTTTATCAATATCCTTAACAGCAATGCTCGTTACACGTCTTAAATTTACATGATAATAGTTTTTACAACGAATAGAACAAAATAATTTATCCTTTCTTCCAACTATCGTTTATGATTTTTTTGTTTGATATTTTTTTTGTAAAATTTGTAAAAAACAATAAAATGTCAAAACAAGCAATAATACAACAGAAGTTTATACCAAAACAATTGAAATAATAAAAAAATTGCAAGTCCGCTTGATAGTTTAATAAGAAATATTAACTTGTAGCTATATACGATATAACTTCAATGTGGTTATACAATTGTTACCAGTAATTAAAAAATAACAAATGAATCCAACACAAAAATTAAATCTCATTACAGAAATCGCATTAGAACTTCAAAGAAAATATAACACATCTGGGATTAATATTTTATTGAGTGGATATGGGATTCAAATTAAAGATGTTTCTAGTGTCTATAGTAAGAGACAATATGCGATTGACTTATTAAATTCACAATCTAATGAAACAGTTTTTAAAATTGCTAATGATTTAAATCTAACTTCAGATTCTGTACTTGACATATGTATTGATAAGCTAGAAAATAACACACTAGATATGAAAAAGAAAATCTTTATAAGCCACTCAAGTAAGGATATTGATATTGTAGAAAAACTAATTGATATACTTGAAGCGATTGGGGTTCCAAGTGAAAATATCTTTTGTTCTTCATTTGAGGGTTATGGTGTTCAACTGGGATTGGATTTTCTCGAAACAATCAAGACAGAACTAAACTCAAATGTTTTAGTATTATTTGTACTTTCAAAAAACTTCTACTCAAGCGTTGTTAGTTTATGTGAAATGGGGGCTACGTGGGTTAAAACTAATGAGCATATCCCTATTTTGATACCACCTTTTGAGTATTCTGAAATTAAAGGAGTAATACCTACTACTCACGGAATGAAAGTCAATGAAAAAGCTAAGTTTAACTTATTGAAGGAGAAAGTCGAAATTTTCATGAATTTACCACAATCTAATTTCTCAGCTTGGGAAAGAAAACGTGATAAAATTCTTAAAGAAATACAATCTCTTTTAGACAAGAATGTAAAGACTTTAGAAAAGGAATCTGTTCATAAACAAACTATTTCAAATTCTACAGATCAAAGTGATTTCGACAATGCACTTGAGATAATCAAAAAGCAGAGTAAAGAAGAGTGGCCTGATGATTTTGAAATGCAACTTGATCATATCCAAAGGCAGAAGGAAGCCGTTAAAAAACTAAAACAAAATACTCCTACTGATATACCTTCTACTGTTTTCGATAAAATAAGAAAGGATTCTCAAAAAGAATGGCCAAATGATTATGAAATGCAATTAGATCACGAGCAAAGACAAATAAATAGTTATAGAAAATTAAACAATTGTCGAGTAGGTAAAGGGGAATCTCACCCCTAAACCTCTCTCAGAACCGTACGTGATGCTCTCACATCACCAATCATACGGGCCTCGTACTTGGCGGTTCATTAATCATCAACGAATTTTAAGATCGTATTCTAAGAATAGTTTAATAAAAAAACATTAACTTGTAGCTATATACGATATAACTTCAATGTGGTTATACAATTGTTATGCAACATAATTATGCAGCAATTGGAAACAGAAATAGTTAATTCGAAAGGACACCAAAAAGCAAGATTAAAAATCAATGTTTTAGGAGCTTTATTTTTTATATTTTTTCTAAGTCCATTGGGACTGTTAAAACTTGATTTATTTGAAATTCATATAGCATTATTGATAGTTTCATTAATTATTGGAATAATAAGCGGTTTGATAATGATTGAACAAGCGTTAAGTTTGAATAAATATAGGAATTTGGGTAAGCTAATTTTTGATAGTGAAAGTTTTACTGTTAAGGCGAAACAGAATAAAGAGAAAGTATTTAATGTAAAAGACTGTCAAAATATTCAGTTGACAATTTATAACCCAAAAAATAAAGTTAAGTGGGTTAGAGAAATGAAAAATGACGGTGCAAATAATTGGATTAGCTTTATACATAACGAAAAACAGGTTCTGATAGAATTTTTCTTACGTAATGAGAAAGACGATGAATTATTTCTGAAAGTATATGAAAGTTGGAAAGTTTTGAATGCAAAAGTAGAATTAACTAAGAATAACACTTCTTTCTTGAATCAACTTTCGAAGTTTGATAAGGATTACATTACTGACATAATATTTGATAAAATATCATAAGTACTGACAACATTAAAGAAATGAGAAAGATTCATCCCGTTATAAAGAAAACATTAGGCTTTGATGAAGATATTTCAGATAAAGAGTTCAAAAAACTCTGGAAACGAAAAACATCTCAAGTTTGTAAACCATGTTGGGAATTAAAGTATTGCCCATATGGTCCATTTGTTGAACAATCCCCTTTACTTCCAACAACCTTAGAAACAGCAATAGAACATAATGAATATTTAAAGGATTGTTTAAAATCAAATATGTTTGGGTCTATAGTTGAAATTTCAGATGAAAGTCTTGAAAACCAAAAAGAAAGATTAATTGAAGCTAAGAAAGACATAAGGATACTTCTTCCTAAGGTATTAAGGGAAAAAAGAGATGCTGAATTAATTGAATACGGAGAAAAAAATGACTTATCTCTTCATGACTTATACAAAACTCCTTTAGAGAATTTTGAATCTTATAAAGTTCCATTTCCATTGGATGAAAATGTTGAAAAAGATATTGACCAATGGTACTCGGAGTTTGATATTGATGATGAGACGCAAAAGCTATTGGATAAAGAACTAAATAGAATTGAACAGCTTGTTAAGACTGGTAAAGTAGATGATAGAAAGAAGCTGGATAAACCAAGAAGAAAGCTATTCGAAGAATCTGTGAAAGAATTCAATTCAGGAGATTATCCGGACTGGATTCCTGAATTTGTTTCCGAACACGAGTGTTCAATTTTTGGTCATATTTGTCCAGTAATTTTCGTAGGAGAATCTATTACTGAAACCGCAGAAGAAAGAAGACGGGGGCGATATATACCATTTAAAACTAAAATTCGAGTTGTAAGAAGAGACAATTATACCTGTCAAGAATGTTCAAAACATCTTCAAGATAATGAAGTAGAATTTGATCATGAAATTCCTATATCAAAAGGCGGAAGTTCAGAAGAACATAATATCAGACTAACTTGCTTTGATTGTAATCGGGATAAATCAGATAGTTATGAGAATTAAAGGTCGAGTAGGTAAAGGGGAATCTCACCCCTAAACCTCTCTCAGAACCGTACGTGATGCTCTCACATCATACGGCTCTTCTTAACAAGTCTTAAGGCATAAAACCTTGTTGCCTAATGCACAAACATATTAGGATACTGCTTGGCAGTTTCTTGTAACCATTTGTAAGCAAAGAACCAATGTTTACGCCTAAATCGCCGATATTTGTTTCGTACCCACTTTGCCAGTCGCTTATTCAAAAACCTGAACACATAATGTAATTCAGACATACG
>PIVJ01000634.1 GCA_003353955.1 Bacteroidota bacterium | reverse complement strand
TCATTCGCACAAATTGAATTTAAAAGTGCTGCTGAAAAGTTAGCAATGACACAAGAAGAACTTGCTGCATATTCTGCAAAGCAAGAAGAAACACAAAAAAAGAATTGGGAAGCTGTTGAAGCTTATCAAAAAGAAGTGGCTTCTAAACAAGAAGAAAACTCTAAAAAATCTGCTGAGTTGGAAACTGCCTTAAAAGAGCAAAGTAAAGTAATTACTGCTTTAAAAGAAAAAGGAAATAACTCTTTGGCTAATGCTTTAGAAAAAAAGACTGCTTCTATTAAAACAGCGATTGAAGAAATTGCACAAAAAGGAAAGGCTTCTTTTTCTTTAGAGCAAAAAGCAATTACAAGCGCCTCTGTTCTTAATGGAACTGATCAATATTTTTACGGTCTTGACGGTGTTGGAAAACAACCAGTACGTCAGTTAGTAATGGAAACCTTGTTTTCTTCTGTAAATGTTGGTCCCAATTCAGGGGGAACAATCAGATACACAGATCAAGATGTATTGACAAGAGGAGCAAATAACGTTGCAAATTGTTCTTTATTTCCTGCAAGTGATATTACTTGGAAAACAACAACTGATTCAGTTAAAAAAATCGCTGATTCTATTCCAGTTTGTAAAGATGCTATGGAAGATTTCGGATTTATTGAATCTGAAGTAAATACTTTCATTCTTGAAAACTTGCGTTTAAAATTAGATCAACAATTACTTTTAGGTGGTGGCGCTGGTCTTGAATTAAATTCTGTTGATTCTTATGCTCAAACTTGGGGCGTTGGTGTTGGTTCTCCAATCGAGGGAATGGCCGCTTCTATTCCTTTTCCTACAACTTATGACGTTTTAGCTTCTGCTAT
>PIVJ01000633.1 GCA_003353955.1 Bacteroidota bacterium | reverse complement strand
AGTTAGATCAATCAACCTGTTATTTTTGGAGAAATTTTATAGATTTGCCTACCTGTTTATGTCCATGGAATTTTTGGTGGCAAATATCCCATAATCCGCTTGGTCTTTTTTCAAAACACTGCTTTCTACATCAAGTCCATTCACATGCCTAGCAAACATTGTCACTATTTTTGTCCAACATAGACAACATGACTGGTTTTGATGAGACTGGATTACTGTATGTACTCCCAATGTTTTCAGCCAACATTTCCATATACAACACCATAAATAGCCCCTGCACATGAAGGCTGTCTGACCTGACCAACTAACTTTAGCCCTTTGTTACACCTTATGTAACCACAGTCCAGCATGGTAGTGGTTGTGTACAGAGCTGACCTGCTCTGCATAAATACATATATTGCAAGCACCCACTGGGGGGCTTTCTACTCAGGTCATAATGGCAGCCAAGGTATCGTAGCTGGGCTAAGGATCATATACTTTATGAAGGATAATGGGCACCTTTGGTCAACTTCGAACAGATAAAGGTTTCTTAGTATTCTTGGTTCATGCATGGACTTTGTGTAGAAAGCCAAGTGGTGAAAAAAGACCAAGCGGATTATGGGATATTTGCCACCAAAAATTCCATGGACATAAACAGGTAGGCAAATCTATAAAATTTCTCCAAAAATAACAGGTTGATTGATCTAACTCAAAATTGCTTTTAATCATGTCTAGTCAAGGTCAAGGTCATTGGGGAATGCTAACTAGGGCTGTAAACGGCCTATTCTTGCTGAATCAGCAACTCAATATTTTTGGTGGTGACCAAGCACAAGCCACCTTGCCGAACCGTTAAGTCACAAACAATTAGTGGCA
>PIVJ01000632.1 GCA_003353955.1 Bacteroidota bacterium | reverse complement strand
TTCAATAACTCTTTTAACATCTTCTTTATACCTAACGTAATTTTTTACATTATACTTCTTCATATTTTTCTATTATTTGTTCATTTGTTGAATCGTCTATATAATAAGTATAGCCGTTTAACTCAATAAATAAAGAGTCTTTACTTCTAATATCAATTTTCATTTTGTCTATTTAATAATTCTTTTTCTCTTTTAAGTTCTTCACCCATGTTTCTATGTATTGTTCTTTGTGAGCATTTTAAAACTTCAGCTAATTTAGCTATTGTAATTTTACTTTGCTCATGTATGTATAGCATTGCATCGTATATATCATCTTCTTTAATGCTTTTACCTTTACCAGCTATTGTACCTACAATGCTTAGTTTCTCACTTGTACTTAAACCTGTACCATCTTTAAATACTATTTTACGTAATCTATTTTTAGGTGGTCGATCAAGATCTTCCATATATACTTCATAGATCATATTGTTTAGTATTTGTTCAGGTACTTCAAAAGTAATAAATCCATTGTTTTCATAACATATATACTCAGATAGGTTTCTAAATTCGTCCATAGTTAATTTAGGATTTAGATACCATAAGGTTAATAGATGCCATTTTAAAGACTTATAACTATTAATCTTAGCTTTAGTATTAAACAATGAATAGTAATCGTATGTACCTTCTTCATAATGCCAACCCCAATTATAAGTCGATGTTGGTGTATCAGAAGAGTACTTACGATATATTACTCTGTTTTGGTTTAGATATTTTAAATTACGGTGTGACATTAGCCCCTTACTCTATATCCTTAGAGCCTATTGTCACAGTCATATCACCCTGCAATGTTTTAAAAATCATATCTTCGGCTTC
>PIVJ01000055.1 GCA_003353955.1 Bacteroidota bacterium | reverse complement strand
AGCAAAATTTAATGTTAAGAATGAATAACTGGTCTATCTAAAAGTTGAAAAAGAGAAAACGAAGCAATGAGCTAAATGAAAATCCGCTTTTTCGTGACTTTATAGACGGACACTAATTAGTTCAATCATTTTTTCACTCTTTCATATTTTTAATGACCATGCAAGCTTGCTTGGCATGATTAATTTATTTCTGGCAGGATTAATACTTGGAGCAGCTTATATTTATGCCAGAAACCTTTGGTTCTCAATTAGTTTACATTTATTTTGGAATTTTATACAAGGGCCAATACTAGGCTTTAATGTTAGTGGCATGAATATGGACACACTTATTGTTTTTAACTCAAAAGGAAGTGATCTAATAACCGGAGGTGATTTTGGTTTTGAAGGTTCAATTATTTGTACTATTCTTGAACTCATTAGCCTTATTGGTATTTTATATTATTTTAGAAGAAAAAATACTTCCCAGCCAGAGAAGGTGATGGCTATTTTATAAAAATGATTTTGATAGTTATGAAAAGTAAAATAAACTTATTTGAAAAGAAAATAATAATATTACCCTATTGGTTGAAATTTATTGGTGTTGGAATATTGATTATGTGTTCAATTGCTCCATGTCTTGGGATGGCGTCTCTTTCATTTTTGAATAATTATTTTGTTGCCTAAATATCTGTTTTGTGGTAAAACTTATTATATTTGTCATTATTCAAAATAAATTTGAATTTCGAAGAAATTCTATCTAATTTTAATAGATCGTTTGCCTTCTTAAAAAAAATATTGACTAACAAGATTATTATTGTATATGCGCTTATTATACGCGAATAGAATGAATGCAATTAAATCGATTGTTTTCATCTTCACCCTTCTGTTTTTCTTATTTCCAACCAATCGTCAATTAAAAGCCCAAGAAGGAAAAGATCTTTTTGCAGTATGTGCAGCATGCCATACCATTGGTGGAGGAAAATTAATTGGGCCAGATTTGAAAGGAATTACTGAAAGGAGGAACGAAGATTGGCTCATAAAATTTATTCAGAATTCTCAAGAACAAATACAAGCCGGTGATAAAATTGCTGTTCAGCTTTTTGAAGAGTTCAATTTTATTCCTATGCCACCCAACAATCTTTCGGATGATGAGGTGAAAATATTATTAAGCTACATCAATAATCCCACAGGAGAAGCCGCTGTACTACAACCTACAACTGAGATCGTTGAACCCAAAGAATTTGTCATTGAACCGGCATACATGAAGAAGGCAAATTCCAGAAATTACGGAACTATTTTTTACCTAGCATTGATTCTACTTATTATTGCATTTTCCGACCTTGTGTTCACGCGCATAATAAAGGCTAAGTTTGTGCATATCATTACGATGCTGATTTCAGTTTTTATCATGGGAGAAATAATTGTGGTGGAGGCACAAAGCCTTGGACGACAACAATATTATCAACCTGAACAGCCGATTGCTTTCTCACATAAAATTCATACAGGTCAAAATCAAATTAACTGTTTGTATTGCCACACAACTGCAAGTGAGAGTATGTATGCCGGAATACCTTCAACACAATTATGTATGAATTGTCATGCGGTGGTGAAGAGTGGTACAACTACAGGCACGAAAGAAATCGCCAAAATATTTAAATCACTCGAATCAGGAAAACCCATTGAATGGATCAAGGTTCATAACAATCCCGATCATGTTTTTTTTAGTCATGCCCAGCATGTAGCAGTTGGTAAACTTGATTGTGTTGATTGCCATGGCCCTGTTGAAACTATGGATCTGGTGATGCAAGTGAATGATTTGAGTATGGGCTGGTGTATTGAATGTCACCGGACTCAAGAAGTTCAATTCAGCAATGAATTTTATGCAAATTACAAAACATTGCATGAAGATTTAAATAGCGGAAAAAGAAGCATAATTACCGTTGACAATATCGGTGGAAACGATTGTCAAAAGTGTCACTATTAATAAAAATGCTTAGCATTAAATAGATTTCATCCAATGAAACACTTATGTTCTTTGATACTTCGACGATAAGATTAAAACGAGTATTGAGAAATAAAAGCTAATAATTAAAACACATGAAGAAATACTGGCAAAGCATAGAAGCGTATAATAGCCTCAAGAATAATCATGAGATTGCCGAAGATAAAGTTTCCGAGTTTTCTGTTGAAGGCATGAGTGAGGAAGAAAAGAAGGGTGAAACCTCTCGACGCGATTTTTTAAAGATGTTGGGATTTACCGTTGGAGGTGCTATAGTTGCAGCTAGTTGCGAAACACCGGTTCGTAAAGCTATTCCATATTTAAATCAACCACAAGAAATTACACCGGGGGTTGCAAATTATTATGCTTCCACTTTTTTTGATGGTAATGACTACTGCAGTATACTGGTTAAAACCCGGGAAGGTCGCCCCATCAAAATTGAAGGAAATGAACTATCTCCTATTTCAAAAGGTGGAACCAGTGCCAGGGTTCAGGCTTCAATATTAAATTTATATGATAATAATAGATTAAAAGGTCCAACAATAAATCGCGAATCTATTGATTGGAATACTCTGGATACCCAGATTACTGAGAAGCTACAATTACTGGCTATCCAAAATAAAGAAATTGTGTTGTTGACTTCAACCATTATTAGTCCTTCAACAAAAAAAATGATAAACGATTTCTTAAACACCTATCCTACTGCCCAATGGATTACTCATGATGCCATTTCTTACAATGCCATTCGAAAAGCGCATGAAACCCAGTTCAACCAAGCAGTAATTCCTTCCTATGATTTCTCTAAAGCAGCATTGGTAGTCGGCTTCAATGCAGACTTTCTGGGCACTTGGTTATCGCCAGTTGAATTTGCAAAACAATATTCTGCAGCACGTAAATTATTGAATGGCGAAAAAACCATGTTACGCCATATTCAATACGAAACAACCTTAACCATAACTGGCGGAAGTGCCGATGAACGCACACCCATTAAATCTTCTCAAGAAAAAACAATATTACTAAATCTTTTTTCAACGCTATCAAATTCACTCAAAGGAACCGTATATTCGCTCTCGGATTCATCTGTGAATGTTACAGCCTTAGCTAACGAATTGTTAGAAAACAAAGGGCAATCAATTGTAGTTTCCGGAAGCAATGATATAGAAACTCAGTTAATTGTAAATGCCATCAATAATATTTTAGGCAATTATGGATCCACCCTTGATTTAGCACATCCCTCACAACTAAAACAAGGAAATGACGAGGCAATGATTTCCTTAATGGAACGAATGAAAAATGGAAGTGTTGGAGGCATTATTCATTACAATACCAATCCTGCATACAATTATCCTGAAGCAAAGAAATATATTGATGGACTGGATAAAATTGAACTCAGTATCTCTTTTGCTGAGTCAATGGATGAAACGGCGATGCTTTGCCAATATGTTGCTCCTGATAATAATTATTTAGAATCGTGGAATGATGCTGAACCGAAAATTGGGTTTTACAGCATGACACAACCCACTATTAAAAATATTTTTGATACTCGCCAAGCTCAGGATAGTTTGCTTAAATGGATGGGTGCAACTCAAAATTATCAGCGTTTTATTGAAAAATATTGGGAAGAAAATCTGTTCAATAAACAATCAACGCATTTAATTTTCAAATCATTTTGGAACCAATCAGTTCATGATGGAATTTTTGTATCAGAAGAGAAATTATCTGCCAATTATTCATTTAATGAAGCAGCTTTAAAAGCCACTGAAGTGAGTACCAAAAAAGGCCTCGAATTATTCTTGTATGAAAAGGCCGGAATTGGCTCTGGAAATTTTGCCAATAACCCGTGGTTACAGGAATTGCCTGATCCAATCAGTATGGCTTCCTGGGATAATTACTTATGTATTTCTCCCTCACTTTCGAAGCAATTAGGCTTAAGCACTGAAGATGTGGTAAGCATCAATAACAAATTTGAAATGCCGGTTTTGGTTCAACCTGGACTTCAAAAAGACACGGTGGCTGTTGCCTTAGGTTATGGCCGAACCAGTGCCGGCAAAGTTGGCAATCAATTGGGAACTAATTTTTATCCATTCATTCAAATTAAGAATGACTTAAGAAAGACTTTTGGTTCCAACGTAAACATTGAGAAGTTAGAAGGAAAAACTTACCCCCTCGCTTTAACACAAACACATAATACTATGGAAGGCCGGAGTTTGGTGCGAGAAACTACCCTTGATAAGTTTACCAAGGATCCAGCTTCAGGAAATGAACAACATGCCTTGGATGCTGCAAAAGATGCAACACTTTATACCAAGCCTGAATTTACCGGATTTCGTTGGGGAATGGCAATAAATTTAAGTGCTTGTATTGGTTGTGGTAATTGCGTGATGAGTTGCCAGGCTGAAAACAATGTGGCTGTAATTGGGAAGAAGGAAGTCAGAAACCGCAGAATTATGCATTGGATCAGAATTGATCGATACTATTCAGAAGAATCTGATAATCCGTCTGTGGTTCATCAACCTGTAATGTGTCAGCATTGCGATAATGCACCCTGTGAAAATGTTTGTCCGGTGGCCGCAACTCCTCACAGTGGTGAAGGCTTAAATCAAATGATCTATAACCGATGTATCGGAACTCGTTATTGCATGAATAACTGCCCCTATCGGGTTCGCCGTTTTAACTGGTTTGAATTTGCGAACAATAACGATTACGATTATAATATGAATAATGATGTTGGGAAATTGGTTTTAAATCCTGATGTAGTGGTACGATCAAGAGGGGTTGTTGAGAAATGTTCCCTTTGTGTTCAGCGAATCCAAGAAAAGAAATTATTGGCAAAAAAAGAAAACAGGCAGGTGATGGATGGAGAAATAAAAATGGCTTGTCAGGCTAGTTGCCCAACCGATGCAATCACTTTTGGAAATATGTTGGATCCAAAAAGTGAAATCTCGAAAGTCAATAAAAATCCTAGAAATTATCATTTATTGGAACATGTACACACATTGCCATCAACCAGTTATATAACTAAGATCAGGAATAAAAAGAGTTAATCTAACAAATTAGAAATGTATAAAAAGCAAGTTAGAGGAGTATTAGTTGAAGGGAATAAAACTTACGGGCAGATTACCCGTGACATTACCACCACACTATATGCCAAAACACCATTGTGGTGGTACATTGCCAGTTCGATATCAAGCATTGCAATAATCGTTGGTATCTGGGCTGTCTACACAACGATTTCTGTTGGAATAGGAACTTGGGGAGTTAATAATAATGTTGCTTGGGGTTGGGGAATTATCAATTTTGTTTGGTGGATAGGAATTGGACATGCCGGAACAGCGTTCTCTATTTTCTTGCTAATACTACGACAAAAGTGGAGAACTTCAATTAACCGAGCTGCGGAAGCCATGACTGTTGTTGCTGTAATTTGTGCCGGAATGTTCCCCATGTTGCACATGGGTAGAATCTGGGATGCCTTCTTTATATTACCTTATTGGAATACCCGGGGGCCCCTTTGGGTTAATTTTAACTCACCCTTATTTTGGGATGTTGTCGCGATTAGTACCTATTTAATGGCCTCTGCTGTTTTTTGGTATATCGGAATGATCCCTGATTTTGCTACCATTCGTGATAATACTACCTCAGTTGTTAAAAAACGAATTTATGGATTTTTTAGTTTTGGATGGATCGGTTCAGCTCGTGGCTGGCTTCGCTTTGAAGCTGTTTCTTTATTACTTGGTGGTTTAACAGCACCTTTGGTGGTTGCGGTGCACTCCATTGTTTCAATGGACTTCGCAACTTCCATTATGCCCGGTTGGCACACCACCATCTTTCCGCCATACTTTGTAGTTGGTGCTATTTTCTCAGGTTTTGGTATGGTTCTGACTTTGATGATCATCGTTCGAAAAGTGTTCAAGTTTCAGGATTACCTGACACAATCGCATTTTGATGCCATCGCACGTATCCTCACATTTATTAGTTTAATTATGGCGACAGCTTATACCACAGAACTATTTATGGCATGGTATAGCGGTGCTGAGTATGAAATGTTCACGTTTATGAGAAACAGGGTAACCGGTGAATATACTATGGCCTTCTGGACTATGATAACTTGCAATGCCATCATACCTCAACTTTTTTGGTTCAAACGAATCAGAAAAAACATTACAATCGTTTTTATTATTTCCATTTTTATAAATATTGGAATGTGGTTTGAAAGATATGTGATTGTAGTTACCTCTTTATCTAAAGATTTTCTGCCATCAAGTTGGGCAACCTATTCACCTACAAGTGTAGAGGTTGGAATTTTTATTGGGACCCTTGGAATATTCACCTTGGGGATTCTCATGTTTTTCCGTTATCTGCCAATGATGGCAATCAGTGAGATTAAAGGAATTTTGAAAAAAACCAGTAAGTAATTGGAATATGATGAAAACAAATATTGTTGGTGTTTACGAAGATGAAGATGATTTGGTTGATGCCATTCATCAGATTCAGGATAAAGGGATTAAGGTAAGTGATGTATTTTCACCTATTCCTATCCATGCGGTGTTTGAGGCACTCAAGCTAAAAACCCGATTGCCGATTGCTACTTTCATTTATGGCGTAATTGGGGTTATCACGATGTTTGGCTTTTTATACTGGACATCAGTGATTAGTTACCCACTTAGATTTGGTGGAAAGCCGCTAAACTCATTATCCTTTATTATCATCATATTTGTAATGACGATTTTCATTGCTACCTTACTAACACTCATAACATTTTTTATCCGTGCAAAATTAGCCCCGGGTAAAAAGATTAATGTTATTGATCCAAGATCAACCGATGATAAATTCCTAATTGTTATCGATAAAGAAAATCATATGACTACCAACGAGATTGATGCGATTAAAACTGCCTTAAAAGAAAGTGGGGCAGCAGAAGTTAATGAGGTAACTCAAGATGTAACTGATTTATAATAAACTGACAAAGCATATAATATGAAATAGCCATGAGAACAAACTTCATAACAATTGAAATAATTATTTATGGCGTATTCCATGTGACCGCTAAAAGAAATAAATAAACACATGAAAGTCAAGAAACACAAAATAGTAACTCAGGGAATATTACTGCTAGGACTGATGATAATTGTGAGCGCTTGTAATCACGACAAAACACATCCCGGTTATGCGTATATGCCTGATATGTATTATTCAGAGGCGTACAATGCGAATTCCGAGAATCCGGTTTTTAGGGACAGCATTACAAATCAGATGCCTGTATTCGGTACCATTGCCCGAGGAAAAATGCCTTATCCATATCGGCCCAAAAACTTTTTGGATCAATTGGCTGCCGGAGATGAATTAGTCAATCCCATCATTGCTGATCCTATAAATCTTGCTGAGGGCAAAACTAAATTTGAGATCTTTTGTATGAATTGCCATGGTGAACTGGGAGATGGGAACGGATTTTTATACACCAGCAAAAAATATTTGATGAAACCAACTTCGTTAATTCAGCCCTTTATTCAAAACAAAAAAGATGGTGAATTATTTCACATCATAACCGTTGGTTCCTTATCTGGATTGATGGGTGCGCATGGCTCTCAAATTAAGGCTGAAGATCGGTGGAAAATAATTACTTACATCAGAAATAATTTGGCAAAAAAATAATATGCAATTTCTTTAAATAAAAACTGCCATGGACAAAGAGTTAATAATATCATCAAAATTTAAACACGCTTCTTTTGCACTTATCGGCATTGGATTAATTGCATTTATCGTTGGCTTTTTAAACCAACCCGATCGCGCATGGGCAAATTTAATAATTAACAATTATTACTTCCTGAGTTTGGCCATTGGTGCCACATTTTTTTGGGCATTGCAGTACATCACCCAATCAGGTTGGTCGTCCGGGTTTATCCGCATCCCGCAAGCCATTGCTAATTTCTTTCCCGTTTTGTTATTATTGATGATCCCCTTACTTTTCGGATTGCATCATTTATATCATTGGAGCCATGCCGATGTGGTTGCCCATGACCCGCTTTTAATGCATAAATCACCCTTCTTAAATATACCATTTTTCACCATCAGATTTTTCATGTATTTTGCTGTATGGATCGGATTAACACAATTATTAAGAAGATATTCTTTTAAGGAAGACCTGGAAATCGGATTAACGTATTTCCAAAAGAGCGAATTTCTCTCAAAAATTTACATTTTCTCCTTAGCGTTAACCTTTTCATTGGCAACCTTCGATTGGATTATGTCTATTGACGCACACTGGTTTAGTACTATTTTTGCTGTTCGTAATTTTGTCATGGGATTTTATCATGCAGTTGTGATGATTACACTCGTGGTCATTATTCTTAACAAAATTGGTTATTTCCCTTTCCTGAATAAATATCACTTAAAAGATTTTTCAAAGTATATTTTTATACTAAGTATTATTTGGGGATATACCTGGTTTAGCCAGTACATATTAATCTGGTATGCCAATATTCCTGAAGAGACAATTTATTATGTACCCAGAACCCAAGGTGAATTTATGCCATTGTTTTATGCAGAATTAGTAATAAACTGGCTATTCCCGTTCCTGGCTTTAATGTCATCGAAAGTTGCTTCAAATAAAAATGCACTGATAGTTATTACCATCATTTTATTAATTGGCCAATGGATTGACGTTTATATGCAAGTAGCGGTTGGTACGCTACACCACTTGAATATCGGTTTTATTGAGATTGGAAGTTTTATAGGATTTGTTGGTTTATTCGCTTATATACTTGCCAAATCGCTTCAATGTAAACCACTGATTGCCAAGCATCATCCATACCTTGAAGAGTCGTTAGATCATCATGCTTAAATTGATTTCTGAATCCTACTCATCTTATGGTTTATTTATATTCATTGAAAAGAGGATATTTACTATTTTTATGTATTCACAATAATTGCTGATAATCATTAGATATGAAATGTCATTTCTTTGTTTATTCCTGATAAAGAAATTGAGGGCATTCCTTCTGATAAATAGAGATAAAATTATAGTCATATGAAAAAGTTTATACATTTTATATTCTCCATGCAATTTACCGGAACTTTACTCTTAGTTTTTGCAGGAGTTATTGGAATAGCGACATTTGTTGAAAATGATTTGGGTACGTTGGCTGCCCGTTTAATTATATATGATTCTCGTTGGTTTGAAATGTTACTACTGATTCTTTCTATCGTTATGATTGGAAGTATTTTCAAATATAAATTATATTCCAGAAAAAAATACACCGTACTATTATTCCATCTTTCGTTTGTAGTAATTTTAATGGGATCGGCAATAACTCGATATATTGGTTATGAAGGAATGATGCATATTCGGGAAAATGAATCATCGAATCAAGTAATATCATCAGCATCATTTATTCAAATAACTGTTACAGACGGGTCAACCTCTTATTCATTTAGTGAGAAAAAAACATTTAACCCATATAAGAATAATCATTATAATAGAACCTTAAACTATAATAATACAAGTAGTAAAATTTCGTTGGTTCAGTATATCCCCAATGCAGTAATATTAAATATTTCTCATAATAACCAGAATAAACAAATCGCTTTATCTGGTGGTAATGGGATTATTGGCGAAGCCAGCTCAGTTACTGTTGACAATGTTAAATTTACGATGAGTTACGGGTCAAAAATCATTGAACTTCCTTTCTCACTTTTCTTAAGAGATTTTCAACTGGATCGATATCCCGGCTCTATGAGTCCATCTTCTTTTGCAAGTGAAGTAACTTTAATTGACAAAATCAATAATATTGAAGAACCCCGAAGGATCTTTATGAATAACATATTAAATTATGATGGATATCGATTTTTCCAATCTTCCTACGATAAGGATGAAAAAGGAACTGTTCTTTCGGTAAACCACGATCGGTGGGGTACTTTTGTAACTTATATTGGATATTTTATTATGGCCTTGGGTATGCTACTAAACTTCTTCCATAAAGACAGTCGTTTCCGCCATTTAATGAAATCATCATCAAAACGTCAAATCGCAGCTGTGACATTTCTATTCATGACCCTAGGTTTATTGAGCCCAGATACGGCAACAGCACAGTATAATACCATCGACCCTAATAATTACATTGACATTGATCACGCTCGTGAGTTTGGGAAACTGTTGGTAGTAGATCAAAAAGGAAGAATAGAACCAATAAATACACTTGCGTCACAAATTGTAAGAAAGGTGACCAAGAAAAGTACCTTTATGGGATTACATCCTGACCAAGTATTTTTAGGAATGGTTTCTGACCCCGGAACCTGGCAGGCTATTCCAATAATCAACGTTTCAGATAAAGAACTAAAAAGCATATTAAGAGTGCGAGGGAATCGTGCATCATTTAACAACTTTTTCGATCCCAATACTGGCAAATATAAATTAACCAAATATATTAATAAAGCGTATAACAAAAAGCCGGCCTCACGTAACAGATTCGATAAAGAAATTATTAAGGTTGATGAAAGGGTGAATATCTGTTATATGGTATACACTGGTTCATTCCTTAAGATTTTTCCATTACCTAATGATGCAAATAATAGCTGGTTTGCAGCGGAAGACTCTGCTAGATTCACAGCAGCAGACGCCCCCTTTGTTAAGAGCATTCTAAAGATGTATTACACTAGTATACAAAAAGGAATTCAATCAGGTAATTGGGCAGGAGCCGCACAAAACCTTAGTTTTATTAACAGCTTTCAAGCTAAATTTGGTAGTGAAATATTTCCTTCGAAAACCAGAAGCTTTCTGGAAGTTCTATACAATGATGTAAATATTTTTAAACGATTATTCCCATACTTTAGACTGGTTGGGTTTTTAATGCTGATTCTATTGTTTGCAAGTATTTTAAACAAAAAATATAATTTCGAGAAACTGATTAGAATCGGGATTATCCTAATAATCATTGGCTTTGTTTTTCAGACACTGGGGCTGGGGATACGTTGGTATATTGCAGGTCACGCCCCTTGGAGTGATGGATACGAAACAATGATATATATTTCATGGGCAACAATCTTATCAGGCCTGTTTTTTATTAAGAAATCGAAAATCACTGTAGCAATCACAGCCATTCTATCCTCCTTTACATTGATGGTGGCTAATTTGAGTTGGTTGGATCCCGAAATCACCAACCTGGTACCTGTATTAAAGTCTTATTGGCTAGTGATTCATGTGGCAATTATTACAGCAAGTTATAGTTTTCTTGCCATTGGTGCATTGCTTGGTTTCATGAATCTTTTACTTATGAACTTTAAGAGCAAATTCAACAAAGTTCAAATTAATGCAACAATTAAAGAATTGACTAATATTAATGAGATGAATCTAATAATCGGTGGTTTCCTAATGACAATCGGTACTTTTCTGGGAGCCGTTTGGGCTAATGAATCCTGGGGTAGGTATTGGGGTTGGGATCCCAAAGAAACCTGGGCATTAGTAACGGTTATAGTTTATGCCTTTGTTGTTCATATGAGAATGACACCCGGCTTACGAGGTGTATATGCTTTTAACTTTGCTGCATTAATCAGTTTTAGTTCTGTGTTGATGACCTATTTTGGAGTTAATTATTATTTATCGGGTATGCACTCATATGCACAGGGAGATCCGGTACCGGTACCAAATTTTGTTTATTATGCAATAATCATTATTGGCGTTATATCATTTCTTGCGTATGTAAAAGAAAACAAATTCAATAAAGAAATTAAATCAGAATAAATACCTGATCAATAATATTTTTGACAATTATACGACTCATTGAGAAATCCGGAGTGATTAATATCTCGAATTTTTCATGAATAAATTGTTTGTTTTTATTAGGTGTGAACTAAAATAAGACATTTTTTGTATTATCTTTGCAAAGTTCTTTACGAATTATTTGATAATTCAAACTAATAGAACTGAATCATGGAAATAGCAGAAAATAAAGTTGCCATTCTATCATATACATTAACTACTGACGGTGGCAGGCAAATTATTGAACTGATAAGAAAAGAACATCCACGTGCTTTTATATTTGGAGCGGGGGTATTACTCGAAGGATTTGAGTCAGCAATGATGGGCATGAAAACAGGAAATACATTTGATTTCACGTTAAAAGCAGAGCAGGCTTACGGACCAAGAGATACTTATGCGATTTTAAATCTTCTTAAGAACACTTTTGAAGTAGATGGAAAGATTGATGAAAGCGTATTTTTAATAGGAAATGAAATTCCTATGAGTGATAATGAGGGTAATCGTCACATAGGTGTTGTGAGAGAGATTAAAGAAGATGCGATAGTCATGGATTTTAATCATCCAATGGCTGGAAAAGATTTGCACTTCAAAGGTGAAATCATAGAAGTTAGAGATGCTACACAAGATGAACTTGATTCATTGAATCACAGTTGTGGTTGCGGATCACATGAGCACGAACACACCCATGTCGAAGACGAAAGTTGTCCTACCTGTGGAAATGCACCGGAAGATCAGAGAAAAAGTATTAATAATTGTAGATGTAATTAATTTATAAATGAAGACTCAACTTATATTTAAAATAATTTTTGTATTAACCATCGGTTTTGGGGCAATAGCCACATATGCTAAAATCATAGACTCATCAACCATTAAAGCCAAACTTGATGTAATGTTGATACAGAATGACCCGGCTGATGCAAAATTTCCTATTGGTGCGAAAATTTATAAAGAGAAGTGCATTATTTGTCATATGGAAGATGGGAAAGGCATTCCGGGAGCATTTCCTCCTTTAAAAGATTCTGATTATTTATTTGCAGATAAAGTAAGGGCTGTTGCACAAACCTTAAATGGATCACAGATTGAAATGGTAGTTAATGGAATGACTTATGTAGCACCAATGACCCCACAAGTCGATACCAAAGAGGATGCTGTAGCCGTAATCAATTATGTACTAAACGCATGGGGAAATAACGGTGGAACAGTGACCCTTGAAGACGTTAAAAACGTTAAAATAAACCCCAGATAGTTAATAATTCACTTCTGAAAACTTAGGTATTCAACCTAAAAATTTTGCTTCCTTATTAAAAAGATAAATCGGTGTTTCTGGACGAGCAAAAATTCAGGTATATCGAAACCGAAATTTCAACAACAGAGCGAGCAAATAAACTGGTATCGGTATTTTGGCATGGGATTGATGCATTGGCAAGCACAAACTATTTAATTGAGGGCTTGGAATATAAACTTGATTATAAAACCAGTTTAACATTAAAATCTGGAGAAAGAGAGTGGATCGAAGGAAAAAACATTTTACGACTCCAGTTTGGGTTGGCAGCAAGTAAGTTCAGGAAATATGCGAAATCATCGGGAATAAAATCATTACCAAGATGGAACCCTAGAATATTATTTATGCAACAGCCCCTATTATATTGATCTGTACCTGAAATGGGCTATGAATTTTAAAAAAAATAGAATTTAATAGATGACTTTTTATTTTCTCCTAAGGTGGATAGTTTCTAATTTATTTGTCCTTAGGTGAAATTTACGTTTTTTTTAAAACAGATAGGAAATTATGGAGCTTTGTTATAATATATAATAAACCTGCAATAACACTCACTACATTCACTATTATATATAATTTCTCCATAAATACAAAAGTAAGAAGTATTTTAATTAACATTGAAATATATTAATAATCTGTAATATGAAAGGATAACTCTCGTGGGGATAGTTCAGGGAAATCCAAAGCTACCTCAACCACTTTCTGTCGGTGATTATCAGGAGTCCTGTTCCATTAACTGTTCATGGCTCTGTTCTTTGGAGCTAACCCTAACCCGCCATAACCTTCATCTTGGTATTTGCCATACGCTAAAGATTTTTATAGTAATAATTATTACAAAAGCTGAAATGTTCATTCTGTGATCGAATGGAATCCCGGGGTATTAAACCAAATTCAACATGGTGGCATTTATGAGAAGCAAATAGAGTACAATTCCCGGATTGATTATGGATTGGATTTAAATTTCAAACTCTATCACTATTTTAGATTTTTTAAAGATAAAAACAACATGGTTTTATTAAAAAGGAGATAATTATTTGGATAAATTATGTTTGCTGTATCAATTTTCACACATATCAATAACCACCTGATTGTCTAAACTCGCCGCTGTTAGTAACTTCCAAGAAAATAAATTTTATAATTTGTTTTTTATTTATAATTATTCTAAATTAGTAGTCTTGTTTTTGACAAACAGATAGTTAATCAATTTAATTATGAAAGCAAAAAAACATATCACATTATTAACTTTTATCCTACTAATGCTATGTAATTGGGAGTTATATAGTGAAGAATTGGGATTATACGAAAACTTAGATTCCTATTTACCTCAAGATATTACACTTATAAATGAAGAAGGGAGTATTGTAAAACTCTCTGAAATTATTGACAAACCCACCGTTATTTCATTGGTTTATTATGAATGTCCGGGTTTATGCAGTCCATTATTGGAAGGTGTCGCTGAAGTAATCAGTCGGGCAACGATTGATCTTGGAACCGAATACCAGGTACTAACCATTAGCTTCGATCCAACGGAAGAAACTGAATTAGCTGTAGGGAAAAAGAAAACATATTCAGCCTTAATTGAAAACAAAGATGTTGCAAACGGCTGGAAATATTTCACGGGAGATCAGGAAAATATTGACAAATTATTGAATTCGCTTGGATTTCAAGTAAAAAAAGAAGGTACTGAGTACATCCACCCAGCTGCTGTCATGGTAATTAGCCCGGAAGGAAAAATTACCCGTTACTTACATGGAACCTATTTTCTTCCTTTTGATTTAAAGATGGCTGTGGTTGAAGCTATGGATGGGAAATCAGGGCCAACCATCAATAAAGTCTTACAATTT
>PIVJ01000631.1 GCA_003353955.1 Bacteroidota bacterium | reverse complement strand
TGCTGACTCTGCTGTGGTCCCCAATTACTCCCCGAATAACCGTAATGCGTGTTTTGACCACGTCCGCGACCACGTCCTCCACCTCGCTGTTGGCGAGGTTGGGGGCAGTTCGCGATAAAGTGGTCAGCCGCGCCACAGTTATAGCAGACGTTTTTGTCATCGGACCGTCCTCGTCCTGCGTTATTCTGTCCACCTCCCCGTTGGCGAGGTCCTCCACGGCCTCCAGAGCGGCCTCCAGAGTCCTGTCCTCCCTGGGATCGTCTGTTGTTCTGACCACCACCTTGGCGGTTCCTTTGCTGTCCCTGGGATTGACTCGGTGATTGGGCCGCTTGGCTAGCCTTGCCTTTCTTCTGGTTGTTCTGTCTATTGTTCCTCTGCTTTTGGCGGTTTCCCTGGGGTTCATCATCATCAGAGAGCCCCAGGTTACTCATCGCTAGCCTCTCCCCCATGGTAGTTGATCCCGTGGGGTTGAAAGCGGCTAGGATGGTCTTACTCCTATCCTTTGGTTTCCTGAGTTCCTCCATCTGTCGGAAGGTCATCTTTGAGTTCAGCTTGGCCTCCGCGGACCGAAGTGAACCTATCCCCATGTGATGCACGAATTCTCGTACATCAGCGTCAAAACGGATTCCATTCACGAAATAACTCAGCACGAGTTGTTCGAGAGCTTCACCGGTCACACGGGGGAACGCCTTTCGTGCCATCCTTCGTAGATCGGCAGAATATTGTGTGGCGTCCTCACCGGGGATGAAAGAACGAGTGTTCAGCTTATTCTGGTAAGCACCCGTCTGGTCCGGTGGCTGGAATCTGGTCTGCAGACCTGTCACTAACTCCTGGAAGGAGGCTTCAGGGTGTT
>PIVJ01000054.1 GCA_003353955.1 Bacteroidota bacterium | reverse complement strand
TATGTATCAAATTACATATACATTACTGGAATCGAAACAAACAAAAACCAAACTTTTGAAAATGGATAACCAGCAGGCCGAATTATTTCAAATTGTTTTGAAAAATTCTTAGGGTGTCCTATTGACGAAAACAGGAGCAAACGCAGCATTGTATTTGCCCGCCTTTGTCTTATTACGTTTTAATTCCCGATGGATGGTTGATAGGCTTACTTTTAGTTGTACTGAAATAAATGGGGCTTTATGTCCTGCCTTAATCAAGACCTCGATTTTGTACCTTTGCCACTGTGTGAGGTGGTAATAATGTTTTTTTGTCATCTTGCAATTAATTTAGATTTTAGAACTTCAAAGATACAGGGCTAGCCCTGTATCTTTGATATTAAATCGTTGCACTTACTAATTGAAATTTTACACCTCTTCCTGTTAAGCTTTGTATTCTTCACTTTGCACTTATTAAAAATCACAGAAAAACCGAAGTTATTGTACCTATGTTGTACCCATGTCGTACATTTGTTTAACAAACTCTTAAGCAGATAAAAGAAATAACTATAATGTTCGTTTTTTTGCGAATAGCGAACAACTAAAAAACACTGAATATGGAAATAAAAATTTTAGGTGCAGGATGTGCAAAATGTAAAACATTAGAAAAATTAGCTAACACTGTTGTAAAGGAAACAGGAGTTAATGCAAGTGTGACTAGTGTAGAAGATATCGTCGAAATAATGAGTTATAATGTAATGATGACTCCTGCATTAGTTATAGACGATAAAGTTGTATTCAAAGGTCGCCTTCCAACTAAAGATGAAATAACCAATTTAATAACCAAATAATTTTTATAAAATGAAAAAAAGAATCAGTATTCTTAGTTTAATCTTAATTATTAGTATGGTTACAATCTCAGCCAGATCTGCTAATAATGCAATGGATAATAATTCGACTCAAACTGAGGCAGAGAATGATAATCAAGTCAGTGTTTTATATTTCCATGCTACAACACGTTGTGTAACATGTAAAGCTGTTGAAAAAGTAACAATTGATGCTATCAAAGAGTATTATGGCGATAAAGTTTCCTTTAAATTATTAAATAGAGAAAAGGATGTAAATAAAGAACTTATCGATAAATATGAAATTGGTGGACAAACTTTGTTGATCATAAAAGGAGATGAAAAAGTAGACTTAACCACTTTTGCATTTTTGAATGTTAAAACATTTCCTGCAAAGCTGAAGAAGAAAATTAAGTCCACGATAGATGCAATGATGTAATGGAATTTTTACAAGGCCTACTCGAGAATTCACAATTTCCTATTTTAACAGCAATAATTCTGGGATTGATGACTGCCATAAGTCCATGTCCGTTAGCTACCAATATTACTGCGATTGGATTTATCAGTAAAGATATTTCAAATAAAAAGAGAGTATTTGTACAAGGGCTTGTTTATACACTCGGAAGAGCTATAACATATACTTTAATTGGTTTTATCTTCTTTTTTGGTGCAAGTCAATTTAAGTTTTCTGGATTTGTTCAGGAATGGGGCAATAAATTACTTGGTCCCCTACTTATTGTAATAGGATTTTTTATGCTCAATATTCTAAGCATAAAAATACCAGGGATAAGTTCGCTTACCCAAAAGATGGAAAGCAAATCAAGTAACAAACTATGGAGCGCTTTATTACTTGGGATTGTATTTGCTTTAGCTTTCTGCCCTTATAGTGGAGTTCTTTATTTTGGAATTCTAATACCAATAACTATTAGCAGTTCCAGTGGTCTTTACTTACCCTTATTTTTTGCTATTGCAACTGGAATCCCTGTAATAATATTCGCTTGGCTCCTTGCATTTAGTCTTAATACTATTGGAAATACTTATAATAAACTAAAATCCTTTGAATTTTGGTTTAGACGTATAATTGCAATACTATTTATTGCAGTTGGAATATATTATGTTTTTACGGTTTACTTTTAAGGATATGAATAAGATAATATATTATTGTAAGAAGGTTTACAACTAATGTTCTTGTTATTGCGAACAATTTGAATAATCAGTTTAATAATGAAGAACAATAAAAAAATAAAACTAATTACCTCAATACTATTCGTATTACCTGCATTGATACTCTTATACTATTACCTCAAACCCCTAGTAGATTACGTAACATATACTTTTTTAAGTTTATCTGAAGAGTCCCACATAGGAGCATCTGTCAATTTTTTTATTTATGACACAATTAAAATTCTAATCCTATTGTTTCTCATAAGTTCACTTATGGGTCTTGTAAATGCATACTTTCCAATAGATCGACTTAGGGTTTACTTAACAACAAAGAAGATGTATGGGCTTCAATATTTCTTCGCATCGTTTTTTGGAGCCATTACACCCTTTTGCTCTTGTTCGTCCATTCCATTATTTATTGGATTAGTAAAAGGAGGTATCCCACTTGGAGTAACCTTTGCATTTTTAATTACATCTCCATTAGTTAATGAAGTAGCAATAGCCATGTTTTTAGGACTATTCGGCATCAAAGCAACACTTATCTATGCCATAAGTGGAGTACTTGTTGGAACAATTGGCGGATTTGTACTTGGAAAGCTAAAATTAGATAGATATCTCACAGACTGGGTAAAGGAAATTCAAGCAGATTCTGAACAAGAAACAGAACAATGGGAGAAAGATAATACTCCATTTATTGACAGATTACCAACAATAATAAATGAAGGGTGGAGCATTGTGAGAAAAGTATTGTTATATGTAATCATTGGAATATCCATAGGAGCTGCCATGCACGGATATGTCCCCGAAGACTTTTTTACTGAATATTTATCTGCAGATAAATGGTATGCAATTCCTCTTGCAGTTTTACTGGCAGTGCCAATGTATGCAAATGCAGCAGGTATAGTCCCCGTTATTCAAGTATTTGTTGCTAAAGGTGTACCACTAGGTACAGCAATTGCATTTATGATGTCTGTTGTTGGTTTATCTCTACCAGAGGCAACGCTTCTAAAAAAGGTTATGAAGTGGAAGCTGATTGGTGTTTTCTTTGGAACAATTACCATATTTATCATTTTTCTAGGCTATCTCTTTAACCTCATATTATGATAAAATCAATATTAAATGAGGAACAATAAATGAAAATCACAATTGAATAAGAGTTCCTTAAAGTTTCTAAATGAAGAATATGATTAGGAACTACGGGCAACGTATATAAGTAGGCTCCAAGACGAATTCGGGGATATCGTTCTAACATCAACAATTAGCGACCATAACAACAAGGAAGTGACAAAAAAACATTATTACCACCTCACATAGTGGCAAAGGTGCAAAATCGAGATCTTGATTAAGGCAGTATTTAACTGATCAGCCAAAAAAAAGTCTCAAAATCAATAAAACAACTAAGATTAATAATAAACTTAGTCCAGTTAATATCTTCGTTTGTTTATTGTAAAATGCACTCATGTACATCTTAGATTAACTTACGATCATCAACTAAATGTTTTTATTAATCGAACTCAGGTTAAAACCCTTTTGAACTATTTTCTGAAATATGATCTTACCACTCCAAGACCTTCCTAAAATCAAAATCTTCCGGATTGGCTACAAAAGCTTTTGCAGCTTCATAATCTTTTTCTTCAAGATATTGTAAACCATAGCTAAAAACCAGGTTGGCTTTTTGTGAATCCATATTTACGAGGCGGGGTTTAATTTTTCCGTCACTACCTTCAACATCTTTTAAAAAAAGCGGGGAAATATCGCCTTTGTTATCAGCAGTTACCATGCAGGCAGTTTTGCCCTGCTCGAACAAGCTTTTTACACCCATGCCCAACACATTGCAATACATCAAATCGAACGCAATAGGAGGAACACAGCGCAACTCATAGCCGAGTTCAACAGGCCGGCATTTTATATCGATTTTTAATTCCTTTAATTTTCGTTGCAATAAGGTGTTAAAAATATGGGCTTTACTTACATTTCCTAATTCGGGATGACCATGATCGTCGTAGGTGAAATTGATGTTGGATGTCCTAATCTCGTTTTCACTCATAAAATGAAAAACACCTTCACTAATGATTGCCACGCCATAATCAATTCCCATAATTTTTCGTTTCACCATAGCAGAAACTACCAAATTGATAATTTTATCAAAAGTAATTTCAGTTTTGTTAAATATCTCAGGAATCACAATCATTGGAAAATGACATGCTGCTCCAATGCCAAAGGCGAGATGTCCGGCTTCGCGACCCATCGCAGAAATCAAAAACCAATTTCCGCTGGTTTTCGCATCTTCATAAATGGCAGAAGCAATTCTTACGCCTTCCTGTTTAGCGGTTTGATAGCCAAAAGTTGGGCTGCCTTCGGGCAAAGGT
Source organism: Bacteroidota bacterium (assembly GCA_003353955.1). Lineage (GTDB taxonomy): Bacteria > Bacteroidota > Bacteroidia > Bacteroidales. The sequence continues at coordinate 10,520 of PIVJ01000054.1, read as the reverse complement.
AAATCGTTATCGATGGTTTTTGGTACATGAATATTTTGAATACTCATCCCATGTTCACTCATAAATTTTGAAATTCGGTTTGCGGTTGAGGCTGTATCATCGCCACCGATGGTTACCAATAGTTTCACATTATTTTGTACAAAGAAATCGGTGGTGAACTCTTCATCCTTTGGTTTGTGACGGCTCATTTGTAAGGCCGAACCACCCATTTTTAAAATTTTATCAGCAAATGAAAAATCGATATCAACTATCGACGGATTATTGGAAAACAAAGTTTTATAACCTTGATTTAAGCCAATTACGCGGTAGCCATCTTTTAAAAATATTTTAGAAACGGAACTAATTACGGCATTGATTCCAGGAGCCGGGCCTCCTCCACATAAGATGGTAATTGCATTTTTCATATTGCAGATAAATTAATATACACAAAGATAAGGAAATTAGAATTGCCCTTTTAGCCTATAATTTATGGCGTAAGACAGCGATATATTTTTGTATTTTTGCGATTCTCAATAAGTGAATTTGAAATTAAAGGAATTATCAGCGGTTTATAGCAAGGATGCTCGGCTTCAACGGATTGTTGACGCTGTGAAAGAAGGAGCCTGCAATATTAATTTAAGTGGATTGGTTGGTTCTTCCCTGTCGTTGTTAGCAGCCAACGTGATTAGTGAATGCGAAGAAATCAATCTCTTCATTCTTTCTGATAAAGAATCAGCGGCCTATTTTGCAAATGATCTGGAAAGTATTTTTGAAGAGAAGGGCGAGAACTTTACCCGAAAAAAAATATTATTTTTCCCAACTTCTTATAAGCATCCTTACGAAATTGAAAATCCGGATAGTACGAATTTGCAATTGCGAATCGAAGTACTTGAACGAATCTGTTCTTCCAAGCGAAAAACAGCCATCGTAACCTATCCTGAAGCGTTAGCAGAAAAAGTGATCACTCGGAAGTTCCTTACTAAAAACACCTTAAAGCTTAAGCTGGGAGAAGAGGTTTCTATCGACTTTACCATAGATATTTTAATGGAATATGGATTTGATCGCGCCGATTTTGTTGTTGAACCCGGGCAGTTCTCGGTAAGAGGCGGGATCATCGATGTTTTCTCATTTTCCGATGATAACCCTTATCGTATAGAATTTATGGGTGAGGAGATTGAATCCATCCGCACCTTCGATCCGGTAACCCAATTATCATTAGAGAAATTAAGCAGAATCGCCATAGTTCCTAACGTACAGGATCGAGTAAATACAGAATCACGGGAATCATTCTTGGAGTATATCCCCAAGAAATCGATTCTCTGGATAGATAATATTGCGTTTACTGCTGATAAAATTGAGCAGGAATTTGTTAAGGCTGAAGAGAGTTTTAATAAACTCGAGGGGCTCATCACCCGGCTTAACCCGGCTGAACTTTTCATTCAGAAGAGTAATTTTTTGCAATCCATCACTCAGTTTTCATTGATAGAATTTAGGGGGAATGGAAAAAATGCTGATTTGAATATTAGCTTTTCAAGTAAGCCTCAACCTTCTTTCAATAAAAACTTTGAACTCTTCATTTGCGAGTTAAAGGAGAATACAAAACAAGGCATCCAAAATACCATCTTATCAGATAATCCAAAACAAATAGACCGTTTGTACGCCATATTTGAGGATATTCAGAACAATAAGAAAAGCGGAGAAAGTGATTTTGTTTTTGAGACGGTCATCCTTTCATTGCATGAAGGATTTATTGATCAGGATTTAAAAATCGCCTGTTATACCGACCATCAACTTTTTGAGCGATATCATCGGTTTCAATTAAAGAGTGGGTATAAAAATAAAGAAGCACTCACCCTTAAAGACCTTTATGATTTACAACCCGGCGATTTCATAACACATATCGATCATGGCATCGGCCGATTTGATGGATTGGAAAAAATTGATAATAACGGCAAGGAACAGGAAGCCATCCGATTGGTTTATAAGAATAATGATTTGCTGTATATCAGCATTCATTCACTTCACCGAATTGCAAAATATATCGGGAAAGAAGGTACTGCTCCTTCATTAAATAAGCTCGGAACCAATGCCTGGAATAAACTGAAAAGCAGGACGAAGAAACGGGTTAAAGATATCGCGAAAGATCTAATAAAACTCTATGCTGAACGTAAGTCTGTCAAGGGATTTGAATTTACGCCCGATACGTACTTACAGCATGAACTGGAGGCTTCTTTTATTTATGAGGATACCCCAGATCAGTTAAAGGCAACGGTGGATGTTAAAAAAGATTTGGAACAATCTTATCCGATGGATCGACTGATTTGCGGTGATGTAGGTTTTGGGAAAACAGAAATCGCAATTCGGGCTGCTTTCAAGGCTGTAGCCGAGAGTAAACAAGTGGCAGTGCTTGTCCCTACTACAATTTTAGCCCTCCAGCATTATAAAACTTTTAGTGATCGTTTAAAAGAATTTCCGTGCACTGTAGCCTACGTAAGTCGTTTTAAAAGTGCAAAACAGCAACGCGTTATTTTAGAAGAATTAAAAGGGGGAAAAATCGATATTTTGATTGGCACCCATCGTTTGGCAAGCAAGGATATTGAATTTAGCAATTTAGGTTTATTGATTATTGACGAAGAACAAAAGTTTGGCGTTAGTATTAAAGAAAAATTGAAGCAGTTAAAAGTGAATGTTGATACCCTCACGTTAACCGCTACACCTATTCCCCGAACGCTACAGTTTTCATTAATGGGTGCTCGTGATCTCTCGATCATAAATACGCCGCCACCGAACCGATATCCGGTCGAAACCGAAATCAGATTGTTTTCGGAAGAAATAATCCGGGAAGGAATTTTATATGAAATATCCAGGGGAGGACAGGTTTTCTTTGTTCATAATCGGATTCAGAATATTGGGGATGTGCAAGTGATGATTGAAAAGTTTTGTCCGGGTGTAAAAATTGGAATTGCCCACGGACAAATGGAAGGGAGACGCCTAGAAAAGATTATGCTGGAATTTATTAATGGGGATTTTGATGTATTATTGGCAACAACCATTATCGAATCAGGCTTGGATATTCCAAACGTAAATACCATTTTTATTAACGAAGCTCAAAATTACGGTTTAAGTGATCTGCATCAGTTAAGAGGCAGGGTGGGCCGTTCTAATAAAAAGGCCTTTTGCTATTTATTGTCTCCACCATTATCTGCATTAACAGACGAGGCCAGGAAAAGATTAAAGGCAATTCAGGAATTTGCAGATCTGGGAAGTGGATTTAACATTGCGATGCGAGATTTGGATATTCGAGGTGCCGGAAATATTTTGGGTGGAGAACAAAGCGGATTCATCTCCGAAATAGGTTTTGAGATGTATAATCAAATTTTGGATGAAGCCATCTTGGAATTGAAAGAAACAGAATTTAAGGAAGTGTTTAAGGATGATTTGCCAACAGGTTTCGTGAAAGATTGTCAGATTGAAACCGATTTGGAATTATTAATTCCGGATGATTACATCCGACACACAACGGAGCGACTCAGCCTTTATAAAGAATTGGATAATATCCCTGATGAAGCTTCACTGGATGCTTTCAGGGAAAAACTCATTGATCGTTTCGGACCATTGCCAAGGCAAACACAGGAGTTAATTAATACGATTCGTTTACGATGGATCGCCAAAAAAATAGGATTTGAACGACTAATGTTGAAAAACAAACAGATGACAGGGTTTTTTGTAAGCAATAAGGATTCACAGTATTATCAATCGAATGTTTTCAGTAAGATTTTAAACTATGTTCAACGTCATCCTGAAGCATGTAAAATGCGTGAGAAAAAAGATAAACTAACCCTTACCTTTGAAAAAATTACACAAATAAATGCTGCACTACATTCATTAAATCCGATAATCAACTATATTGAAAATCAAGTAATTTAACAGAATATATTATTTGATCTCTTCATTAATTTATCATAAAATATTTTTTTCTTTTCAAACATTAGCTTAATTTCGTATCAAAATTTTAACAATATGTCAGACAGCCTGGTTATCATTCCAACTTATAATGAAAAAGAAAATATTGAAAAAATAATCCGAAAAGTATTTTCACTCGAAAAGGACTTTCATATTTTAGTTATTGAAGACAATTCTCCGGACGGTACTGCGGCCATTGTAAAATCGTTAATGAAAGAATTCCCTGAACAGCTTTTTATTGAAGAAAGAAAAGGGAAACTTGGATTGGGAACAGCCTATATCCTCGGATTTAAGTGGGGATTAAAAAGAGGCTATGATTTTCTATTTGAGATGGATGCTGATTTTTCACATAATCCAGATGACCTAATCAGGCTTTATAAAGCGAATGCAGAAGAGGGTGGCGATCTGGCTATTGGCTCAAGATATATTACCGGGATTAATGTGGTTAACTGGCCAATGGGCAGGGTGTTAATGTCCTATTATGCTTCAGCCTATGTTCGCTTCATTACCCGCATGAAGGTGAGAGATACAACAGCCGGATTTAAATGCTATCGCCGAAAAGTACTCGAAACCATTGATCTGGATAAAATTAAATTCATGGGTTATGCCTTTCAAATTGAAATGAAATTTGTGAGCTGGAAACTGGGCTTTAATATTGTTGAGGTACCCATAATTTTTACCGACCGAATTGAAGGAACTTCAAAAATGAATTCCGGTATTTTTAAGGAAGCCATATTTGGAGTCATTGATTTACGTTTCCGAGGAATGCTTAACCGAATAAAAAGAGTCGGGTAACATATTCTTTATCGTATCTTTATAATTCAGAATTTTAATTTTGATTCCTGATATAGGAAACCAAATTGTTATGGATAAGCGATATCAAATAATAAATGCCCAAATTGTAAACGATGGAAGAATATTCCCGGGGAGTGTACTTATTGACGGCGGCATTATTTCCAACGTAATTGAAGGAGAATCTTGCCGGATCGATACATTTCCAGGTTATGAAATAATTCGTGGTGGCGGAAATTATTTAATTCCGGGTATCATTGATGATCAGGTCCATTTTCGTGATCCGGGATTAACACATAAGGCTGATATTCATAGTGAGAGTAGGGCTGCTGTTGCTGGGGGAATTACTTCCTACATGGAAATGCCAAATACGGTTCCCAATACGTTGACACAAGAATTACTGAAGGAAAAATACCAGTATGCAGCTAATAAATCACTGGCGAATTTTTCCTTTTATATGGGCGCCTCTAATGATAATATTGAAGAAATTGTTAAAACCAACCCACAGAATGTTTGTGGCGTAAAGGTCTTTATGGGTGCTTCAACGGGAAATATGCTGGTTGATGACCCAATTGCACTTGAAAAAATATTTAAGCTCTCACCAACATTGGTGGCTGTGCATTGTGAGGATGAAGAAGTAATTCAAAAAAACATCAAAAAATTTAAGGATAAATTTGGGGAAGATGTCCCAATTAAATATCATCCGGAAATTCGAAGCGAAGAGGCTTGTTTTAACTCATCTTATTTTGCAGTTGAACTAGCCAAAAAACATAATACCCGATTGCATATATTACATTTGTCAACCGGAAAGGAGTTAGCACTTTTTGATAATTCTACAACCCTAAAAGATAAGCGAATCACGTCAGAACTCTGTGTGCATCATTTGGCATTTAATGAAAATGACTATAAAACATTGGGTACTTTAATTAAATGGAATCCTGCCATTAAAACCAAAGCCGATCAGGAAGCACTTTTAGCCGGATTACTAAGTGATAAATTAGATGTTATTGCCACCGATCATGCACCACATACGCTGGATGAAAAAAAGAACACCTATTTTAAAGCACCTTCCGGTGGCCCCTTGGTACAACATTCATTACCCATTATGCTGGAGTTTATGCTGGATAAAAAAATAAACCTTGAAAAAGTGGTAGATAAAATGTGCCATGCCCCGGCTATTTGTTTTCAGCTTGAAAAGCGGGGATTTATTAGGGAGGGATATTTTGCCGATCTCGTTATTGTTAATGTGAATGATCCCTGGAAAGTTAGTAAGGACAATCTTCAATATAAATGTAAATGGTCGCCATTTGATGGAAGAGAGTTTAGATCCAAAGTAAGTCACACTTTTGTGAATGGGCATCTAGCATTTAGAAATGGTATTTTTGATGAAAGCATTAAAGGAAAACGATTAACATTCTTAAGATAATGATGAAGCGCTTACTATTGTTCAGTTTAATTATAGTTTTATTTGTAGTCAGTTCATGTACACGTAAATTAAAGGGTGAGACTGAACAAACATATTTCGATGGTACTCCCAAGCTGATAAGCTATTACACCACAGATGACTCAAAAGTTTTAGTTAAACAAGAATCCTATTATAAAAATAAGCAACTCAGAATGGAGGGCTATTTTAAAAATGGGGAAAAACATGGTAAGTGGGTCTATTATTATGAAGATGGTGTGATGTGGAGCAGGGGCTATTTCAAAAATGGAGTAATTGATGGAAAGAATGAATCTTTTCACCACAATGGGCAACTTTCTATTATAGGATCAATTGATAACGGTATACGTGTTGGGAATTGGTATTATTATGATGAAAATGGGGTGTTGGAAAAAGAAATTAATTACGACGAATAAGTAATACCATTTTAAAATCAAAATGAGCTATACAACATATAAGGTAAAATGCCGATACATAATTAGTTAGACATAAAAAGCAAAACGCATTTATGGCTCATACTAATTAGTAATCGGTATAACTCTTTATTTCCCTTTCCCAATAATTATATAAACAGGTAAATGATCGCTATAGCCACCATAATACCGGCCTCCGGAAGCAGTCCTATTTGGCCTCTTAATTCCATTATTATCTTCAAATAAAATCCAATCTGGTTTATGAATCAGGATGCTTTTTGACTGTAAATTTATCGTAGCGTTTTCTATTAAAAGACTTCCTGAAACGATTATTTGATCAAATAAATCCCATGATTTGTAATACAGAGTCCCTTCACCTTTTTCATATTTATCGAGAGAAGTATTGTATAATTTATCAGCTTGTATATCCGCTGAAATTGAGAGTGCTTCTAGTCCTTTCGTTAAACTTACATCTGTTGGATTATCATTTAGATCGCCCATAATTATGATGTTGGCATTGGGTTCAATCTTTAAAATATCATCCGATTTAGATTTGATTAATGCGGCCAAATATTTTCTTTTTTCTTTAGTTACTTCTTGTCCGCCATAGCGTGAAGTCCAATGGTTAACGAAAATATGTACTGTTCCATTTCCTGGGATTTTCCCTTTGGAATAAAGAATGTCACGGGTAGTATATGATGAATCAAAAGGGAATGTGATATTTATCCATTCATTATATTCCGGCTTGTAGAGTTTAGGGCGATAAATAAAAGCGACATCAATCCCTCGAAAATCGGGACTATTTTGATGAATGATTTTGTAATTGTATTTTTTTAATTCAGAGAAAGATATTAGCTCTTCCAGCACGGTTTTATTTTCAACTTCAGCCAGGCCGATAAAGGCTGGAGGATTTATGGAATCGATGGAAAGCAAAACCCTGGATATGTTTTCAATCTTCTGGAAATATTTTTTAGTATTCCATTTCTGGCGGCCATCAGGTAAAAATTCTTCATCATTTATGCTTGGATCATTAATGGTGTCGAATAAATTCTCAACATTATAGAATGCCAGCGTAACCGAATCAGGAGTTTTCTCAAAATTGCAACTTATCCAGATTAATGAGATGCTGATAATGACAATTAATATTTTTCTCATGTGATTATATTTTTTTAAGTTTTCCGATTGTTCGACGTTCTTTTTTTGTCGGCCGTCCGACTCCACGATCCCGACGTTCGTAATTTAACTCGTTCATCATTTTTAATTTATCGTATTCTTCTTTGGGAGTTATATCTTCAACAGATTCAACGGCTAATTTAGCTGAAACACGATTTTTAATAATCTGCAATACTTTTACTTCTTTAATGATTGGTGTTTGCTGAATGCTGATTAAATCGCCAACTTTAATGTCACGAGAAGGTTTAACCACTTTTCCGTCAATCTTTACTTTTCCGCCTTTGCAAGCTTCGGCAGCAGTATTTCGAGTTTTAAATAAGCGAACGGCCCATAACCATTTATCAATTCTGATTGACTCCACCTTATTATTTTTGTCGGAAATAGATTTGTACCGGAACACCATTAAAATCAAAATGCTCCCGAAGTTTATTTTCCAGAAAACGTTTATAAGAATCCTTCACATCCATCGGAAGATTACAGAAAAATGCAAATGCCGGGAAATTGGTTGGAAGTTGCGTAATATATTTTATTTTAATATACCTGCCTCTTGAGCCTGATGGTGGAGGAGTAGCCTCTATAATCGGCAATAACAATTCATTCAGTTTAGAAGTTGTAATTTTTGTGGACTTGCTTTTATAAACTTTATGTGCCAATTCAAGTGCTTTGTAAATTCGTTGCTTGGTAAGCACTGAAGTAAAAACAATAGGAACATCATTAAAGGGCGCAATTTTTTCACGGATCCTATTCTCGAATTCGATATGAGTATTGGTTTCCTTTTCCACCAAATCCCATTTATTTACAACGATAACCACACCTTTTCTATTCTTCTCAGCCAGATGAAAAATATTTAAGTCCTGACTTTCAATGCCATCTTTTGCATCAATTAACAACAGGCAAACATCACTTTGTTCGATGGCTTTAATAGAGCGCATAACAGAATAAAATTCAATATTTTCATTCACTTTCGCCTTCTTACGTAAGCCGGCGGTATCTACCAAAATAAAATCAAAACCGTAAGTATTATAGCGTGTGTTAATTGTATCTCTTGTGGTACCTGCGATAGGTGTTACGATATTCCTTTCATTCCCAATCAACGCATTTATCAATGACGATTTTCCAACATTTGGTCTGCCCACCACTGCGTATCTTGGTATTCCTGAATCCTCATTTTTTATCTTTTCTTGTACCGGAAATGCCTTTACAACTTCATCTAATAAATCGCCTGTTCCACTTCCGTTGATGGAAGAAATGCAATAAACTTCTCCCAAACCTAGCTTGAAAAATTCGTGCGAAAGCTGAGCCCGCTCGTGATTATCAACTTTATTGGCAACTAAAAATACTTTTTTATTGGATTTTCGGAGCAGTTTTGCAACATCTTCATCCATCCCGATAACGCCAGTCATAACATCTACAATAAATACAATGACGTCTGATTCTTCAATGGCGAGCTTAACTTGTTTTCGGACTTCTTCCTCGAAAATATCTTCCGATCCAATAACATATCCTCCTGTATCAATTACAGAAAAATCAATGCCATTCCAGCTCGATTGTCCATAATGACGATCACGGGTAACGCCACTAGTTTCTTCAACAATAGCATCTCTCGACTCGGTGAGCCTATTAAAAAAAGTAGATTTACCTACGTTTGGTCTTCCAACAATTGCCAGAAAATTTCCCATAAAATTTAATTTAAATTACTGAATGTATCCGAACCTGCGTAATTGGAGATCTTTATCTCTCCAGTCTTTATTTACTTTAACACTTAATTCCAGGTATACTTTCTTCCCTACAAATTCTTCAATATCTTTTCTGGCCTCAGTGCCAACTTTTTTCAACGCTTCACCTTTATGACCAATAATTATTGCCTTTTGGGTATCCCGGGCTACAAAGATAAGCGCTAAAATTCGAATAATCTTTTCTTCTTCCTTAAATGTTTCAACGACAACTTCTACGCTGTATGGGATTTCTTTTTGGTAGTATAATAATATTTTTTCGCGAATGAATTCAGAAACAAAAAAACGTTGTGATTTATCTGTTAATTCATCTTTTGGAAAATAGGGTGGATTTTCGGGCAACTTATCAAGAATTTGATTAAATACACTTTCTATATTAAAATTATTTAAAGCTGAAACAGGAATAATTTCAGCATTGATCAATTGTTTTCTCCAATGTGTCATTAATTTCACCACCGTTTTTTGATCACTCAAATCAATTTTATTGATGATTACAATAATGGGTAATCCGGATTCATTGATACGATCCAGTATTTTCTGGTTTTCGAATTGATCGTCTACATCTGTAACCAATAAAAATATATCGGCATCTATCATGGCCGAATCAATGAACTTCATCATGTATTCGTGGAGCTTATAATGTGGATCCACGATTCCGGGTGTATCGGAATATACAATTTGAAAATTGTCGCCATTAACAATTCCCTTCAACCGATGCCGGGTAGTTTGAACCTTGGATGTAATTATGGCCAATTTTTCACCTACCAATGCATTCATCAATGTAGATTTACCAACATTTGGATTGCCAATTATATTTACAAAGCCTGATTTATGTGCTATTTCAGTCAATTTTATTTTTTTATTATTTGGAATACAAAGAAACAAAATATATCTTTGCACTCCAATTTAGCAAAAGTAAGATATAAAATATATTGCGGGGTGGAGCAGTGGTAGCTCGTTGGGCTCATAACCCAAAGGTCATAGGTTCGAATCCTGTCCCCGCTACTAGAAAATCAGGCAGTTACA
>PIVJ01000171.1 GCA_003353955.1 Bacteroidota bacterium | reverse complement strand
AATAAATTTGAATCCCTATCTGCCCATGATGCCATTGTCGAAACTTCAGGAGCATTAAAAACATTGGCTGTAAGTTTGATGCATATCGCACAAAATATGCGTATGCTTGCTTCAGGGCCACGCTGTGGAATTGGCGAAATTATATTTCCTGCCAATGAACCGGGCTCATCCATCATGCCGGGTAAAGTTAATCCAACTCAGGCGGAAGCCTTAACCATGATTTGCGCTCAAGTTATTGGAAATGACACTGCAATTACGGTAGGAGGAATGAATGGACATTTTCAGCTAAATGTTTTTAAACCCATGATGATTTTTAATCTTTTGATGTCTGCCCGATTAATTGGAGATGCTTGTGTTTCGTTTAATGATAATTGTGCCGTTGGCATTGAGCCCAACAAGGATTATATTAAGAATAATTTAGAAAATTCCTTGATGTTGGTAACTGCTTTGAACCCCCATATCGGTTACGAGAATGCCGCCAAAATTGCTAAAAAGGCTCATGAAGAAGGCATTACTTTAAGAGCATCTGCCCTAGCTTTGAGCTTAGTAACTGATGAACAATTTACAGAATGGGTTGATCCGAAGAAGATGATTGGGAGGTAAAATCCATAAATCCTACTTGGATATTATTTTGGGGGCACATTAGGTATGTATAAAAAAATCAAATTATTTATAAAGTGAAATAATAAAGACGATAAGAAATAATCAGTCTTTGCACATAATTTTCTTCTAAAAATAGTTTATTTTATTTAGATCCGTTCGCACTTACATACCATGGGTTTATATAACTATTAGTAACGTAAAGCATACAACATTGACAATTTTCATTAAATTAATAATTAGTACTTCTGATATTAGACAAATTACATCCCTTATTTAACCGTAGATATTGTAAAAAAACTGTTCGATAAAGCTACTGTTGTATGATAAATATTTTAAGGCGATAACCAATACTCATTTAATTTTTTAACGAAAACAAGTAACGGTAATATTTTTACCGTGAGATGTTTTTTATTTGTGGTGATATTTTATTTACTAACTTAAAAATTTATTACTATGAAAACATTAGAATTAGATCAAATGGAAAGTGTACAAGCAGGTGATGGATGTGGATGGAGTTTGTTTTTCTTTGGTGCTGCTTTCGTTGGTGCAGCAATGGCTACAGGAGGTGCTAGCATCGTAGTTGGGCTTATTGGAGTTGGAGGAGGTATTAGATCGGTAATTAATTCTTGTTGAGAAGGCTTCCAAATTTCAATAATTTTATTTAGGTTTGAGTTCCTTTGCTCAAACCTAAATAAATAGATTTTAAATAAAATGGGGAATGTCGTATTTTTTTTATGGTCAATATTTAATATTATATTAGTTTTTATTACGATTGGTATAGGGTTATATAAACCAATAGATCCTGTATATATTGCTGTTAATATTGTTTATTTTATTTATGCTTATTATTTAATATTATCAATATTAATAATGTTGGAGATAAAACTGAATTATGAGAAAAACTTCCATAATAATCAAGTATTTTTAGTTTTCCCTACCACCCGTTATGGTGTAATTAAGAAGGAATTTCTACGACTTATATGCAACTTGAATTTTGTCATAAGTACACTATTATTTATTTCTGCAATTCTATTATATAGAACAGAAGGAATACTTTCTTTTCTATCTACTTTAATAATAGCTATTTTGACACATATACTCCTAATAACTATTTTTATATTCTTTAAAAACATTAATTTGAACAGGGATAAACAAATTGAAAACGTTCAAAATACTTACACTTACCTGTCTGTATTTGCAGTATTAATTAATGCTTTTGCTGAAGAATCAGGTGTTTTATTGTTAGCACATAAAATATACCCGTTTGGAGGGTTAATTATTTCATTTGGTTATAAAGTTCAAAGTATAAATATTATAACATTCATCTCAATACCTTTGCTAACGTTGAGTATGTTTGCTTTCATGAAAAGGAGGTTTAATAATTGGGCTTAATAAAGATTTTAATATTTCTATATGGTAAATTATTAATTAAAAATAATTTATTTTACTTTACTATTAATTTCATTACTCCATTTTTTATAATATTCCTAAGCCTATATTTACGTAGTAATTTCATTTTAATTAACATTATTACATTGAATTCATTTTTTATTTTCAAGTTTTACAAAATTGATTGGAATCTGGAAAACTCTAATTTCTTTGATGTATATATTATACCTCATTTTTTAAGACATCTTTTAAAATTATCCTATATTGCTCTTTTTTTGATTCTACAAAATATATCGTTGATTTATTATTATAAAAATGGACAACCTTTTACTTACTGTTCCCTAATAGCCAGTTTCTTGATTATCACAAATGCATTTATTCTGATTTCCTTCCTCCATCGTATAAAACCAACTTCTTTATTTTTTATTTTCATCCTTTCTGCTCTTGCCTTAGGATTGCTAAATATAATATTTGGGCTAATTTCAACCATTTTCATTTTCATATTAGGCCTGTCATTTTTATTATATATATTAAAAACAAAATCATATGATAAGTTTTATTAATGTTGTCAAACGTTTTGGAAAACAAATTGCATTGGATGGGATTTCTTTTAATATTAAGAAAGGTGATTTTACTTGCTTAGTTGGTAATAATGGTTCTGGAAAAACGACAATTGTTAATATTCTATGTAACCTTTTAAGTTGTGATCAAGGAGAGCTCATCGCCTTTGGTAGAAAAGTTAATCCTAATTATGTTTCATATAAAAATCAAATTGGAATCGTTTTAAATAAACCGTATTATATTGAGGATTTTAATCTTATTGAATATTGGAAGTTCGTTTGTAAATATCAAAAAGTTCAAGAAATTGGAATTGATAATCGTATTGTTGATTTATGTAATTTATTAGGCATAGATGAAAAAGATAAGCCAATTAAAAATTTGTCGGCTGGCACTCAAATGAAAGTAAGCATTGGAGCTTCCATAATTCATAATCCAGAATTACTTTTATTAGACGAGCCATTTGTTAATTTGGATATAAAAACAATGGATACTATTGTTACCGTATTAAAATCATTAAAAGGTAAGAAAACCTTATTTCTAACCTCCCACAATTTAGATTTAGCAACAGATATCTGCGATAATTTTATAATACTAGAAAAAGGTAAAGTATTGGCCAATTTGTATAAACAAGATTATAAAGATATTTCGGATCTAAAATATGATATTAAAGGATTGATTTTGCAACATAATAAAACCCTCAATTTAGAGTGGTTTGAATAGTAGAATTATTATAAAAAACAAATACTCAATAATAACATTAGTCTGGAGTTGTTAAATAAATAGTCATAAAGAATGGAGCCCTGATTAACCACCACGAGATAGCATTAAACTTTCATGTGTATTTATCTGGATAGACCGCTCCAACTTGTGCCACCCATACCGGAGTTATTGTGCCACTCATACCGGACTAATGTGTGCCACTTATACCGATTGATGTTGTGCCACCCATACCGATTGATGTTGTGC
>PIVJ01000630.1 GCA_003353955.1 Bacteroidota bacterium | reverse complement strand
TTCATTCCATTTTATGGGATTTTCGGTAATATATGATTTTATTCTTTCAAATGATTCGTCGTTTCTGATAATGTGGTCATGAAACCGTGATTGCCATGCAAAATCGGCGTGTATTTTTTTGGCGTTTTTTGTTATAACCGATTTGTATGACCGAACAATTGTTGACAACGACCCCTGTTTGGGTGAAATTGACGCCATTTTTTTGTTTTTATCGGGTGGTGGTGACGTTGGCGTTGGTGATGACGGTGGTGGTGGTGACGTTGGCGTTGGTGATGACGGTGGTGGTGGTAGAGACGTTGCATGCAACGTCTCTACGGTTGTTGCGTTATCATCATTGGTTTTGTCGATAATAATTATTCCATGCACATGATTGGGCATTACCACAAATGCACCCAATTTCACAAACGGGAAATGTTCAGGAATTTCATACCAATATTTTTCTGCAATTACCCCAATTTCTGACAATTGTATTTTATAGGGAGACACAATATCTTCCGTCTCTACGATATCGCCAAAATAACATTCCCGATTTTTTGTGCAGATGGTTACAAAATAGGGTGCATTCCATCCGTAATCCCAATGTTGTAATCGGGTTGATGGTATGCGGTATTTATTCGCAAAATATTTTTCTTTATCGGTGCTCATGATGTGCTGCGCGATTATTTTGAAATTTATAACCATAGGTAGTTGGAGTACTACCTTTTGTGATTTTAGTTGCGACTTCGCCTAATTTACGTTCTATCCAGCCCTCTTTCATTATGCATCCCCTCCATTGTCTGATTGAGACGCAATGTCTTGCGTCTTTACATTAAATTTATCTTCATTCCATTTTATGGGATTTTCGGTAATATATGAT
>PIVJ01000629.1 GCA_003353955.1 Bacteroidota bacterium | reverse complement strand
TTTGAGTCCATGTCTGGAATTACATGTTAAACTCAGATTTATGAGTGCACCAAGTTGCTAACATGGAATAACTCACTGAGTAAAGCAGTCAATATAGGTACAGATACAGATAGTGTTCATATATATCTCCTAGGATGGATGACAAATAGCAAGTTAGTAGCCTTTCTGCTAAATAGCAGTGCCAGGTCTTCACATATATTTCCCAACCACCCTTGTTAGAGTTACAGGTGACGAACTACTATTTATACTGCTTTCTTTCTGCCAGTGTTAGTTTGTGGGAACAAAAAAACACAGAAACGTTTTCGGACTTGGAAAAACACTTACGAGTTAAGTTTCCAGGATTCGATCACCAGACTGTAAAAGTACAATACTTTCTGATATACTTTTTTTCTAAATGTACATAATAGTCGACTAGTCAAATAATAATATTTATACTAAACGAACAATTCGACTAGTCGAGTTTTTGTAGCATAAACTGATATAATATGGCACATAAAATACTATTTTGGTGGTCTTTTATAAAAGTCTAGTTAATAAAGTCTAATCTAAGAGTAAAAAATATGGTTAACCAAAATATCTTCTAAGAATAAAATTTATGTGATTCTCAATTCGCAACGACTTTATTTTTAATGTACTGCATTATTTTAATATTATAAACTGTAAATGTAAATGTGCTGTATTGAGGCTAGGAATGATGATCAGATCGATAGAACTAATATACCGGACAGTGCATCCCTAATCCTGCATCACCAATGAGTTTTCACTAAAAACCTTTCATACTGAGCAGTTCTTGGCACAACTGCCTTCTCTACGCTCTCCCCATGGCATTTTTCAAAAAAGTCGATTGATCATGAGA
>PIVJ01000170.1 GCA_003353955.1 Bacteroidota bacterium | reverse complement strand
ACAAGTGCTGCGCTTAGGAGCCGCGTCATTGGAACATGAAATATCGATCCATAGGATCTTTAGTCTGACCTGTTGTAGTTAGTTCTGGGGTAATGTGATTAGGGGCATTCAATACCTTTATATATTTACCAATATATCCATGGATGAAAATAGATGACAGTGACATAATCCTTGGTATGTTGGCCAAGTGGTGGCCAAAAATGTACATTGGCCCTTTATTAGTTAAAGCATCGATCAAAGTAGGTCACAATGACCATACTTTTGATACATAAGTTATGGTCAAGTCACACTGACCTAATTTTGGTTATGGAAGTAATGGTCATGTATATATCTTAAAGGTCCATTCCGCAGGATTTGAAATGTTTGAAATTTAGCCCCCATTCGTTTATTATACACCTGTATCTAATAAAAGAAAGGTGAAAAAATCAAAATAAAGCCAGCCCAAAAATGTTTTGACCAAAAAATATGATTTTTGGGAGATTTTGATGAAATTGAACATCAGCGTTCAAAAGCCTGTTGCAGGATCCTGATGAATCACTCAGCTATTAAATATGCATACTATGTATGTTTAGTACAAATGGTTAAAAAGTGTCAAATACACAATGATTGCAAAGTAACAGAAATATCCCGAAATCAAGTTTAGACTAGAGGTACCTGAAAGGTACAATGTCCACCCCAAAAAGTACCATGATGATGGGGAATTGTTCATCTCTGTGACCTTGAGTTTTGACCTACATTCAAAGCTGAGTGATATGATTTGAAGATCTGTTACACTTCATTGGCATTCATCACGTTTATAGGTGTTAAAGGTGTATAACAGGGGCAAAGTGTGAATTTGTTATCTGACCTCTGTGACCTTGACCTTTGACCCCAAGTCAAAACCCGGGTAATATAATTTGTAGAATGTAGAAATGGGTGCTCACACCCATTTTCATTGAAATCCATGGACTCGAAAGGGGTCAACAGGGCCAAAGTCTGATTTTCGTCATTTGACCTCTGTGACCTTGACCTTTGACCTCAAGTCAAAGCTTGTGTAATTATGTTATTTGTAGAATGTAGCACTGGATGCTCATACCCATTTTCATTGAAATTCATGGACTTGAAAGGGGTCAAAAGGCCCTAAGTGTAATTTTTGTTATTTGACCTAGAGCTGTGACCTTGACCTTTGACCTCAAGTAAAAACGTGTGCAGTGTAATTGAAGAATGTTGCACTGGATGCTCATACCCATTTTCGTGAAATTCATGCACTTGAAAGATGTCAAACGGGCCAAAGAGTGATTTTCACTATTTGACCTCTGTGACCTTGACCTTTGACCTCAAGTCAAAACTTGTGTAAAATAAATTGTAGAGTGCTGCACTGGATGCTCATACCCATTTTGTTGAAATTCATACTGTTGAAAGGGGTCTAAAGGGCGAATGTGTAATTTTCATTATTTGACCTCTGTGACCTTGACGTTTGAAGGTTTCTTTGGAACTGGATCTGTGGGAACTGCCCATGAAGGTTCCCACCCAGTTTGGTGAAGATCGGTTAAAAGGAAAGTGAAAAAACGTTGTCTCATTTGTTACAATGGTCATAATAGAATTCGATCGGCCTCTGTGACCTTGACCTTTGACCTCAAGTAAAGAAACTGTGTGTGTAATATATTTTGATGAATGTGGCACTGGATGGTCATACTCAGTTTCGTTGAAATCGATGGATTTTAAAGGGGCCAAAAGGCCCAAAGTGGGATTTTTCTGATTTGTCCTATGTGACATTGACCTTTGACATTTCATGTTTATCTTCGAACTTGATCTGTGGGACCTGCCCTGGAAGGTTCCCACCCAGTTTGGTTAAAATCTGGTAAGGGGAAGTGGAAAAACTTTGTCTCATTTAATAGTGTGTCGGTCGGACAACGGACGCCAGAGGTGATGACTATATGTCCCCCCTTCGGGTAAAGGGGTGGACATAAAAAGCCAAATTCAGATGCATATTGCATGTGACATACTAAGAGGCATGTAGCATCTTTTTTGGCAAATTTGCAGCAATAAAACTTTGATAATTGAGTGAAGCAGCTAATGCAGAATATCAATAAAATGCATTTTGAGTCTCATCCTCAAAGCTTGACTGAGATAAAAGATTCGCAAAATTGCCCCAAATATTTTCATTCGTGTGAATGTAACGGATGTGACTGTAATCAATCAGTAATTGCAGAAAACTGAGAAAGGGCATATATATACACACATGTATATGTACATGGCTTTTTTACATTAATAGAAATAGTATGAACCTAGGAAATACAGCCGGGCTAATCAGTTTGTTGTCAATATTGCAAATAAGAAATTTCTTGATTTATTTTTTTGAAAAATGAGTGTGAAATGTAACGCATGTGACATGGTATGGTCCAATACCCCAGCGCCCAGGGGGGCACATTGTCCTGAGAATGACAGGGATGCATGGCTGGTGCTCCGAAACCTTGACCCTAAAATATAGTTGGTCACCAAAACCAGGCTGATAAATATAGTGAAATGGTGAAAAAGTATACCCATAAATATAGTAGCATCAAAAACACTACCCATAACTATTTAGTAAATTATTGAAAATCACCCCATAAATATAGATACATGAAAAAGCACCATATATTTCAAATTTTGACACCTATAAATATAGTAATTTCTTCAAAAAAGGGCCTTAAGGGGGAACCTAAGTGATCTGGCCAGGGGCGCTGCCCAAATGCCAGAGTTGAGAAGATAACTGGAAAACCTGAACAAAATTCTAAATTCTAAAATTAATTATTTATTTATTTTATAGCAGGTGAATATACACAGCAGTGCAGAAATGGGACCCTTCCATGGATGAGATGAACTGAAGTTGAAATATAGATCCGCATGGATCTGGAGGTTCACCTTAGGTCACCCATATGAGTGATATGACCCATAAAGTTCAAATCCATCAAATAGAGCATGAACGTGCCACCGTTTACTGAATAATGAATTGAAAATGAAAGTAGGTGACATTAACCAAATTCTTGGTATGTAAGTCAATGTGGCCAAGGGATGTGCAAAATGTCCAATACATTCGTAAATTGGCTATTACTGGTCAAATGAGAGGCCTTTCTGGAAAAACGTGTTTTGACCTATATCTGGAGGAAAGTAGGTTGTGGTGACCTAAATTATGGTTTGCAAATATAGGTCAAACATATGGATGTTATGACCCATATAAAGTTCAAATCCATCAATTACAGCACGAATTGCCACCATCTTAGTCACTAATGTATGGAAAATGGAGTTTGACCTATATTTCCATGAAAGTAGGTCACACTGACCTAATTCTGGGTATGTAGGTCAATGTGTCCTAGAGATGTCCAAAATGTCCAATACATTCGAAATTTGGCTATTACTGGTCAAATGAGAGGCCTTTCTGGAAAAACGCGTTTTGACCTATATCCCAGAGAAAGTAGGTCGCAGTGACCTAATTTTGGGTTTGCAAATATAGGTCACCCATATGGGTGATATGACTCATATAATGTTCAAATCCATCCAATACAGC